>NZ_JBFAWL010000005.1:0-325765 GCF_040680275.1 Streptomyces sp. NPDC052079
GAACAAGGACCTCGACAATCCTCATTCTTGCTGGTCAGAGGCACTTCTGCGTTTCTGATCAACCACTGGACAGGCCACCTCGTGAAAGCGCGAGGCTAGGACCGTGGTGGTCGGATCACTGGAATCCGGTCCGCGCTGGTTGGCTTCAAGGTGTCTGTAGGCGTTCTCAAACGCGCACAACATGGCGTAGTCGAGGTCGAGCGGCTCGGAGTAGAAGACGGCGAATGCGCGCAGGTGTTTCAGGATCGGTTTGATGTGCTTGAGACGCAGGCCGTCGTGGATGTCGTCGACCTCGTCATAGTCGGTGAGACCTTCCAGTGGGTCGAACCCGTTGTCCATGAGGCGGTTGCAGGCATCACGTAGCCGGGCAGGGCCCGCGCCGACTCTGCCATAGTCGAGGTCCAGCAGGGTGGCATGGGGGATGTCCAGATCATTGAGCAGCCTCCACATGTGGTTGGTGTGTCGGCCATCGAGCGGCACCATCGCGATGAACGACGGATCCAGTTGGACACCGTGAGCCTGGGCGATCCGGGGGATGACGAGCTGCTCGGTGTCGCCTTCGCCGAGCACCACGAACTTGGCGAAGTACAGTTCCGGGTGGGCGCGCACTGCTTCGCGTACGTACTTGCCTGCCTTGGTGGTGTCGCCGGGGAGGGTAATCTCGCGGACCGATGCGGTCGCGGTGGCTGGCTCAGTGCGGAAGTACCGGACATCTTCGGGCCGGATGCGGGGCATGACGCTGGCGGAGTGGCTGGAGAGGATCGTCTGTGTCGCCGTGGTGCCGCTCAGGTCTTGCAACTGGCTGACGATCCGGGACAGATAGAACGGCGAAAGGCTGTTCTCGGGTTCCTCGACCGCGATCAGGGTCAGGTGCGGCAGGTGAGCGGCTTGCAGTGTGAAGTCATCGATGTGCTGGCCAGCACAGACTGCGGCCTCGACGTCGATAGCTGCCGCCACTAGGGCGAGGTGCAGAAGCGACCGCTGCCCGTCACTCAGCATGCGGGCTGGCCTGGGCCTACTGTTGTGGTCGGGCTCGAAGACGACTTCAGAAGCGCGGACCAGCTGGTTGAAGTCGCCGTCGAGGAGTCGCAGCTTCGGATCCGAGTGCATCCCCGCGTCGTGCAGTTCCTGCCACCGGGCCGTCAGTGCGCCTTCGACCGCCTGGACCACGGGCTCTTCGGTGAACTTCTCGGCGACTTCAGCCGCGTGGCCGTTGACGAGGTCACGCAGACCAGCTGACCACTGCGCAGCGCGCCACAGTCGGCTGCGGAGAAAGGCCGTCACCTGACGCACGCCGTCACGGGACGCCGGGATGTAGACCATCTGGATACGACTGCGCTCCGCAGCAGTCAGCTGCACGTAGTCGTCCTCGTCGTACTCGTCGGCAAGGGTGCTGACGATCACGCGTGACTCGGTGATCGCCCCCTCCATCGTGCCGTCATCGACCCATTCGGCCCGGAGCGCCACCCGGACCTTCAGGTCGCCGTCCTCCGTAGCGGCCATGCGACGGAAGAACTCCGGTATCGCTCGGGATGCGCTGGCCTGTTGCTGGCGTTCTGCATTCACCGCCACATCACCATCGTCGTCTTCTCCGATTTCGTCGTTCTCCCCGCTGCCGTCGAGTTCGGGGAAGGCGAGCACTGCCTCGATCGTGAGCTCGCGGCGGGTGGGCAGGTCGGTCTCGCCGACGGGCACGTGAAAGTCGTCTACACGTACGGACCGCTCCTGCCCGGATATCCCGAACAACCGCAGTAGCGCCTCGCAGGCCGCAGTTTTGCCCGAACCGTTGGTGCCTATGAAGACAGTCATGCCCCGGTCCAGGCGGAGGGAAGTGCGCCCCGGCCCGAAGCACTTGAAGTTCTCCAGCACGAGCTTTTCGATGAACATTCGTCACTTTCCGGAACAACAACGTCATGAACGGTGACTGCACACATGACGGTATCGAAACCGTATGATCTCGGTGCCGCATCGATCAAAGTCGGCTCCGGTTCTGGCTGGGGCGACACCAGGACTCGCAGCTGACGAGAGCCGTGCTGGGGGTGCGGCTGCCCCCTACCGGATCCTGATCTCGCGTCGACTCGCTCCGTAGAGCGAACGCAGGCTGAGCAGCCGGTCTCGGATTCGTGGCCAAACGGCCATTGAATGGCCAGCTGACGTGAGATTCGGCCACAGGGTCTGAGATCCCACACTGCCGACGGATGGCAGTTCGCCGGCGGCAGACAGGAAAGATCCCGGAAAGACTGGCCAACGGGCGCGAGGACATGTCAACGTAGACGAACTTGCAAGAAACCCCAGGTCAGAGAGGTGATTGCCCGTGACCGTAGCCCCTGCGGGCCCCGGTTTCTCCACCACCGTCGAAGCCCTGCGACCGCGGGAGTGGCAGCTCGGCCCCGGTCAGCCGACCCTGGTCATGGACCAGTTCTCCGCCGAGGACTTCCACCTGATCGTCGACGATCGCGCTGACGTGCACGTCAGCTCCAAGGACGGCCGGTTCTACCTCGGATGGTTTCCGCTCGGCCGCCCCGGCACGGACGGCGAGGGATGGAAGATTGCTGTCACCGGAACCGCTAAGGTCCGCGGCTACCACCTGTCGTTCGACACCGAGACGCCGGCCGACATCGTTGCCGCCACCGTAGCGAGCGTGCTGGAGACCTCACGCCGCCTCTGACAGCGCGGACACTGACACGTAGTGCCCGCCCTGTGAGCGCTGGCCGTACCGAAGGTCGGCCCGTTCCACTGCCCCCGTTTCCCCCGAACCCCAGAAGGCTGCCCGTGACGTCCCCGGAGATGACCGTCGGCGATCTCATCGACCTGTTGTCCGGCTGCGACCGGAGTGCTCCGGTCCGCCAGGCCATGAACCCCTTCGTCCCGATGGCGCACCGCTTGGCGCAGGTCCTGCAGTCGGTCGACGAGACCGGCCAGACCGTCGTCTACCTCGCCGAAGGACCGGACCCAGACGCACAGCTTGGCCACCTTCCGCCGGAGGTTGCCATCGCCCTGACGTGGCAGGGCCCCGTCCAGGCGCCCCCGCGCCGTCCCCGCCGCCGTGCCGGCGACAACTAGACCCGCACCAAGCCCTTGGAGGCGCCCCTGTACCCCGATTTCCCGCCCGACTCGTCCACCCCGCGCGGCAGCCAGCCAGCGTTCTGGGTCGGCCCCCGGCACTTGGCCGGTGACGACGGACGCCTCTACGACGTCGTCGCCGACGCGCTCGCCGGCCTGGGCTGGACGAGCCTGACGATCGTCCGCGGACGGCACGAGGTGGACGAGGCACCGGAGGACCGCCAGGTCCTGCGCAGCACCGTCTTGCACATCAGCCCCGATGCCTTGCGCTGGGCCCAGTGGGGCCTGGCGGACGAGCCGTTCCACCTGGACGAGCTGCCGATCGCCTGGCAGATCTCCGCCCGAGCCGAGGCGAGCAGCTCGCTCGCCCAGTGGTCGGCCTACTTCACCCGTGACGTCCCCGGCGAGGCGGTGGTCGACTTCCTTGTCGCGCTCGACGCAAGCGACCAGCCTGCCGTGCCGCTCGCCGGATCCGAACTGGTCCTTGACGCTGTCGCCGCCCACGGATGGTTTCGCGACATCGACCAACCCCAGGCGGCAGCGACGGACCCGACGTTCACCTCGCACATCAGCCTCGGCGAGGTCCCGCCCCTCATCCAGGACGCCGACCCGCGGGCCCTGTCCGCCGAGGACGACGAGACGGGACTGGCCGGATGGCAGGCGTGGGCCGAGCCTGCGCTCGGCGCGCCGTGTCTGTGGGCGGCATCGTTCGCTGCCAGCGTCCCGCACGATCTCGTCGCCGCCTTCGCCGCTTCCCTCAGCTCGACCGCACCGGTCCTGCGGCGGGTACTGCCCGAGGCCACCCAGGAGCGCCTCCTGCGCGCGCCGGCCTTCTAACGGCCCGCGCACCGCACTCGATGATCGCAGTCCGGCACCCTCCCCAGTCGGGGGGTGCCGGACTTTCTTGCTTCTCAGGGGAAGGGGCCGTTCAGTCTTTGATGCTCACCGTGCTCTATGTCCAGCTCGGCCAGGTCCGAGCCCGGGTACTCAGGGCAAGCCGCTCGCGCCGCTCAATGCGTCAGCCAGTAACGTACCGGTACGCCTCCAAGCTCGGGCGCACCTGCCAGGAGCGGGCCGACGTTCATCTGGCCCGGACCAGGATGCCCCCGCCGCACGGTCCCGACCCAGTACACCTCCAGGGAGGGTGGTGAGACGGCGCCCGGCCCGCTGTGGCACGTGTCCCTGTACCTCGGCGTTGTCATTCGAAGGGACCGAAGTCCGGCGAGGAGGCAACACGACTGGCCCTGAGTACCTGGCCAAGGGTCGAGAGCGCTTCGAAGACACCGAGGACCTCGCCGAGGAACTCGAGATACGTCATCCCGGAGGGGCTCTCATCGCTGACAACGCGGCCTGTCTGAAGGTCGTGATGTGCTGTCGCGTGCCCGATCGTGTTCCGGCGACGGTTGTTGAGCAAGCTCTCGAATGGCTCCCAACCTGGCACCTGTGCCACATATGCGATCTTGAAGGCATTCGGCAGCTTGTCGAACTTGTCGAGGTTCCTGGGGCGCTTCTTCTCGGGTACGCGGTCGGGGTGGACGGCTCCGAAGTCGTCCGGGCTTCCGCGCTTCACCGTGTTCTGTGCTGCAACAAGCGGCCACAGGCACTTGCAAGCGAGCTCGAATCCGTGCTGGTAAAGGTCCCTCACCATCGAGAACTCGTCGCGGTAGAGGACAAGGTCGTCGAAGGCATCCTTGGCGCCCGGCCCGAAGAACCTCCCCAGGAGCCCCATCTCCCAGGACTCGTGATGTTCCACGAAACGGTTGAGCTCGGTGAAGACATCTCGCTCCAGAGCCGCCGAGGACTGTCCTCGACGCCGGAAGGTCGCGAGGTGATCCTTGTTTCGTTTCATCGCTGCGAAGTGCTTGCGCGAAAAACGGCCGCCCACGTTCGCGCTGGTGGTCCCCGTGGTCCCTGTGATGACCGTCGTCACTGCGCCCATAGCCTGGTAAGCGACGGCCGTCCGCTCATGACTTGTGCTCGGTTCCCATGCGAGGCCGAGCTGCTGCTGTGCGATGCGAACGAACATCCCAGTATTGCCCTGGAGGTAGTACTGGAACAGCATGCGGACCGTGGGCCATTGATTGCGGCCCGCTTCGAGCGCCGCATGTCGTTCGGACTGGAACTTCGCAAAGGCGTCGTCGCCGAGGGCCTGGAGGAGCGTCATCGTCGGGAAAGACCCCATCGGCGTGAACGTATCGGCGTCGTAGCGCGACGGCACGAACGGATTGATGGTCACGACGCGTCTATCAGGAGACTCTGGCGCGGAGTCGCTCAGCACCTCGCACTCGATGGCGATACGGTGATTTTCGAGCTCAGTGCCCGACATCGAGCCTCGGATCGATAGTCCGCAATGCGGGCACGGCAGGTAGAAGCGCGTTCCGCGGGTCGGTTCCACACCTAGGCGGGCGTCGAACGCCTCTGCACATCCCGGGCACTTGAGGTAATAGCGGGAGATCACGATGCCAAGCTAGACGCCCCGAACCAGGGCGGCCAAGCTCTTTCGATGAAAGCCGCTGCCAACGAGGTTGATGACCACAGCGAGCACCGCCTCATCCTTGATGTGCGTGACCGTGCCGTATTGCGTACGAACTTGACCGGCCGGCGGCAACGGCCTTGCCAGCGTTGCAGGTGGTGCTGAGGGAGACCGCCGAGCGGGTGGCCACCTTCACCGGGGAGGTTACCGCGCCGAAGGTGGCCACGTTGGAGGCGTTGCTGGAGCTGATCGGGGCGGTGCTGCCACAGGGCTAGCTCGCCGCGTCGGTGGCGGCTGTGATCGAGCCGACACCGCCGCTGGACTCGGACACGGATCAGGTGTGGCGGCGGATGCGGATCAGCCGGTTCTCCACGGAGCGGCCATGCTGTGGCTCCCAGCCGGGGACGGGTCGACATCTAACGGGAGCACCTCCGTCACCGACCCAGAACAGTCGTCACTCGTAAGCCACTTGACCCTCTCAGCCGCAACATGACATGAGGCAACACTGCGTATGGCCACAGAACACCGCTACCCCCCGACCTGTGGTGGCCGGAGGCAGCAGCGTGACGTGCACGCAGGTCAGCTCGGTGCCGTGGCTTTGGTGAGGGCCTTGTCGAGGTGGCGATCGACGAGGGCCGGGGAGCCGGAGACGACCAGCAGCAGGTTGCCGTCGCGGATCGCGGTCTGCTTGACCACGGTGCTCCGTCCTCCGGCGATGAACGTCAGGAGCTGGCTCCACTGCTCGTCACCGCCGGCGTGGGGCGCGGGCAGCTTCTGCGAGGTCACGTCGACCGGGGTGCCGCCCGCGACGACCTGATAGGTCGGGCAGTCGGTCATGGCATCGAAGATCCGGCCGATGCCGTCGGAGAGCTTCTTCACGCTGTCGCTGTACAGCTCCTCGGAGATTTCCGAGGAGCTGCCGCCGTAGGTGAAGTCCGCCTCCGCCTTGTGCGGGAAGGCGAGCGTGCCGCCAGTCGCCGCGTCGCCGCCCAGTTCGCTCAGGGTCGGGCAGCCGATGACGGTGACGTCGTCGTGCTGGGCCGGACGTTCCGGCTTGGGAAGGTAGCCGCTGCCGAGGTCCCTCTCATCGAGCAGGCGGGACTCGAGCGCGGCCGAGGAGAGCGCGGCCGACTCCTGGGCGGCCTCGGTCGGCTTTCCCGTACGGGAGGAGGGGGTCTGGTGCTTGGACCCGGTGGTGTCGGTGGAGCAGGCGGGCACGGCGAGGAGGGCGGCGGTGATGCCGAGTGCGGTGGTGGCGACGCGAACGCGCATGACGGAACTGACCCCTTGGTGCTAGGCGGCGGGTGGTCAGTGCGGGCCCCAGGGCCCGGTGGGGTTGTAGGAGTGGTGGTCAGTGCCCGAGGTGGCGCAGGCAGTCCTCGAACGTGGCGTGCGTCGCGTCCGCCGGTCCCGAGTGCCGGTTGTACCAGGCGGTGTCGATGCGGGTCTCCAGCTGCTGGTGTCCGGCCCGGCACCGCAGCCAGATCTCACCGCGGGTGGAGAGGATGAGCCAGTCCCGGTACGCGCCGCACTTGATGCAGGCGGCCATCTCACCGTCGAGGACGAGAGGCGGCTTCCACGGCATCATCTTGCCTTCGACCTGGTCGTGGCTCGGCACCCTCAGTTCGGGCGGGAGGAAGTCGTCGACGACGGCGACCGGCTCGTTGTACTCCAGCGTAGTGCGCGGCATCCCGATGCCCGGCGGGACCTGGTGCTGCATCCGCGCATACACCTCGGCGAACTGGCGCTGCTCCTCGCTGGGCCCCTTGGTCCTGCGGCGTATTCGGTGAAACACCCTGGCGTCCTCCCTTGCCTCGTCCTACTCGCTTCATGATCGTGCCCCACGCCTTGGGCGGTTTCAATTAACAAAGTCCACAGTGACTTTCGGCAGGTCATAGGACATCTCCTTGCATCCTCAGGACAGGGCCGCTCGGGATGAAGCACTCCGAGCGAGGTGGGGGTCGTCTACCGTGGCATGCCATGACTGCCCTTATTGTCGGAGGCAGCGGGTTTCTGGGCACCGAGCTGGTCCGCCAGGCATCTGCCGCTGGGCATCGCGTCGCCGCGACCTTCGCGACCAGGCCGTGCGATGGTCCGAAGGCCATGTGGCACGAGGTGGACCTGCGCGACGACGGCCGTGTCAAAGAGGTCGTTGCCTCGCTCGCCCCCTGCGTGGTCATCAACGCGAGCAGCGGCAGCGCCAACTGGGCCGTCACGGCCGAAGGCTCCGTCCGCCTGGCGATGACCGCGGTGAAGTACGACTGCCGCCTCGTTCACGTCAGCAGCGACGCCGTGTTCTCCGGCAGCCGAGTCCACTACGACGAGTCATGTCTCCCCGATCCTGTCACCCCGTACGGGGCAGCGAAGGCAGCGGCGGAGACTGGCGTCCGGCTACTGGCGCCGGCCGCCGTCATCGTCCGTACCTCTCTGATCATCGGCGGCATCCAGTCCGAACATGTCCGCCTCGTGCACGACCTCGCGACCGGCTCCCGAACCGGTGCGCTGTTCACCGACGACGTCCGTTGTCCCGTGCATGTCAGGGACCTCGCCGCTGCCCTGCTGGAGTTGGCCTTCACTGACGCGTGCGGCGTACACCACCTTGCGGGTGGGGATGCCGTGAGTCGCCACGGCCTGGGTGTGCTGATCGCTCAGCGGGACGGGCTCGATGCTTCCCGGCTGCCGAAGGGCCTCCGCGCCGGCACCTCGCTTTCCGGTGCGCTCGATGTCCGCCTCGACAGCCGGGCCACCCAGGCGAAGCTGCGTACGAGAATGCGTGGTGTCCACGAATTCCTCTGAGACGCAGCCGCACCGGCGGCAGAGGATCATCGCGTGTTGCCGGGCGCCTCGTCACCGAAACGGTGGCCAGATGTGGTGGTTCTGGGCGCCGGCGGGCGCGTGGTCGCCGAATTTTTTGCCGTGCGGTTCTTCGGTGTCCCAGGAGCGTCAGCCGGCAGATCTGCGCGCCGCCGCAAACGCCACACCAGGACATCACTGACCGAGTCCGCGGTGCCGAGTTCACGGCTCTCCACAGCGTCGGACAGGAGTGCGGCCGGGTCGTGGCCGGCGGCGTAGGCTTCCGCGATGGTCGCGGCCAGGGCGTACCAGCCAGGCTCGGCGAGGATCCGCTCGGCCAGACTCGGCAGCGTTTCCCGCAGAAGTGCTGTCTGTCGCTGGAGCGCAGGCTGGCTCAGGCGTCGGCCGCGCTGGTAGAGCAGACCGAGCGGCTGAGCGGCGGCGGGCCGGTAGGCGTTGCGCAGGTGCTCGGCGGCCCGGGTCGCGGCTTCGGCCTGCTGGGCGTGGCCCTTCCTCGCATGCCAGTGGGCGGCGGCAGTGACGAGGAAGAACAGCATGTCGATCGCCATAGCGGTGGCGGCACCGTCCTCGCCCCGGCCGAGGGCCGGACCTCCGTGGACGAGGTCGCGGGCTGCCTGCCGCAAGGCCCGGTCGTGTCCCTGCGCAGCGCGTACGTGGGAACGCGAGGCCCGCTCGAACGCAAAGGCCGCGTCGCGTAGTTCGCTGCGGGTGTGGGCGGCGGACGTTTTCGCGAGGGCGTCCAGGACCTCGCCGGTCGCGGAGATGTACGCGGCAGCAACTGCGTCGTCACCGTACTCGACAGCCCCGATTGCCCCCCACGCAACCGTGGCCGTCCGGCGACGCGCTGCAGAAGGGCTGTTGGGCGAGGCATTGCCAGGGGAATCTGGCGACGCCGTCTTGTCGAAGTCGGCGGACCATCGCTCCCGGATGCGCGGCAGGGACAGATCCGGGGCGAGGCGCGCGCCGGGGTAGAACACGGGCTCACCGTCTTTGTTGCGGTCATCCGGCAGGGCCACCTTGTAGCCGAGCAGGTCGCCGGATGGCGCCTCGCGCTTGCGGATCAGCAGGCCGGCGGCGGCGAGGCGGTCGAAGAACTCCTCTTCGCTTCTGGCGCCGGCCACCGCTCGACGTACGCTCTCGCGCAGTTCTTCGCGCGCGGTGCGCTCGCGGCCCTGGCGCTGGGCCTTGTGGCGCTCGGCGCTGGTCGGGCGCTGCGCTGCGGTCCCATCCCCGGTGCTGAGCTGCTTGAGCCCGTACTCGGCTTCGATCAGGCGGGCTTCGGCCTGAGATCGCTTGGCGTCGTTGTTGAGCCGGGGGCGCCGGCCGTCCTCGCGGACGAGCGTGGCAATGATGTGGACGTGGTCGTCGGCGTGGCGCACGGCCGCCCAGCGGCACCCCGCCTCGTCGGCGGCCGGCGCGATGCCGGTCGCGGCGACCATGCGTCGGGCGATCTCGCCCCATTGCTCGTCGGAGAGAACCGGGTCATCCGGTGCGGCCCGGACCGAAAGGTGCCAGACGTGCTTCGCCGGGCGTCGCGACTCCGCGAGCGCCTGGACGGGCTGGTCCAGGAGCTGCTGCAGCTGTCTCTTCGTAGCGTGCGGATCGCGCCCGGGGTCGGGAGCGAAGCTGTCCCAGGCCGCCACGAGATGCGGGTCGACATGCTCCTCGTGGGTCCCTTTGCCGTAGAGGTAGTTGAGCAGACCGAACGTGGTCGAGCCGCGCTTGTGGACGCGCGGGATCATCCGGTTCGCGTTTCGGTGTCGAGGTAGTGCTGGATGAAGGAGTCCACGCGCTGGGTGACGCGCTGGACGGCGCCGAGTACGGCTTCGGCGTACGGGACGTCGGCACCAGAGTTGATGGCTTTGGCTACCTGGTTGAGGTTGTTACCGATGTGGCCGAGGTGCCGGCGCACAGCGAAGAGTTCGCTGTGGACTTCTCGTTGGGTGGCGATTTCCGCTGCTGTGCGGTCGAGGTCGCGGGCGGCATTGAGAGCGGCGTGGGCGAGGAAACTGGCGACGCTCATGTTGCATACGGCGGCTGCTCGGGTGAGGAGTTGGTACTCGTCGTCGTTCATGCGGCAGCTGGGCTGGCGTATGCGTTTGTTCTCGTCGCGCAGGCGTTCACGCTGCTGCACATGCGGCTTGGAAGGGGCGGTGTGCGTGCAGTGCGCACTGTGGCAGGTGTGTTGGTCCTGCTTCCCAGGATGCGAGCCGCCCTCGGTCGCATCCTCACGGGTCGGCGCCCCCCGGTGCCGGTCCGCTCCCGCCGCTTCAGGAGCGGGGGACGCAAGAGCATTGCTCCCGACGGGAGCAATGCTCTTGCGATAACTTGCTCGCCCCGAGACCGAGTTGGAGCCGGGATCAGGTTCCGGGGTGGTGCTGTTCTTGCGTGCGTTCGTCATCGGGATTCGGGCCTCGTAGAGCGGGTGCGGTGCTGGATGGTTGCGGCCAGCGCGAGGACATCGGCTGGGCTGGCAAGGACGCGGACCGGTCTGCTGGGACGGTCCTGGACGAGCCACTGCCCGGTCGGCGTGAGGACGACGGCGTGGAGGAGTTGCCGGCGGACCAGGACGTCCGCCCAGGCATTGGCCTCGGCGGTGGTGGGCTGGGAAGAGCGAGGGAGACGCGGAGTCACGGCGTACCTCCTTAAGAGGGGCGGTGGCCCGGCGTGGAACCGGGCCACCTTTACGGGTACAGGCTTTGCGCAGGGGTTTTGCCAGCTCAGCCGCACTCGGGGCAGCGCCTGACGTGGCTGTTGAGCGCGCGAGCCATCCGCTGTTTCGCCGAGGCAGCTTGCTTCGCACTGGACTTCGCCGCCGGCCTGCCCGCATGCCGCTCGGAGTGAGCGAGCATGAATCCGATCTCTCGCTCGTACTCCGCACGGACGATCTTGAACTGGTGGCAGGTCTTCATCGGGCGGTGCTCCTCGTCGTTGTGATGTCCCCGTTCCGCAGCTCCTGAAGGACGAGGCCGAGTCGGTCGTTACCGACACCCGTCAGGCCCTGGCGGCGGATGATTTCGCGCAGCTGCACCCGAGTGATCGCGCCATTGCCGTCCCGTTCGAGCAGGGCGGGAACATGGGGACGCACCTCACGGACAAGCTGGCGCTCGGACTCACCCAGCTCGCGTGCCTGGCGCTCCGTCTGCGGAGAGCGGGACCGGGCAGGCTTGTCCTTGTTCTTTGCCCGGGACGTCCTGGCTGGCTTCCGGCGAAGCGGGACCTTGTGTCCTCGGTCCTGGGTGGTCTCGGTCCCGGACTGTGGGGTGGCCGGTCCTCGGTCCTGGGTGGTCTCGGTCCCGGACTGTGGGGTGGCCGGTCCTCGGTCCTGGGTGGTCTCGGTCCCCGACTGTGCGATGCCCGGCCCCCGATGAGAATACGGGCCCTGAGCTGCTACTTCTTGCGTGTTGTGGTCGGTCCTCATGGCCGCTGCGTCCCGCGCTGCGGCTTCCGGACCGGCGAGTTCGGTCCCCGGGACCGCACCGTCTTCAGAGAGCTTGGTTCCCGCGGCCGTTCCCGTTGCGCCGGCCTTGGTCCCCGCGCCGACCTTGGCTTCAGGGTCCGCCTCCTCGGGGACCGGTCCCCGAGGAGTCCTCGGTCCTCGGTCCCGGACCGGCTCGTCGGAACCGTCGGGACCGGGGACGGGGACCGGCACATTCGATGTCGGCTGTGCGGGGACCGTGGCCGCCGATGCGCTGCTGTGCGTCGGGGACCAGGGAGAAGGGAGCGGGACCGTGGCGAGCGCGAGCGCGTGTCGCCGAGCGGCGAGCTGGTCGAGCAGCTGCGCCCGCTGGAGGGGATCGGTGCCGACCGAAGCCCTGCCGACCGCCTTCGACAGGCGTCGCGTCAGCCGTCGGCCGCGACGGCTCTGCTGCTGCTCGGGTGTGTGTTCGGCGAGGCGGGCGGCGAGGGCGACCGCACGGGCGGTGGCCCGGTCCCGGGTGATCTGCGCGGCGTCGCGGTCTCGCGCGGCGATGCCCAGGCGGGACAGCAGCCGCTCGCGTGCCTCCCGGCCCAGGACGGCGATCAGTCCGTGCGAGGCTGCACCCGGGGTGCGCAGGCGCAGTTCGATGCCCATGGCCAGGTGCCACAGCATCGCCGCCATGACCGGTCCGACGAAGGCGCGGACCGTGCCGCCGACAGGGCCGCTCTCGGCGTAGGCGGGGATCACTTGCACCGTGGTGATCACCCAGACCAGCGTGCCCGGCAGGCCGGGAGCGCCCTGGACGGCGAGGTTCTGCCGTGCCATCAGCGCGGTGGCGAACAAGGCGAGTTCGGCGGCGGCGAACATGCCGGCGCGCTCGGCGGTACCGGCCATGTCCAGGTAGTCGGCGGCGAAGCGCCAGCTTGTGTCGGCGCTGTAGGCGGTGCAGCCCAGGGCGGCGACGGCGGCGACCTTGACCGCAGGGCCGCCGAGACGTTTCTGCGGGCGGGTTCCCCGGCGCCGGATCGCCCAGGCGGTCAGCATGAACGCGAGGGCGGCGGGCACGACGGCGGCGAGGAGGAGAGGGAGGTCCGAAGTAGCACCGAAGGCGAGGACGGGGTGGGTCATGCTGCCTTTCCGAGAGGGGCGGGCGCCGGGTTCGACGCTGCCGGGCGGCCTGTCGGCTGCTGAGCACCGGGAACTGCGGGCGCGGGGGTGCCCTTGGCCTTGGAGGTCTTCTTCCGCTTCTTCTTGGAGCGGGGCACGCCGTAATTGCGGTCGCGGTCGAAGACCTTGTTGGCCGCTTGCCGGAGCAGGTCGCGGGCGTGCTTGTGGCTGATCTGCAGGGCGGCGGCGAGCCGGTCGGGCTGCCAGCCCCGGACGTAGGCGTGGTCGATGACCACCTGCCGCTCGGCTTCCGTCAGGTGCACGTCGCGTCCATGGAAGAAGGCGGTCACACGCCGGTAGTCCAGGCGCCGGTGCAGGTTGTCGTGCAGCGGGCGCCGCTCGGCTTCGGTGAGCCCGCCCCAGACGCCCTCCTTGAGGACGTTCTCCAGGGCGAAGTCCAGGCACGCGCAGCGGACGGGGCACCAGCCGCACAGCTCCTTCGCCTCCGCGATCTCCTCGTGATCGCGGGGCCCGGGGAAGAACACGGCGTCGGCGTCCTCGACGTCCATGCCGTGGCACGCTCCGCGGGTGTGCCAGCTGGTGTCTCCGATGCCGCGCAGGCCGGTGGTCGGCGCGTCGAGGGTGGTGATGTGGCGCAAGGCGAGTCTCCGATGTGCTGCCGCACCGGCCGGCTAGCGCGGTGCTCGGTGGGTGCGGCGTCGGGTGCCGGCTGCGGCGCGTGGGCGTGCGCCGCAGCCGGTGCGGGACGGTGATGTTGCGGCGGTGCAGTGGACGGGATGCACGCGCCGGAGGCGCCGGTCAGGCCAGGGCGGGTTGCTGGTCCTGTTCGGTGTGCTGGGCCTGCTGGGCGGCGAGGTCGAGGCGGCCGGGGTGCGGGGTGGCGCGCGGCGTGATGGCGCGTACCCCGTCGTTAGGGCCGATCCGGCGGCGGCGACACGGCTCGCCGACCGGGGCCAGGCACCACTCGCATCGCACGCTCAGGCCATCAGGCAGCCCCTGCGCGACAGCGGCTTCGCGTGCTGCCCGGGCGGGCCGGAACGGTACGAGAACAGCTCGGGCGGCGGGCGGTATGCAGGAGCCGATCTGGTCCAGCCGAGCCTGCAGCCTGGGGTTGACCCCCTCCTGGCTGCTGGTGATGGCCCGGGCCTGCGAGGGCTGCGCTATGCCGGCGGCGACAGCGCGGCGGGTGCCGACCAGCTCTGCGGTCCAGGCGGCCTGGTCGTCCGGGTCCGCGGACGGTGTGGGGTCGGAGTGGAGGGCCAGGCGGTTGCGCCGGTAGCTCTCCCAGGGGCGGACCACGTCCGCGGGCTGGATCTGGTACGGCGAGGTGCGGTAGTGCTGGCGGGCGGCGGCGAGGGCGTCCCAGCCATGCGGGGTGGCCATCGGTACGTCACCGAGCAGCTCCTGCCACTGCGCGAGCTGATCGCGGGCCTCGCCCTCGTCGGTGCGGATGCTGCGGGGGTCGAGTCGGCCGATGTAGGCCAGCAGGGCGGCGATTTCACGGCGGTCCACGATCAGCCCTCCGTTCCGGTCGGCTCGTCCAGGGCGGCGAGAAGGGCGGCGGTGTGCTTCTCGGCCCGCGTCATGCCACCGGGCGCGGCAGTGTTCTGGCCGGGCACGGCGTAGAGGTTCGGGCGGCTGGGGGCGTGCTCCCGGGTGATCCAGGAGCGCCAGTCGGCAGCCCAGGCTTCCGCCGGCCTCGGGGCGTGGGCCGCCCGGTGGGCACGCCACTTCGCGTCGGCGGCCTGCAGGCCCTGCTTGCCAAGGCGGTCGAGGTGTCCCTGCTGGCGGGCCCAGGTGTGGGTGGCGGGGTCGACCTGCCACTCGGCAGCCGAGGTGACCGCAGCACCACCACTGCTGTACCTCCGGTTCACATCAGGTTCACTACGGTTCTGTGTGCCGGTGGCCGGTACATCGCTGTACCGGCAGCCGGTACGCCGCTGTGCCGGTTTCCGTCGCGACCTGCCGGTTTCCGGTACTGCCGGATTCCGGATCCTCGCGGGGGATTCCGGCACCTCACGCGGGCGGATTCCGTACCGCCGCAGGGCCGACAGCCGGAGCTTCGCAGGGCTGGCGGGCTCGTCCGACACTGCCGTGTCGCCCGTTTCCTCCCGCTGCTCTCGAAGCGCCTGGGCGACCGCTTCGGCAGCGAGAGGCAGGCGATAGACCGTGCTGCGCTGCGGGCCCACCAGGTCGTCGAGCTGTTCCAGCTCGCCGGCCAGGAGCAGACGCTCGATGGCTTCGCGTACCGTGGAGACCGAGGCGTGCGTGCGCTTGGCCAGGCCGGACAGCGAGGCCCAGGAGACGCACTGATCGTCGGCCACCCGGTCGGCGATCGACAGCAGGACCAGACGCGCGGCCCCTCGGCTGGAGCTGTGCTCCCACACCCACTCGCGGGCTTCGCTGCTCATCGGCCGCTCCCGGCAAGCGGGCGGGAGCGTCGGCTCGCCGGGGTCAGGGTGGTGCGGTCCGACTCGGGGCGCTGAGGCGCCGAGGCGGAGCTAGCTGCCGCGCAGGCCGGACGGAAGGGCCTTTTGCGCAGGGCGGAGCGCATGTAAGAATCTCCTTTGGTGTTGCCACGCTGAGACGCCCCGTGGAAGGGATCAGCGTGGTGATGGTGGCGATCTCCGCCCTTGCCGGGGCGGTACAGCCGTTAAGCGTCCGGCGTCCGGGAGTTGCAGCTCTCGGGCGCCGTCGCTGTATCCAGGGACCTATGAGGCCCGGAGGTTGTGCACGTCATTGCTCCTGTGCTCGTCCATGCGGGCGGTCTGCCCGGCGGGGGACGACGAACATACGCACGGCTCCGCGTCAAGGTCGAGAGTTGGTTCTTAAACCCTGTAGAAGTCGCGTGAGCTGCTGCGACGAGGGTGGAGCGAGCATGGGCGAGTCCTAGCGCGTACGTATGCCGCGAAGGCCGGGCAAGGAGCGCTTACCGCGCCTTGTCGACGTCGCAACACTTCAGTGAAGCTGTGATCGAGAACCTACGCCAAAGTGATCCCTGTCTGTCAACACTGAAGTGAAGCTCCTCAGGCTTTGGCCTTAGGAACTACACTGCAGTACAGTCCAGGCTTCAACGTCTAGATGGGAGGAGTCGGTGATGGTGGAGCCCAGCGGACCGGCGCAGGCGCCCGGTGACGCCGCCGGCGCTCGGCGCTCATTCGCCGACAAGCTCAACCACCTGTTCCAGACCGTGACGAACCCGGAGACCGGTAAGCGCTACACCAACGCCGAGGTCGCCCGGGTGATCTCCGTGTCCGAGAGCGCGATCTCGCAGTTGCGGACCGGTGCTAAGCCCAACCCCACCTACACGACGGTGGAACGTCTTGCTGGCCACTTCCACGTCAAAGAGCAGTACTTCTTCTCGGACTACGACCCCGAGGAGGCCGAGAAGGTGCGCGCCTCCATGGAGCTGATCGAGGCCGTGGCCGACAGTGACGTGCGCGGCCTTGCGCTTCGAGCCAACGGCCTCTCGGCGGAGAGCTTGAAAATGATCACCGACGTGATCAATCAGGCGCGCCGATGGGAAGGGCTCGACAAGCCCAAGCAGTGATGTGACTGCTCTCACCGGCTGGGTGGATATGACTGGTATGCCGCACCCGGTCCTTCAAGATCGTCTTGGGTAACCGTCTATGCGTGTGCAAAGCTCTGCTGGAGCCACGCGGAGTGGCGGATTCCGGTTAGCGCAGGCCGTGTCAGCGCTCATTCGGGGGCTACAGCAAGGATCTCGTCCATGTTCAATCGGCAATTTGCGCGCAGAGAGGCGCAGCTGAGGCGACTGTGCGAGGAGCAGCTGCGGGGGATCGAGATACCTGATCCCTACGCGGTGGACGAAATATGCCGGCAGCTCGCCATCAAGCGTGGCCGCCCTCTGCACCTCCACGAATTGCCTGAAACCGGAGGGGCCAACACTCCCTGTGGAATGGTCCTCTCTTTCGACCATGAGGACCACATCTTCCACGTCGCGGCTACCAGCGAACGGCATCGCGCGCAGATCGTGCGCCACGAGCTGGCGCACCTGCTACTCGGGCATGCCGGAAATAACGAGAGCGTCGTCAACTCCCTGCTGGCGATCCTCCCCGACGGAGTCGATCCCTCCGCCGTGCTCTCCGCTTTCGGTCGGACGAGCTACGACAGTGAAACCGAGTACGACGCCGAGATGGCTGCCTCTTGCCTGGGGGAGCTGTTTCAGGATCTCGCCCACTCGATCCGGGAACGAGGCCGGTCCGGCGTGGTGTCGCGGCTCGACGACGCTCTGGTCCACCCCCGGAGGAACCGCCGCTCATGAGTACATCCACCATCGTCGCCGGCGTCCTCTGGCTGGTGGCTCTGTGGCGACTGCCGTCAATCCGGCACTCCCACAAGCAGCGAAGCCTGGCGCTGACCCTGGCGACTCTCGCGGTTGCCATGACGTTCGAGGTTCCGCAGGTCAAAGAGGCAGTCGATGCCGCCGTCGGTACAGACGCCAGGCTGTCGCCGCTGCTGAAACACATGCTCGGCGTTACCTCGGCGGCGTACCTGCTCGACTTCGTCATCGCAGTTGTTCGACCGCAGGGCCTGGCGCGTCGCACCCGGCTGGTGGCAGCCGGCGTGACGCTGCCCCTCATGCTCGCCTTCTACGCCTTGGCCAACTGGACGCCGGGAGGGCCTGTCAGGCTCGGAGAGGGCCGTGGTGCCCTTTTCCCTGTCCTCTACATGGCGGTCTTCACGCTCTACATCGGCATCGCCATGGTCGTAGCGACATGGCTGTTCCTCGGCGGCGTACGCCACAGCCGAACTCTCCTCGGGAAGGCCGGCCTCGGATTTCTGGGCTTGGGAACCCTGCTCGGAAGTCTGTACGCCCTCCAACGCATCGTCTTTGTGACGGTTCAGCTCGCCTCGGGCACCAACTACCCAGGCTTGGAGAACCTTCTCTCCACGACACTCAAGCAGGCCACGGTCCTGTCGGTCGCGCTCGGCGTTTGTTTGCCTCCTCTCTCCGTCGCTGTTGAGTACGTCGCGGCGTGGAGCACCCTGCGCAGGCTACGGCCCCTGTGGGCACAGCTCACGGAAGCGGCCCCGTACGTGGTGCTGGCGACCTCCGTGAGTAGAAGGCGCGTCCCCTTCCGGCTGGAGCGGTGCGTCATTGAGATCGAGGATGCCTGCCTAGCGCTTCGCGAGTACGTGTCAGCCGACATGCACGCAAAGGCCCGAAAGTTTGTCCGCCAGAAAGGGGTCGACGTGCAACGCTCTGACGCAGTCGCGGAAGCCTGCTGGTTGCGTGCAGCCGTCCAGAGCGCCCGAAACGGGGAGCGATTGCGGGGAGTTGAGTATCCACCCCTTGGCGTCACTGGGCGGGACAGAGTCAGTGAACTGTCATGGTTGCGCACCGTTGCCCGTGCGTACCTCTCCTCTCCAATCGTTTCGGAATTCGTCCGGCAAGAGCAGTCGACCGTTTCCCACGGGCAGGGCGATTCGGAAAGGATCTCCTCACATGACAACTGATGTCCGCCCCAGCGAGTCGCGGCTGGCGCGCCGCATTACGGACTGGCTCGAGCCGAAGAACTGGATCATCGCTGTCACCCTGTTGGTGGGTTGGCACACCGCGCAATGGACAGGTGTTGCCTGGGGAGTGGTCGGTGCCCTTTTTGCCGCAGTCGTTCCGATCACCTTCATCAAGTCCGGCATTCGCAAGGGCCACTGGGGCGACAGACATGTCGGGGAGAAGCCAGCTCGGCTTGTCGTGATGGCCGTCATACTGCTCTCAGTAGCCACCGGCATCGTCCTGATGCTCGTTGCGGGGGCGCCACGCACCATGGTTGGCCTCATCGTCTCGATGCTGGTGACGCTCGCGATTCTCACCGCAATCACCTTCGTCTGGAAGATCTCCGTTCACCAAGCCGTGTCCGCAGGCGCCTGCGCGATGCTCGTGCAGACCTATGGCCCGTGGATGGCCCTCGGCTTCCTCCTGGTCATCGTCGTCGGATGGTCCCGCGTTGAATTGCGCGACCACACACGCAACCAGGTGATCGCAGGCACCATCCTCGGCACCATCGTCGCGGCGGCCGTCTTCCACCTGGCGCGCTGATCCGACTTCGGGGCGTAACCGAGGGAGCTGCCGGGACAGTGATCTCAGCGGCGGACAGTACGGACGCGGGCATGACAGAAGCCTCCGTGGTGGGGAGGTGAATGATGGGATGCGGCCCGTGGTCGCGGTGCCGTCGGGTCAGCGCTCGGGCTTGGGCGGGCGCTGCATCAGCGCGGCCGTGGCCTGCTCCAGTGTGACTTTGCCGTTCAGCAGGGCCGTGACGACGTCGGTGATCGGCATGTCGACGCCGTGGGTCTGGGCCAGGCCGAGGATCGCCTCGGCGCTCTTGACGCCTTCGGTGGTCTGCCGGGTGGCGGCGGTCGCTTCTTCGACGCTCAGCCCTTTGCCGAGGTGAGTGCCGAAGGTGCGGTTGCGGGAGAGCGGAGATGAGCAGGTGGCGATGAGGTCGCCGAGGCCGGCCAGTCCGGCGAGGGTGGCGGGGTGCGCGCCCATCGCCACGGCCAGCCGGGTGGTCTCTGCGAGGCCGCGGGTGATCAGCATGGCCTGCGCGTTGTGGCCCAGGCCCATACCGGAGGCGATGCCGACGGCGAGCGCGATGACGTTCTTCACCGCGCCGCCGAGCTCGCAGCCGGTCACGTCGGTGCTGGTGTAGGGCCTGAAGTAGCTGGTGTGGCACGCCCGCTGGAGGCGGATGGCGGTGGCCTCGTCGGGGCAGGCGACGGTCGCGGCGGCGGGCCGGCCGGCCATGATCTCGCGGGCGAGGTTCGGCCCCGACAACACGGCCACCCGCTCGGCGGGGATGTCGGTCACCTCGGTGATGACCTCGCTCGCCCGCAGGTCGGTGTCGCGCTCGATGCCCTTCATCAGCGACACGATCACGGTGTCGCGTCCGATGTGCGGCGCCCACGATGCGAGGCTTTCCCGAAGGGACTGCGCAGGGATGGACAGTACGAGGAAATCCGCACCGTCCAGGGCGGTGGCCGGGGCGGTCGTGGCCGTCAGCGTCGGGGGCAGGTCCACGTCTGGGAAGTAGCCGGGGTTGCGGTGCTCGCGGTTGATCGCGTCGGCGATCTCGCCACGACGGGCGTACGCGATCACGTCGGTGCCCGCGTCAGTCATGATCTTGGCAACGGCGGTGCCCCAGGATCCGGCAGAGAACACCGCCGCGCGGGCGGGACGGTGCTGGCTCACTGCGGGGTCCTTCCAAGAGGGGTGGCCTGCCGCCGGGGCAGCGGTCGGGTCCGGCCACCCTATCGATTGGACCCGATGTCTCCGGGATCGCAGTGGGGCGGCGCTGAGTGAGCAGGACAGCCCGGCGGTCGGAGAGGGCGGCAGCATTTCGTGTGCCTCCCCGAGGATGGCCAAAGCGCGTCGAGATCACCATCAGCCGTCTCGTAGCTGTCCACGTGCACCAGAACCTCGACCGCCGCTGCTGCACCTGGACGCCGATCGCTGAAATCCTGCTCGGCGCCACCGAGACCGATTCTGTGAAGTCGCACTGTAGAGATACCGCTCAAGCGCTATGGGCGGCGGGCATGGCGGTGCTGCCGCCTGCGGCTGTACGCAGGCGGCAGGTGTTCCGGCGATCAGGCGGGGCGGAGGAGCATCGCGTCGTACACGGGGGATTCGGGGGCATGCTTGATGCGTCCCATGATCTGGTAGCCCCAGCGGAGATACGCACCGTGCGCCGGCTCGTTGTCGACGATGCAGGTGAGGGCGGTCCAGGGCTGGTCGCGGCGGCCGGCGATGACGGCGTCGTGGAGGCGGCGGCCAACCCCGTGGTTGGTGTGGGCGGGGCGGACCATGAGTTCACGGAGCCAGAAGATCTTTTCGGCCTTGGCGGCGGCTTGTGCGTCGGCTGGCCGAGCGTCGCCGAGGGAGGTCCACCAGGGCTTGTCGGCGGGCAGGGTCACGCCGTGGACATAGCCGATCAGCTGCCCGTTGAGGCGTGCCGTGGCGGTTTCGAAGCCCGTCATGGTGAACGCGGCATGCAGCCGGTCCGTGTAGGAGGCGACTGAGAAGAACGGATCGTCCGCGTATGGCGGAACGTTGTAGATTTCGGCGTACGTGTCGATTAGTTCGTCGGCGATCGCCTTGGCCGCGTCCCCGTCGTAGTGCTGGAGAGCGAGGTCGATATCCGCCACGGTGTTGGGTTCCCTTCGTCGGGTACTTACGCGGTGTATGCGGTGAGCCGCTCGGCCATCTCGCGGGCGGGCTGGTGGGCCTTGTGCAGGCTCAGGCCGTTGCGGACGAGGGTGAGCTGCTTGATGTTGCGGGTGGAGGTCATACCGCCTGCGATCAGCTGCAGGGACTCGTCGACCGCGTGGACGCTGTGGTCGAGGTCGTGGCCTTGGAGGGCGGCGTAAGCGAGGCGGGCCAGGCACATGCCGCGGTTGCGGGAGCGTGCGATGTCCTGGAGTTGCGCTGAGCGGTCCAGGAGTTTGACGGACTGCCGGTACTGTCCGAGGTCGAGGCGGCACATGCCTTCCAGACAGGTGAGTTCGGCCTCGTTGAGGAAGCCGGTCCAGTCGGGATCGCGCTGGCTGGTGCCGTGTTCGAAGTGGTTCCAGGCCGCTTGATGGCGTTGCCCGCGGAGATCTCGTCGCCGAGGCGAGCGTGCCCCTGGGCCTCTCGGATGGCCAGCAGTGCCGCGACGCGGGGCGGCGCGGACCACTCGGTGGCGTGGGCCTGGGCGATGCGGGAGAAGCGGATCGCTTCGCGGGCTTTGCCGAGGTCGACGGACTGGCGGGCCATGTTGGACAGGGTGCGGGTGGCCAGGGCGTCGTCGCCGTCGAGCATCGCGGTGTTGAGGGCTTCGGAGAAGAAGACGCGGGCCTCTGTCTGCCGGTCGGCGTCGTAACAGAACCACCCGAGCGATGTCGTCAACTGGCCGGCGATCGCATGGAGTTCCTGGCCGACGGGTTCGCTGTAGGTGCCGTGGTCAATGAGGTGGTGGAGCCACAGGAGCTGGTTGCGGGCGCCGCGCCACAGCCGGTCGCTGCCGAACTGCTGGTCGAGGGCGTCGAGGTCGTGTGCGGCGGAGCGGAGGTTTTCCACGTCGTCGTGGCTGACCCGCAGCTCGTCATCGCCTGGTGCTGCCGAGGCGGTGGGGGAGAGCCAGGGCAGGCCGGCGCCGGCTGCGGAGCCGAGCGCGGCGGCTCCGGTGGCGAAGAGTTGGCGGCGGTTCACTGGATCGTGGGTCTCGAATTCCGTGCGGATGACAGACGGGACCGGCTCGGTGACGGCGAGAGTGCTCGGGGCGGTGTCTCCAGTCGGGCTGAAGCCGAGCTCGTGGATCGGTCTGTCGTAGAAGCGTTCTAAAAGTTTGCGGTGGTCGGGGTGTGGCCACGGAGGAGCATCGCTCTCCCAGCGGCGGAACTGCCGAGGGCTGACGGACGTACGCTTCGTCAGTTCGCCCGTCTTGTACATCACCGCGGCGAGCTTGGTGAGCTTCTCGGCGTTCTGCTCCTGTGTCAGGTGCATGCGTCGGCGCTCCCGCTTGAGATGGCGGTTACCGCGTGCTGCCTCGCTCATACGTCCCCCGGCGGGAATCCTCACGTGTGTTCACCCACCGTAGTGGCGGCCTGCATCCGATGGGAGCTGTCGGCCTGGTCAAAAGGCCGATGGCCGGTGAGAAGGCCGCTAAAAGGCCGATCAAGGGCCGGTTCCCGGACGGCGAGGGGCCGTTGGAAGACCTGGGCACCGGTTCAGCGTGGCGGTGTCCTTGAAGCACCGGCCGCGCACCGTCGCGGTCGCCCCCATGCCGACGAAGGACCCCCACATGCCCGTGTCCGTGATCCTGCGCCCGAAGGCGCCGAGATGAGCGTCACCGTGGCCCGATGCCCCGAGCCGACCGATGCTCACCCGCGGCCGGCACAGCCGGTGACTTCCCGTGAGACGACGCTGGAAGGCACCGCGAAGATGGCCGGATGTGCCCGTCGGTTCCTGCGGCGCACCGCGACGGCCTGGTCCGTGGAGGCGGACGTCGTCGAGACGGCCGAGGTGGTCGTCTCAGAGCTGTTCACCAACGCCGTGCAGCACGCACAGGCCGAGCGGATTCGTCTACGCCTGTGCCGCCAGCACGCGCTGCTGCATGTGGAGGTCTTCGACCCCGCAGCCGTACGGCGAGCTGGTAGCCGCGCGGCCGGGCCTGGACGCTGAGGACGGCCGCGGCCTGGAGATCGTCGAGGCTCTGTGCCTGCGCTGGGGCCGCCGGCCCGATGCCGATCGCTGCGGCTCGGTGACATGGGCCTGCCTGCAGGCCCCTGGCGCCGAACAGGCTCAGCACGATCGTGCCGCCGACCCGGAACAGCCCTGCGAGGCCGATAACCTGCCTCGGCCCGTGGCCATGATGCCTGTGCGCCCCGCACCTGTGCCGTTCGAAGGAGACCTCGTGCCGCCCTCCCCGCTGCCCCCGCCTACGCTCTACGAGTCGTGGGAGGTACTCGCTGACGGCCTTCACGTCCAGCGCCTCGCCCTGCACCTGCCGCAGTTGCGCGAGCAGCTCACCGTGCAGACGGTGAGGACCGGCATCACGGTTGCTGCCTTGGTCGCCCGTCCTGCCGAGGTGCCCACCGCACAGGCCCTGGCGCTGATCGACGCGGCTGGCTTGAGTGCCTGGGTAGATCTGCCCGCCGAGCACGGCCGGTCCGATGCTGCAGTCAGCCCTTTGGCCAGCGTCGCCGAGGACGTTCACGCCCTGCTTCTGCCCGGCGTCACCGACGACGCGCTGCGCGGCGCCGTGCGAGTGGTCGCCGCTGCCTCGGCCTGGTGGGTCGGTGCCTGTGCCGCCATCCGGCACCTCGGCGTGCACCACAGCAGCCTCACGCCCGTCAAGGACACCGTCGGCTCGGACACACTGCGCGAGGCGGTCCGCGTCGTCGCACTCGGCACCGCTCAACGCGTTCTCGCCCACCAGCTGCGGCACGACGCGAGTGAGGAAGTGGTTCGGCTCGCGCACTGAAGTTTCCCCGGCCGGGTGGTCATCGCCGAACGAAACGCCGAACGGCTCTTGGCCAGCATCGATCCACACATCCATCACGGTGCGGGTATGACCTGCGTGTGGCGCCCCGAAACGGCGGCGTGCCGCCTCGCCCTCATCGCCCAGGGCCTGCCCGAGCCGGCAGGACCCGATTAGAGCGAGTGCCGCTCCAGCTGCACCAACCTTGCCTACACCGACCGCAACATCACGGAACTGAGGCAAGGTCTCCACCGGCTGGAGCAGGCCGCCACCGATCAGCTCGCCCCGCGGCCACTGCGCGACCGCGCTGCCGCGCAGGCCGACCGGATCAGAGCTCTCATCCGCCGCCACGCCAGGGGTACGAAGGGAGAAGTGGGATGAGTCGCAGGCCACGGGACCGGAAGGCCGAGCGCAGGGTCCTCAACGCGGCCGCCAGCCGACTATTGAACGGTACTCCAATGCATTCCGAGACCGGACGGCTGACTGTTTCGGAACTGCTGCGTGAAGCAGGGGTCCGCCGCGACGTCGACTATGGCGACCACAAGGACCTGATTGAGGCCTTCCAGGCCCCCAGGACCATATGGTCGACGGTTGCCCAGGCTCTGGCAGAGCAAGTGGCCGAATTGAAGGCCAAACTTGCCGACGCGGCGGCAGCTCTGGCCTCCGAGCGGGCAACGACCACGGAGCTGAGGAAGATCGTTGCGGAGCTCGACCTGGAGCTGCATGCCGTACGCGAGGGGAGCGGGCCTGTGCAGATCGCGAGCTTGCCCGTCCGGCGCCGCCAGCCCGGCTTGGGGCCTGATCGGGGCAATATCGCAGGTCCTTTCCGCCATGGCCTGACCGTGTCCCGGCCACGGCGGCTGATCAAGCCGACTGGGGGGAAAGTCGGCATGCGGAGGCGTTGCCGTTCCCGCTGAGGGTGCAGTAGAGGACGGCGCGGTAGCGGTATCGTCGATTAACCACGTTGCAGTGTGGTGGAGTTCGGGGGAGACAACTGGTGGACATCGTGGCGTCGGCGTTGGGGGTTGTTGGCAAACTGGTGGCCAAACCAGCAGCGGACAGCGCGCTGCGCCGGGAGCGCGTGATCCAGGCCCTGAAGACTTTGCATCTCGACCCCCATGTGCCGCCACAGGACTTCGACAGCTTGTACGCGTACACCCTTGTCGAGTACTGCGCGAACCGGCCCGAGTCTGTCCTCGCCGTGTTCCGCGACCAGTACGTCCTGGCTGCCTTCCGCCGTTCGTTTGACAGGGCTGACGGCTGGGAGCGGCTACGCAAGGAGCTGCTGGACGCCGTCGAACGCAACCGCGAGACGGGAGAGTTCGGGCATCTCGATCACGGCTTCGTGGATACGCACGCCGACGGCTTCGCCCGCGCTTTCCAGGACTTGGTCGACCGTAGTCGGGCGCCTCACGAGATCCGGCTCGAACAGAAGGTGGATGTGCTGCTGGCGCAGGCGAGCCGGACGCAGGGCGAGGAAGACAACTACCGCGCCCGCGCCGTTTCCCGCCGCGCGGAACTCTCGCTCACTGAGCCTGCCGGACCGGGCGGCGGCGGGGCACCTGTGCTGCCAGCTCACGTTGCGCAGCTCCTCGCCGTACAACAGGACATGTGCTCCGACTTGCCGTACGAGCTCTTCGGAGCCGATGCCCCGCCATTGGGCGATGTCTATATCCGAGAGCGGGTACGCGCGGACGGCCCAGATGCGCGGACAGGATCCAGTAGGCCCGGCCCGCCGATGGTCGTGCCTGCAAGCGACCTCGTCATGAGAAGGCCACTCGCGGTCGTCTTGGGTGCCCCCGGCTCGGGGAAGACGAGCATGGTGCAGAGGCTAGTGCAACACTGGTCGGGCGTGTGGCTGTCCGGTGACAGCCACGTCCCGCGGCATCCCGGTACGCCGTGGCTAGTGCCCTTGCGTATTGCTGCTGCGGACCTCACCGGAGAGGGAACTTTTCCTACCCTTCTTGCGGCAGCGCTCTCCCGCCAACTGGGCGGGAGAGTCGACTTCGTCCTCGATCCCGCGACCTTCACTGAACGCCCCGCACCGGGTGCCGAGTGGCTGGTGTGTGTGGACGGACTGGACGAGATCCTCGACGTCGGCCTACGCCGTAAGGTAGTTCATGCCTTGAGCTGGCGGCTGGCGGGCCGGGGGGTCCACCGGTTCCTGATTACCTCCCGGCCACTGTTCCTGTCCGATGTTCGCCCGTTGTACGAAAGCGGCGCCGCCGACTGCGACCTTCTGCCGTTCGACAACGATCAGCTGGCGTCCTTCGCTGAACGGTGGTTCATCGCCCGGGGCCGCCCCGAGCTGACCCCGGAGTTCCTGGCCGAGATCAGGAGCTCTCCCTTCCGTGATGACCTGGCACGTGTGCCACTGCTCGCCACTATCGCCGCCGTGGTCCACGAGAACAACTCCGAGGCGCGACTACCGATGACTCGAACGGGCCTGTTCGCCCAGTTCATCCGGTACCTGCTGTACGTCCGACCGGCGGCCGTTCAGTCCCGACACCGGCTCGTCACCGCCCTGGCCCCCTACGGTAAGGAAGCGGAAGTTCTTGCGGACTGGCTCTACAGCAACCGGCGCCCGTTCCTGGCGCACATCGCTGCTGAGTACCTCTCGCACGACGACGCGGACCTGACTGCCGCAGCCGACGCCTGGACCCGGACCCACGCTCCGGCCGTTTCCGATGGCATACCGTTGAGTGAGCACGTCCTGCCCACGCTGCTTACCTCAACCGGTCTGATCACGGCCACCGCTCATGGACGGCCGCGATTCACCCACCGGTCATTGGCCGAATTCCTTGCAGCCCCCATGCTGGCGCGCAAACTGGAGCCTGACCTTTCACGGTTGGACGACGCTGCACGCTTCCTTCGAAGCGATCACGCCGATTACGAACGCCTCGTTCTCACCCTCGCGTCGTGGGCGTCTGCACCAGGACATCAGTCAGAACTGCTCTGGCGCCGGTTGAAAGAAGACAATGCCTGGCAGGCCCTGCTCGCGGGGCGTGTCGCGGTCGAGACGAGGCAGTGCGTCCCGGATGTGGCAAGCCGTCTGATCAGACAGCTTGGGCTGCGGATGCTGACGGAGCGCCAATACGGACCGATCTGGGACGACACGATCGGCGTTCTCGGTCAGCTCATGCATCACCCGGATGTGGCAGCTGAGGTGAGAGCACTGGCTGAAGAGCCCGTCGTGCACCCTGCCCGACGCGCCGCAGCACTTGCTCTGCTGGCGCGGCACTGCGACGACAACAGCGCGGTGGACCGGATCGAAGCCCTCGGTCGCCGAAGCAGCGCGTTCGCAGCCCTATGCGCCGCCGACGCCCTTATCGACGCAGGCGCAACAGACCGCGGGCTGACATTGCTCAAGACAGTGTTGCGCCATGCCGACCTGCCAGCCGGATGGATCCACCAGGCAGGTCTTCGTCTGAGGAAGGCCGGTCATTTGGAGGACGCGGTGAGACTCTGGAAGAGGTGGCTCAGCGGCCGGCCGCCATCGGATCTCGCCACGCACAACCTGATCGCCGACCTTGCCGAGGATCTTGCAGAGTCTGGTGAGCCACTCTTCGCCCGCCAAGTGGCACAGCGCCTGGTGAGAAATTCCGACGCACGGCTCGACGCCCGGGTCTTCGCAGCCTGGTTCCTCGTCGAGTCCTGCGATTCGGAGCGCACCACCTTTGATGATCTGGCGGAAGAAGGTCGCCGGTTCCTGCGGAACACGATCGACGATCCGGCCCAGGAAACCAGCCACATTGTCTGGATTGCCGAGGGGATGGTGAAGAGGGGGCCCGACCGGGAAGCCGCCGTTTCCCGCCTCAGGCTCGTCCGCGACGCCCAGAGAACCTCGGCGGGCAACCGGTTGCGGGCTGCCCGGGTCGTTGGCGCTTGTTCCACCGACGACCGTGATGCCGCCCAGGCACTGCTCGTCAAGCTCCCCACTGACATAGACCAATCGGACGGAGCGTGGTGGCAGGCGGCTCTGCTGGCCGACGCCTTGGAGATGAACGCGGAAGCGACACGCTTTCGCACACGAGCGGCGGACCACGTCAACGATTCCTCGGCGATCCGAACCATCGTTGAACGGCTAGGCGATAGCGATCCCCTCGCCGCCCGAACGGAAATCTTGGACGTCGGGGCCCGTACCAGCGACGACGGCGTCCACTACGAGACAGTCCGACTACTCCTGAGCTCCGGATGGATTGGGGAGGCATGCGATCATGCATTCCGTCACGGCCGCGAGCCCGGGATCGCGCCCTTCTGGAGGAACGCGGTCGTCGGCATGACGATCACGGCACAGCCCACAGACACGGCCCTGCAACTCGCGGCTGCGCTGGCTAAAGTGAGCGATCCTAGTGATCCCTGGGACGATTTCTGGTCCCGGATGTGGGCCGAGCTGTCGGAAGACCTTCAGCCACTTGAGGATGTCATGGTCCGGGACGAACGCTGGCCGCCGTCGGAGTTGGCCAAGAACAGCACATGAATCTTGTCCAGTAGCGGCCCATGCCCAGCCCGACACATTGTTTTCCGACAACCGACTTGCCTAATGAACGCCGGGCAGTTCGAGGGTGCCGCGGCGGTGCCGGCCCAGCAGGATGCCCTGCTGGCCGAGCAGGATCGCTCCGACGCCGACGGCCGCGTGGGCGGCCGGGGCTCGGGTGCTGCGGAGGCGGCTGGAGACGTGCGCCGGCCGGTCGGGCAGGCGCCGGGCGCGGATGAGCTGCTGGACGACCGAGGCGCTCTCGTCGGGGTGCGGGAACAGGTCGATGGCATCGACGCGGAAGCCGTACTCGGTGAGCAGGTTCTCCCACAGTTGCGGTGCCAGGACCCACATCTGCGTCGGCAGGGGCGGGTCGTCGCGCAGCAGGATCATCTGCTCGCGCGGCGCCACTTCCGTGGACGGACCGCGGCCGTGCAGGTCGGTGTGCAAGAGCGAGAGGATCAAGGGGGCGCCGGGACGCAGGCCGTCGCGCAGTGCCGACAGCGAGCGGTGCGGGTCGATGAAGGCGAGCGTCCCGATCGCGTACGCGGCGTCGAATGGCTCGGCTCCGGCCAGGTACTCGGTCACGTCCGCGTGCACGAATTCAACGCCGTCCACGCCCGCGTGGGCGCAGACGGCGCGCTCGTGCTGGGTCGGGGACAGTTCGATGCCGGTGACATGGGCTCCGTGAGCCTGGGCGAGATGGACGGCGTGGTGACCGGCCCCGGAGCCGATGTCCAGGACGCGGCGGCCGGTGAGGTCACCGAAGACTTCTGCTCCCGGTCCGACTCCTGCCCAGGGCGTCCAGTCGAGCCGGTCGGGGACGGGCGGGACGTAGGCGCGGGCCAGTTGGCGCCGGCCGTAGATCTGCCAGGCCCGGGTGTTGGTGTCCTCGGCGGGCACGGTTGCCTCCTGGGGCGGGGGTGTTGGGGGTCAGGTGTGCGTGATCAGGTAGGCGGGGCCCTCGCCGCGCCGGGCGCGTTCGACGGCGTCGAGGCGGGCGAAGGCGCGCGGCGCCATCAGCTCCTGCCAGGTGGCGAGGTCGTGGACGGCCCACACGTCGTGCTCGGCAGGGTCGAGGCGGATCCGGCCGAGCTGGTCGGCGGTCAGCCGGCCTCCGTCGAAGATGAACCCCACCTTGTTCAGGGGCAGGCGGGGCCCGGCGTGCAGGAAGTGCGTCAGGAGCAGCGGCGGTGTGCTCAGGCCGAGTTCGAGGCCCGTCTCCTCGACCGCCTCGCGCCGGGCGGTCCGCAGCGGGTCCTCGCCCGGGGCGTCCAGGTTGCCGCCCGGGAACTGCCAGAGTCGCGAGCCCTAGACCGAGCGGAGCTGGATGGGCCGGTCGTGCTCGTCGCGGATGTAGAGGCAGCCGTACACCGTGTGGTGGGGGACGGTCCGCGCGTACTCCTCGGCTGTCATCGGCATGGGGCGGTCGGGCCGGGCCGGGCGGTGGCCGAACGCGAGGGCGAGCACGCCGAGGGCCTCCTTGGCCGGCGGGTAGATGCCGCGGAGGCCGGCGAGCAGCTCGCCGGGCGGCGCGTCCGGGTCGATCCGCGCGGTGTCCTCGGGGCGGAGCAGGTCCTCGAAGGAGGGGTACGGGGTGATCCGCTCCACGATGACGTCGAGTTCCCGGCCGGTGTCCCGGTCGTGGAAGACGACCGTGTCGCCCACGGCGACGGCGAGCTTGTTCGGGGTGGCCACCCTCACTTCGATCGTCTTGCGCCCTGCTTCCACCTGCCGGTAGTACCGCCCGAGCAGGTGCATGTGGTGCTCTTGTGGTTCGTCTGCGCCCGCTGGGCTTGGGACGCCTGAAATCGCCTGCTCGGTGTCGTCCGACATTCGTGTCTCCGTTCGATGTTTTCCGTCCGTCGCGGTCGTGGAGTCGCGACCGTCCACGGAGCGGTGGCCGCGTTCCTGCCTGCCTGGCTGAAAGCGGATGCGTGGCGAGGAAGTGGACGAGTCCGCTGTCGTGCTAGGGCAGTTCGGTCGGTCCGTAGCGCGCGGGCGGCTCCTGCTTCGTCAACGCGTCGTACCGGTCTGCCACCGAGAAGTGCCAGAACTCGGTTCCGTAGTTCGTGAAACCTGCGCCCTCCATGGCGGTGAGCAGCAGCGTGCGATGGTGGCGCGCGAGATCGCTGAGGTTCGGGGCGTGCGTGAAGCAGGCCCCGTGGCTTTCCTCCGGGGAGGCATTGACACGGGTGCCGAGATCGAGTTCGTGGCCGTCCTGGTCGACGAGGGTCACGTCCACGGCCGCGCCCGCGCAGTGGGGCGCGATCTCTGGCGGCGACACGTACCGGCTGGCGCCCTGGTGCAGCTGCTCAGGTGTCCAGTCAGGGTGGGCGGCGGCCAGCTCGTCGCGGTACTCGGTGAAGTAGCGCTGCTGGAGCGCGAGCGGCCGGTAGCCCTCGATGAACAGCAGGTCGGTGCCGGCGGGCAGGAGCGAGCGGGCATGCTCCAGCCGGGCCAGGACGCCCTCGCGGACGTGGGCGAACGCACCCAGAGGGTCGTGCTTGCGGGGGTCGACGCGGAAGCCGTGGTCTCGCACGTCGACGAGGGGTTCCCCGCACTCGCGCACCGGGATCGCGGCGACGCGCGGATCGGACATCAACACCAGAGGGTTCATCGCGTCTCCCTGCGACGGCTTGTACGGCGGCGGGATGGGGGAGGCGGGGGCCAGCTCGGTCTCGCGCAGGATGCGCGCGACGGTGTCCTGCAGCGTGCTGTCGGCCGGGATCACGGTCCCCAGACCGTCGGGCAGCAGATCCAGCTCGCGGTACCAGGAGGCGAGGTGGCTGTCGGTGACCTGCTCCAGGTATGCGGCATCCGCCTTTGACGCGTGCCGGACCAACGTCGCTTCCAGCGGCACGTTGAGGTAGTAGCAGTGGGAGACGCCGCGGTGGTCCCGGACGAGCGACGTGATCATGTGGCCGTAGCGGTCGGCGTACAGGATCCCTTCGAGCACTACGTGAAAGCCGGCGTTCAGCGCTTCGCGTGCGATGCTGCCCAGCAGGGCGATGTTGGCGCCGTGCGCGGTGTCGTGTTCCCGGAGCACGCTCCGGCGGATCACGTCCTGGCCGACGATCGCGAGTCCGCGGCCGTAGTGATCTCGCAGACCCTGGGCCACACTCGACTTGCCTGACGCCGAGTTGCCGCGGATCACCACCAGACGGGTGTCCGCACGGCCGACCGCAGTCGCAGTGGGCGCACGGCGGTGTGTGCCGTTGGGGGTGCCGGTCATGCGGGCCATCCCGTCTCGCTGTACAGCTCCCCGTTCTGGATCTTTCCGATGGCCACCCGGGTGTAGGGGACGAGGTTGTCGGGGAGAGTGGCGGGGTCCCAGAATCTCCACTGGGTGCACTTGTCCGGCTCACGCAGTTCTGGCTCGCCGCTCCAGGCGCGGGCGCGGAAGAACAGGCCCATCCGGGGTTGGTCCCCGGCCTTGTCGATGTGGTGGACGACGTGGACGAGTTCGACGTCCTGGCGCTCGATGTGCAGGCCGGCTTCCTCCTGTGCCTCCCTGATCAGGCAGGCGACGGCGCTCTCCTGCTCGCAATGGCCGGCCAGGACGTGCCAGGTGGACGGCGCGAACGCGGAGTCGGGGTGGCGCAGCCCGAGCAGCACCGTCCCGTCAGGCCGCTCCAGATAGAGGTGGACGCCGATGACGTTGAGGACCGCGCCGTGCGGCGAAGCCCGGTGCTCCTCCTGCGGTGCGAGCCCGCTCTGCGGCGCGGTGCTGGTGGGGAGGCCGGCGGCGTGGCGCCGTACGAGGTCGCGGGTGGTGGGTGCGATACGCAGGCGGTCGAGGTCGTCGGGAGCGAACCAGGCCAGCATCACCCCTTCCGTCAGGTGGAGGTCACGAGGGTCGCCGTTCCAGCGCCCGGCATAGATGGCGATGGGCACGGTCCTGCCGGCGTCGTCCGAGGCGTACTCGGTGCCGAACGGGGTTAGGCCGGCGATGCTGAGGCCGGCTTCCTCGTCCAGCTCACGTCGCACCGTGTGTTCCAGGGTGGCGTCCTGGGGCTCTCGGCCGCCGCCCAGCAGGGACCACATGCCCGGCTCCCAGATTTCGCCGGGGAAGTAGTCGCGCAGGTGGAGCAGGTACTCGCCGCGGTCGTTGTAAATCAGGGCGGAGGCGTTGGCCGTCTCCGATTCAACCTGGAGCGGGAGCTTGCGGAGTTTCTCGCGCAGGGAAGGGGAGGCCGCTCGGTCCACAGGCCGCCACTCGATGCCGCCGACCTCCTCTTCCTGCAGCCTCACCTCCACCTCGTTCGTGGTGTGCAGGCGGAAGAGGAACCGGAGGTCGAAGTGCCGGTGGCCGGGTTCGCCTTTGCCCGGGTTTGCGTCGATGTCGTGGATGTCGATGTCGAACGGCACCGTCTCGTAGCCGGGCCACGGCGTGACCGCCTGGGGCGGGATTCCGGTCTCCTCGTGCAGCTCCCGTAGCGCAGTCCTGGCCAGGGACTCATCAGAGGGCTCGGCGTGTCCGCCGGGGGCGAGAACCTTCCCGCTTGCCAGGTGGAGCACGTGCAGGACGCGGCCGAGCGGGTCGAGGACGATCGCGCCGCAGGTGACATGTCCGGTGAAGGTAGTGCGGCTGGCGATGTCGGTGGGACGTTCAAGGGCATCCAAAAGGACGCCGAGCTGCTCGCGCTCGTGAGGGTGGCGCGCGAGATAGGTCTCGACGGTGGTGCGGATGTGGTCGTGCGACAACGGCATGGGGCTACCTACCTCAGAGGGCGTGGAGCGGGACGAGTCGGGGCGGGGCAGGGGTCGGGTCAGCTCAGCAGCATCCCCTCCGCCGGGATCTCCTCGATGGTGGCGGCGCGCGCGGCGGGCAGGCCCCACCGCTCTCGTGCGGTGTCTACCGCGAGCTGGGCTTGCCGTGCGCCGGGTGGGCCCCAACCCAGCAGGGCGGCTGCCTGGGCGGGTATGGCGAGCAGGCGGGTTCGGCAGGTGACGTGCGGGTGTTTGCCAGGTTCGACGACGCTTCCGGGCAGCAGTCATGAGTCGTCCTCGCGGTAGGTGGGATGCACCAGCAGGACCCGGCTGACCTCGGTAGCCGGTGGAGTCGTCACGACAGTCCTTCGGGGTTGGTGCGGCGGGTTCGGACATGCGGCAAAGGGAGCATGGGGAGCGGGCTGGTGTCTCTGACTGGCAGACGGCGGCCTCGCGCGGACGGGGTGATCAGGAGGTGTCGCCGCTCATCCGGCGTTGCAGCTCCCACAGGGACCGGAAGAGCCCTGGCTGCTGGGTGAGCTGGGCGTAGGTGCCTTCCTGGACGATCCGGCCCTCGTCCAGGACGATGATCCGGTCGGCAACGGCCACGTTGCTCAGGCGATGAGTGATCAGCAAGATGGCTCGGTCCTTGGCCAGTTCGCGCAATCCGGCGAAGATCCGGTGCTCGGCGCGGGCGTCGAGGGCGGCCGTGGGCTCGTCCATCACCAGCAGCGCCGCCTGCCGGTGGAACGCACGGGTGAGGACCAGACGCTGCCACTGCCCGCCGGAGAGCTGCTGACCACCGAACCACTCGCTGGTCAGTAGCGTGTTCAGGCCGGAGCGCAGGCCCGGCAGCATCTCTGCTGCGCCGGACGCCTGGCAGGCGGCGAGCAGGGCCGCGTCGCTGGTGTCGCCCTGGCCGAAGGTGATGTTGTCGCGCATCGTCAGCGGCAGGTAGGTGAACTTCTGTGGTACCAGCGCGACATGCTCCCACGACCGCCACGGGTCCAGGTCCGCGGTGGAGGCGTGGTCCCAGGCCACGTCGCCCTCGGTGGGCAGCAGCAGTCCGCATAGCAGGCGCGAGAGGGTCGTCTTGCCGGAGCCGTTCTCCCCGACCAGCGCCACGATCTCCCCGCGCCGCACGTGCAGGGAGACGTTGCTCAGGCTGTCCTTGGGGGCGCCGTCGTAGCGGTAAGTGACGTCGCGGACCTCGAAGCGCTCCGGGGCCGCGGCCACGAGGGCGGTGCCGCGGGAGTCGGTCATGGCCTGGCCGTGGGCGTTGTCGAGGAAGTTCTGCCAGTCCTGCACGTACCAGCCGGTGCGAACCAGGCGGGCCCCGCCGTTGATGATGCCGCGCACCGAGCCCGTGGCGGTCTGCAGGGCGAAGACGGCGCCGCCGCCGGCCGCCAGGCTCATCCGCCCAGAGGCCAGGAGCCACAACAGCGCCGCCCACACCGCGGTCGAGGCGATGCCGCCGGCCACGGCTCCGGCCAGACCCATCCAGGCGCCGGTGTTCGCGGCCTTGCGCTCGGCGGCGTTGACCGAGGCGGCCAGCCGCCGGTACCGCCCGATCAGGAAGGGACCGGCCAGGCAGGCGCGCATCTCCTCGCTGGACTCCTGATAGGCCATGTGCCAGCGCAGCTTGCCCAGCATGCGGCGCCGCCCGGAGGTCTCCAGCCCGGCGAGGTAGAGCACGCGGGCGGAGCGGACGTAGGCGGCGGCCTGCGGCAGGCACGCCAGGAAGAGAAGGGGGAGGAGCAGGGGGTGCAGGACGGTCAGGACGGTGGCGCCGGCCGCGAGCGTGGCGGTCGCCGCGAGGACATCTTGGGCTTCTTCGACGAGGTCGGGGGTGACCTGGGCTCCGCGGTCGGCGATGTCGTAGGCGTCGTTGTAGCCGGGCTTGTTGTTGGCGGCCAGTTCCGCACCGAGCGCGGCCTCGATCATCGTTAGTTCCGCGGCCCGGCCGAGGACCGGGCGCAGCCGTCCGGTCAGCCAGACGACGGTGATGCCCAGCAGCGCGCGCAGGCCCGTGGAGGCGGCGATGACGGCCAGCTGTGGGGCGGCGTCCCACAGCCGCTCCGTGATGTCACCTGCGGAGATCAGGGCGGTGATCGTGCCCGTGACGGCCAGGAGGCCCAGGGCCGCGAGGACGCCGGTTCCGATCTGGCACACCAGCAGGCCGACGGTCGCACCGCGGTCCACGCGCCAGGCCATCTGCACCGAGCACCGCACGAGCGAGGGCAGGCGCCGTGCCATGTTGCGGGAGGTCAGCTGCGAGCCGGCCTGAAGCCTTGACTCGTCGCGGTAGAGGTACTCCTCCTCTCGAACACTGGCCTGTTGCGTTTCGTCGTCCGGCACGGTTCCTTTGGGTGGTTGCGGCGGCTGGTCCTGCGTAACGGCCGAGGTCATCGTTCCCCCTAGGACGGTCGCTGCGGCTGAGTCGTGAGGTCTAACGACGCGGCTGCGATATCGAACACACGTCATTCGGTCGTGCTGTGAAGCCTGCTATTCCCTGCGTCTGCGGACCTCGCAGGCGCCCGATCCCTGGTCTGGCTTGGAGTGGCTGCGGGCAGGAAATGGCCGAAACGCCGACACTGCCAAACCGTGTGGGCGGTAAGCCGGGGCACCACGGGTTGGCCCCTCCTATCCGGGATCCGGATCGGCCTGCAGCAGCCCTTCCAGTTCCCTCTCGGCGTTGCCGACCGCGCTTGTCAGGGCTTCGTGGTCGTGTGCGGACAGGGCGCCGGCTCCCAGTCCGGCCGCGGCGATCACCGCGGTCAGCGCGTTTGTCGCCTGGTCGCCCAAGGCTGACCGGGCGATGGGGTGATGCAGAGCGTCTCGTGCTGCGTAGGCGTCGAGTCGGGCGACGCTGAGGAGGGCGTCGAGTATCTGGGCGGTATGGCGTCCAGCACGGTCCAGCTCCAGGGCTGACAGGGCCGTCCGGGTCTGGAAAGCGGCGGTCGGCGGATCGGGGTGGGCAAGGAGCTGGGCGGCTGCATTCAGGGTGCGGTCGAGATCGGCTTCGGGGACGGGGGCGTCTGCGGTCCGGCAGTGGGCGTGCAGGAGGAGGGCGACGGCGTCTTCCCAGGGCTCGGCGGGCTGGGTGGTGTCGATCAGGTCGCGGGCCTGCTGGTCCAGGCCCTGCTCCATCAGGGCCATGATCTTGATCTGTCGGCCGTCAAGGAGCCGGTTGCCGATGCCGCGGTGCTGGGCCATGGCATCGGCGGCCTCGGTCCACCGCCCGATCTGGGCGAGGGCGCGGGCGCCGTCCACGAGCAGGGTGACGTACAGCTCCTGGCATACCGCACGGTGGTCCTCGTCCGTGCCGGTCAGGGTCGAGAGGTCGACGGTGCGACCGTCGATGTCGGTCTTGTTCCGGTGCCGGGCGGCGTCGTTGAGGCAGTGCAACAAGCTGTAGGCGAGTTCGCCGTGGCCTGCGCGGGTCTCCAGCCGGGCGAGGTTGACGAGCGGCATCAGCGACATGACGGCGACCCGTCCGCTGAGGCGTCCGGCGTTGACGAAGACCTGGTGCTGGCGCCAGCACAGATCCTCGGCCAAGCGGGGCAGTCCGACGTCGGAGGCGATGAGCGCCGCGTAGTTGAGGACCCCGCAGGCGCGGGCCACCAGGTCGTGGTGGCTCGCACCTGCGGGCGCGACGGTCAGCCCGGTGAGGTGGTTGATGCGCTCCTTCAAGGGGAGCGCGGGCGCCTTGGTGCGGCGGACCAGGGGGATGCGGCTGGCTATCGCGGGGATCACCGGCTCAGCCCTTGCGCACCCAGTCGACGACCAGTCGGCTGTAGGGCTTGTCGACGACGAAGCGGGCGTCGTCAGCCGTCAGCCGGTCACGTGAGTCCGCGACGACCATCCGGAAGCCCGGTTCGGGGGCGTCGTTGCCACCGCTGGCGTCCCAGGCGCAGATCTCGCTCACCACACGCTCGGCGAGGCCAGCGCCGTTTTTGCCGTGGCCGATCACACCGACCTCCCAGTACTGGCCCTGCTCGTCCTCGCCCTCGCGGATGGTCAGGTACGCGAGCGATCCGCCGTCGAGGGCTGCCATGGAGCCCCACCCGAAGTGCGGGGTGAACCCGGGGCGCTGGCCCGGCAGGCGGGAGAGGCCGTTGGGCAGCACGCAGGCCAGATACAGGTACAGCCACTCCCACGCCGAGCCCTGGCGGAACTTCACCCCGGTGTAGAGCTTGGTCTGCTGCTGGTTGAGGACGGTACGCAGGGCGTCGCGATCGACGTCCTGCTCGCTGAACGTCTCCAGACGCACGTTGCCCTCGCCGGCCATCGGCACGAGGGTGTAGACGTCGTCGCAGACGCCCTTGCGCAGCGGGATGAAGGTGGCCATCTCGCAGGAGACGGTCTTCCACGTCTCCCCGTCGCGTTCGAAGGCGAAGGAGCGGGAGATGCTGCCGCGGATGCGCATCGGCAGAACCAGCCGCCCGCCGGGGGCGAGCTGGTCGAGGATCTTCACGGGGACGTCGCCGGCGCCGACGGTGAAGATGATCCGGTCATAGGGGGCGTGCTCGGGCAGGCCGGCCGCGCCGTCGGCCATCACCGCGGTGGCGTTGTCGACGCCCGCCTCGGCAAGGTGCTTGCTCGCGCCGGCGACGAGGTCCTGGTCGACGTCGAGCGTCCACACCTGCCCGCCGGGGGAGACGATCTTGCCGAGAAGGGCGGCGTTGTAACCGGTGGCCGCTCCGGCTTCCAGGACCTTGTGACCCGGCTGGGCGCCGAGCTGTTCGAGCTGGGTGGCGACGATGGACGGCGCGGAAATGCAGGAGATCATCTCCCCGTCCTCGTCGTGCTTGATCGGGACCGCGTCCTCCCTGTACGCGCTCTCCAGGTCGACGCCCGGCAGGAAGGCGTGCCGGTCGGTGCTGCGGAAGGCGTCGATGGCCGCCTGGCTGCGCAAATGGCCGCTTTCGGCGAGTCGTTGGGCGAGGGCTTCGCGCAGCTGGTTGGGGTCGGTTACGGGTGTCATGGTGGTCTCCATTCGAGGGAGGCTAGGGTCCGCTGAGGCGGACTTGCGGGTAGACACGTCAGCTCCTTCTCCGGTGGAGAAGGCGACGTGACGACCGAGCCACGCGGTGGCGGCCTGCGCGTCGGCAGGCACGCCCGCACGGTTGAACGCGAAGATCGCGTGATGGGCGATGACACCCCGGATTCCGCGTATCAGTCGGCCGTCGGCGGCGAGCCGGCGCAGGCGGCGGCCGGCGTCCTCGAACGCGGCGACGCGCTCGGCCCAGCCGGCCTCCGCGTCGGGGCGCAGGGCGGCGGCCGCGTTCATCAGCCGCCGCATCGCGGAAACGGCTTGTTCGAGGGCGAGGCCCTGGGGCGGGGTGACGGGGGGACGCAGGGCGGCCCACTGGGCGTACACGTCTCCGGCTTCGAACGGGTCCAGCCCGGCCTCGCGGATCATGGCGGACAGCAGCATCACGCTGCGCTCGCGGGCGCCGGGGGTTCCGGTCTCGGCGAGCGCGGCCGGGCTGTCGGCGCAGAACACGTCGTGCGCGACGGCCATGGCTTCGGGACCGCCGAAGGCATGGGTCTCCGGCTCGTACATCCCGCCCGTCCAACCGGTGATCACGCGGTCGGCGACGAGCTGGTCCAGCAGGTCAGGCACGGGCTGTTCGGTGCGTAGGCGCACGCCGGCGTCCTTGCGCAGGAAGTGGAAGCGGCGACCGGACAACGCGGTCGCCACGGCCCGGGCGGCGCCCGCGTGCGGGGCGGGAAAGGCCACGGAGGCGTGCCACCAGGACGTGGCCGGAGGGATCGGCAGGTTCTCGTCGTCGAAGTCCATGAGAAGTCATCTCCTTGCGAGGCGGCAGGGTCAGGTGAACAGGAGGGCGCGGGTCCAGCCGGTGGTGTCGGTGGCGCGCAGGGCGAGTTGGGCTCCGGCGCGGCCTTCCATGAGCCCGGGTTTGGGCAGGCACTCCCAGTCGGCGGCCAGCCGTCGGTGCAGGTCCTGGATGATGGGGGTGAAGCGTGCGGGTGCGGGGCTGTCGGCGGCGACCGCGCGGGTGAGGGTCAGCAGGCCGGCCCAGCCGTGGCAGAGGGTCGAGTCGGTGATGCGGGCTAGGTGCAGCGGGTTAGTCAGGATGGCAGCGACGGTGTCCTCGGCCGCCCGACGGCGGGCGGGGTCATCGAGGGCGAGCGCGGCGAGCTGCTGAGCGCGGGCGATGCCGGGCTGGCCGTAGCACCAGGACTGGCGGGCCGGTTCCGCCTTGGGCGGCTGGTCGGCGTCCAGGTGTGCTGCGGTGGACCAGTAGTGGGCGCCGTGCCGGTCGAGCCAGGTCGCGAACGTGCCGACGGCCTCCTCCTGTCCGGGGACGCTGACGCCGGCGCGCAGGGCGAGGGAGAGCACGGCCAGGGGCCCCGCGATGCCGTGGGCCATGCCGTTGTTGCCGTGCCCGCCGGCCATTTCCTTTCCGTCCGGGCCGACCGGCGACCACCACCCGGGCAGCATCCGGCCGTCACCGCGGGCGGGGTGCGCGAGCACGACGAGGCAGGCGAGCACGTCGGGCAGCCGGGGCGCGATCGGGCGGCGGGTCAGCAGTAGTGCGGCGAGTCCGGTCAGGCCGCGGATGAGGTCCCATTCGGCGAGGTGGGGCAGCACGCCGGCCGCCTGACGGCGGTAGGCGGCGGCGAGCCGGGCGTCCACGACGCGGTCGACGGCCGAGCGGACGGCGTCACCAGCTGCGTGGGCGCGGGCCAGGACGAACTCTAGAGCGGGTGCGCCGTGGAAGAGACTGGCGTTGCTGCCGGTACTCACCCCCCGAACGGTGGCCTGGGCGAGGTGGCGGCGGGCGGCGGCCAGGTCCCGGCGCTCGATGTCGAGCAGGGCCATCCCCAGGGCACCCTCGGACAGGTCCTGCGTACGGGACACGGTCGTCGTGGTCATGAGCGCCTGGCCAGGGGGACGACGATGCTGTGGGCCCGGCCGCCGATCCACCCATCGGCGTCCGGCGGGGGCGCTTCATGCAGGGTGGCGATGCCGAAGGGGCTGGCGTCCAGGTGCGCGCGCAGGAGGTCCAGATCGACGTCGCGGCTGAGGTCGAGGGGCAGCTGCTGGTCGTCCTCGGCGAGTAGAACCCGCTCCGGCACCCGGGACCGAGAGCGCCAGGCATGGAGGTGGTCCGCCCACTGCTGGAGTGGTGCGGTGCGGGCGGGCAGCGTGCGGCTGCGGATTTTCCACCGGGCGGCGGTGAGGATGGTACGCCGGTAGGTGAGGGCCGGGGTGAAGGGCAGGGTCCAGGCGGCGCCCCAGTCGAACCAGGTCACCTGAGGGGAGGCGGCCCGGCTGATCTCGGCGAGGAAGCGGGCCATCGGCGGGGTGTAGTTGTTCCACAGGAAGTTGATGGCGGTGGGAGCCAGCAGCTCCAGTGGCTTACCCGTCGCGGACTCCACGAGCTGGGGGCGGCCGTCCGTGACGGTGACCGACAGGTCGCGGGGGAAGAGGACGTGCGGGGCGGGGCGGCGGAACTCGCCGACGCTGACGACGCGGGGCAGGGCCTGGGGCGCGCGGGTGAGCAGGTCGGCCGGCACCCGCCCGGCGTGGAAGGAGAGCTGAGCGAGTTCCGCCTGCGGATCGACGGTGGGCAGGTTCGCGTACGCCGTCTCGGTGCCGGGGAACAGGTGCCAGAACCGTCCCGTCATCGAACCGGCCGAGCGGGAAACCGTCAGCACGCGTAACCGGAAATCGCCCCGGTCCAGGGCCGGAACGGAGGTGGCGTGGACCTGCACGGCCAGTTCGAGGTGGGGCGCCAGGTCCTGGGGCTGGTCGCCGGCCGCTGCCTCCAGTTCCTCGATCATCGCCCCGGTCACCGCGACGGTGCGGCTGCCTTCGGCGGCGGCGGTACCGGCCAGCTCCAGCAGCAGGCGGTCACGCTGCGACATCGGTCGAGGCGGTTCACTTGCCGTGATGAACCCGGCCGGGAACCCCACTCCCCGGTCGGGGTCCGTGGCCACGTCCACCGGCACCGCAGTGTTCTCGCCGTAGCGCTCGGAGAACTGCTTGATCCACCGCCGCCAGGTCGGTGTCCCGTTCGGATGGGTGACCAGGCGAGCCAGCACGGTCGCCGCGGTCTCCACTTCGGTCAGCACCTGCGCGGGCAGCTGCACATCGGCGTCCAGCCGCAGATCGCACGCGGTCCGCAGGCCGACTGCCCGAGCGCGCGCCGCGGACGGTAAGACGTCGGTGGGGTCGGCGACGGTGGCGGGCGCGCGCAGCGAGGAGCGCAACAACCGCACCCGCAGCAGTTCACCGAGTAGCCGGTTGCGCGCGGTGCCGCTCACGGAGGGGAACTCTGCGGCCAGCTTGTCGGACAACTGACGGTACCCGATCGGTGATCGGGCCAGGTCGAGTACGAGACGCAGTGCCGGGCTGAGGGCGAGGCGGAACTCGGCATCGCCCTCGGACGGTACGTGGATGTGCTGGCCGCGCTGTCGGATCAGGGTGTTGACGCAGACCTCGGTGTCGGCCATGCGCGCCGCGTCGTTCTCCCAGGCGCTGAGTACCTCATCGAGCCCGACCGAATCGGCGCGGACCACGGCTTGGTGCTCGTCGCCGATGCGGACAGACGTGGTCTGGTCGAAGCCGAGCGGGGCGACGCCGGCGAACAGGCCGTAAGGCGTGGAGCGGCGTGCGTAGCGGATCGCGTAGCGGGCGGTGGCCAGTGCCGCCCGGCGCATCCGGCGCACCTTCGGTGTGCGGCCATTGATGATGGCCTGCACCTGGGCCGCCAGGTCAGGGCTCGCCTGCGACACGGTCCGACGGAAGTCAGTGTCGGACCACACCGTGCTCAGCCACGCGCGCCACTCGTCCACGGACGCTATGGCCATCGGCCAGGGTGGCATGGCGGGCTCGGTCGTGTGCACCGCGGCGCGCAGCATGGTCTGCCCCGCTCCCTCGTACAGGCTGGGCCGATGCCGTGTCATCCGAGCTCTCCTCATCTTCTGCGTGGCGGGCGGGGCGGGCCGGACAGGGAGAGCCCCGTCCGGCCCGCGTTGCCGGGGACTCCCGGCTTACGAGGTGGTGCAGGCGCTGGGGCAGGAGCTGCCGCAGGTGTCGCCCGTGCTGCACATCAGGACCGTCTCGGTCGCCGGCGTGCCCTCGATGAAGGTGATGTCGAGCCCGAACGGGTCGGCTTCGGTGGTGGTTGCCAGGTCCGACTGCACGGGGGCGGTCGGCCTCTCCGTCTGCACGGCGGTCATGCTTGCCTCCTAGTGGCGATGGGTGGTGCGGGATCCCGGGACCCGGTCGGGGCCCGGAGCTTGGTGCCAGACGGTGGCGGGCGAAGAGACCGCCTGGGCCAGGACGTCTGGGAGTCGGTGTCTGGTGCCGTCAGGCTGCTGCGGGCCGTGCCTGCGGGTGGTTCTTCGCGGCCTTGTCCAGCACCCGGGTGAAATGCTCGGCGCGCTCGTCGCCCTCGGCTTCCCGCGCGCGGAGGTCGCCGAACCGGCGCCAGTATCGTCGGCAGACGTCGCTTTCCATGAGCTGCGCGGCGTACCACGGCAGGTGCCCGGAACGAACGAAGCCGAGGCGGTCGCGCAGGCTGAGCATGCAGATGAGCTGGTTGGCCTTCAACAGCTGCATGTACTCCTCGACGTCCATGCCCTCGGGCGTCCAGAGCTTGGTGAGATCGGGGGTGGTGGACATCTGGGCCAGCCAGTCGAGCTGGTTCCGGGCGAGGACCGCCTCGTTGCGCTCGGTCTGGTGGCGTGCGTCCTGCTTGAGCCGGGCGGCTCCGACCACGGCGGTGGTGAAGGCGACGGCGGTGCCTGCAGCGAGGACGGCCGTGGTGAGCTTCATAGGGAACGGTCCTTTCTGAATGTGGAGTTGTGGACGAGCGTCCGGCTGTGAGGTTTTCGGGGTTCCGCTTCTTCATGCGGCTCTTGCAAGCGCGACGGCCGGGGCTTCTTCGGCATGACGATCCGAGGTGTACCGGCGACGGACCGATTCCAGGGCGACAGCGATGGGCGGTAACCCGACGCTGGCCCTTCGCTCGTCCACTGATTCAGGCGCGCGCAGCGGGCACAGTTCGATGCCGTCGGTTCGAAGGAGGAGCTGGGTGCCGTACTCCTGCTGGTGCCTGTTGTTGATCAAAGCGCGGTCGTGCAGGTGCGCCCAGTGCTGGATGAGTGCATCGCCAGACTTGACCGCACGCTCCAAGAGGATGGCCGCGGCGCGTTGGAAGTCGGGTTCGTCATCGCTGTGAAGAGCGATGCTCCAGGCGGCGCGGGCAGCAGCAGGGCCGACGAGGCGGTGGCCGGGCCACTCGTGTTCGCCCAAAATGCGGCGCAGCACCTTGGTGTTGGCGTGGTCGGCGTGCCGGCCTTGGCCGAGGCGGACGGCGTTGAGCTGATTGCGCAGTCGGCGGGCCCGGTGCGCGGCCGACACGTGGGCGCGGGCGATCAGCTCGCGAGCAAGGTCGGGTCGCTGTGGTTCGGCGGTCGTCATGCGCTGCCCCGATCGTCTGAGGCTGCCTTCGGCTCGTAGACCCGGCAGCCGATCAGCGCATGGAGTCCGGACCGATGCTCGGCAGCCAGTTCCAGGCGGGCGACTCGGTCACCCTCCCGTCCAGTGCCAGAGCCCTGCACGTCCCAGCCCATGTCGGTGAGCCGACGCAGCAGGGCGGCGGTGGGCTCGGCTTCGAGTCCGTGACGGGCCAGGGTCTCAGCCCGTACGAGGGGGAGGTCGAGTCGGACGGCGAAGTCGGATGCCCACAGGGTGATCAGCCGGGTGATGTCATCGGGCTGGTCGGGCAGGGTGTGGATGCAGCCCAGGTGGAGGCAGGGGCCCTCGCCCCAGCTGAGGTTGGGGGCGCGCTCGGGGATCATGCAGGCCAGTAGTTTCCCGTCCTCGAACAGGCCGGCTGGCTTCGTCTGCGGGCTGCGGAAGAGTGCTGGGATGTCGACTTGGACCGGTACCGGAAGACCACGCAGGGTGAGCCAGCGCTGCCGGTCCTGCACGAGGGCGGCGGCTTCCGCGCGTTCGGCGTCCGTGCGTAACCTGCGGACCTCGTATGCGGCGACCAGGGGTGCCGGGGCGAACGACGCCGTAGCCGGTCGCTCCCCGCGGGCCAGGGGAGTCGGAGGCCGGTTCACTGGTTCGCTCCGCTCCGCGTTGCGTGGGCCTGCTCGACTGTCAGCAGGTTCCAGCCATGGGCCAGGATTACCAGGTGGGTGGTGTCCTGTGCGCCCGTGTCGGCGAGGAGCTGGTCGAGTGCGGCGCGCAGATCGGCCGGGGCGAGCTTGGCGGCGACGGCGATGTTGCGGGCGTCGCTGTGCTCGGCGACGGCTCGGAGCAGCAGCAGCTCGTCCGGGCTGAGCGTCGGTGCCGGCCTGTCGGCCGTGGGCGGGGCCACCTGCTGGTCGGCGAACAGGCGGTGCACGATCACCGGGGGCTTGCAGCGGGGCGGGCAGTGGAGGCTCTCGCGAATGTCGCGGATGTACTGGCGGATGGTCACAGGTGACAGGGCGGTCTGCGTGGCGATCTCTTGGGCCGTGAGGCCGGTTGCGAGGTGCTGGGCGACGCGCTGCAGGGTCGGCGTCAGGGGTGTGATCGGTGCGCTGGTTGTTACGGGCGGGGTCACGGTGTCTCTTTCTCGGCTGGGATGGATGGTCAGGTGGGGGAGGTGCCGCCGGTCCCCGCGGGGGGACGGGGGCCGGCGGCACGGGCCCGTGCGCGGCGGCGGGGATTCACGGGGTGCCGCGCACGGGGGCTCATGCGGCGGTCGGGTCGGGGCGGGCCCAGGCGGCTTCGGCGGCGAGGCGTTCGGACCACTGGATGTGGTCCTCGTCGAAGGCGGCGTCGGCCAGGCGTATGCGCTGGACTTCGCCGGTGCCGGCTGGTGGGTAGGTGTGCTGAACGTCGCGCCACAGGCGCTGGAGGACGTAATCGCGGTCGAGGGCGTGGGCGCCGTGCAGTTCCATGGCGTCCTGGGCGGACTGCGTGGCCCACTGGTGGCCGAGGTACTTGGCGTTGATCAGGTCGGCGTCGCAGGGTAGGCCCTGGTCGAGGAGGTGCACGGCCTGGTAGGTGAGTATCCGGCCGGCGCGCAGGCGGGCCTCCATGCCTCCGATGCGGTCTCGCAGTACGGGCAGGTCGGACAGGGTGCCCCGGTAGCGGGGACGGGTCTTGAGACGGGCGGTGGTGGTATCCACGGCCGCTTCGTGGATGCCGAGGCTGACGGCGGCCAGGTTGGGGCGGCCGTACAGGATGCTGCTGCTCTGGGCCACGGCCAGTCCTTGGCCGACCTCTCCGACCACGTTGTCTTCGGGGACGCGGACGTGGTCGAGGTCGAGGCGGCCGGCGGAGAAGCCGTGCAGACCGAGGCCGGCGCGGTGGTCGGAGACCGAGAGCCCGCGGCGGCCTGATTCGACCATGAACGCCGTCAACGCCTGGGATGTGCTCACGCCTACACCGGCGGTGCGGGCAACGACGAGGTGGCCTCCCGCGAGGTGGCTGTTGCCGATATGGCTTTTGCTGCCGGTGATCACCCACTCGCTGCCAACGCGTTCGGCGACGGTTTCGATGCCGCCGATGTGTCCGCCGGCCCGCGGTTCGGTCACGGCGATCGACAACAGCAGTGAACCGTCCGAGACCTGGGGCAGCCAGCGTCTCTTCTGCTCATAGGTGGCGAAGTGCAGCAGGGCACCGACGGGGATGAGGGTGGCCTGGAGGATGGCCGCGGCAGCCGCCGAGACCCGCGCGATGCGGTGGATCAGGATCGTCTTGGCCACGTGCCCGGCACCCAGTCCGCCGAAGGCGGCCGGGACGGTGACGGTGAACCAGCCCCGTGCAGCCATCGAGTCGGCGACCTTGCGTTCCACCCTGCCCGGGGCAGCCTCCATCCGTGCGGCGCGCGCCGCGACGTGCTCGGCCGCGAAGGCATCCGTCTCCTGCCACAGCAGGTCGTGGCGGGCGGTGAGGTAGGGACGCAGCGCCGGTGGCGGTGTGGTGGACATGGTCTCCCTCTCCCTGGGTGAAGGTCGCAACGCGGAGCGGCCGGGGATCGCCTACGGCTCCCGGGTAGGGGTGGAGGAACGGCTTAGCGGACGGGTGCGCGGGCGATGTGGTCCATCACCTGCGCGCCAGCGTTGATGACGATGTCCCGCAGACGGCGGGCCTCGGCCAGGGGCCGCTTCTCCGGGTCGATGACGCACACCGTGCCCAGCACGATGCCGCTGTTGTGGATCAGTGGGGCGCCAAAGTAGGAGCGGATCCCGACGGCGTCGACCACCGCGTTGCCGCTGAAGCGTGGGGACGCGTGCACGTCGTGCAGCGGAAGCGCCTTCTTACGGGCCATGACCTCGGGACACCAGCCGTGGTCGCGGCTCATGGTGCGGCCGACGATGACGTACCCGCTGTCCGCGGGCGGCTGGTGCAGTCCGACGAAGGTCTGCTCCTCCAGGAACAGGTTGACGAACCCGTACAGGAACCCGGCCCGCTCAGCCATGTCGCGGGCCAGGTCGTCGAAGTCCTCGTTGGCCACGGTGGGAACGCCCAGCCGTGCGAGCAGCCCGTAGCGCTGTGCCAGCTCCGCTTGTTGGAGCGGCTGGTTGGTGAGGGCGGCGCTTGGCGGGGTGAACGGTGCGCGGGTGGCGTCCCGCATGTCGCGTTGCGGCAAGGATCGTGCGGGCGAGGTGGCCTGCGGTGTGCGGTAGGGGTCGGTGGGGTGCTGTGACATCAGGCGTCCTGGAGGGTGGTGGAAGGGGCGTGACCAGCGCGGTACGTGGCGGCGTTGTTCACGGCGTGGTCGGCGAGGGTCAGCAGGACGCCGGCGACGTGGTTCGGGTCGCGGGCGTCGCAGGTCACCACGGGTACGGAGGCGGGCAGTTCGAGGGCGGTGCGGACCTGCTCGGGGTGGTAGAGGTGGGCGCCGTTGAACTGGTTGACGGCGACGACGAAGGGCAGGCTGATGTCTTCGAAGAAGCTGACGGGGGTGAAGCTGCTCTCCAGACGGCGGGTGTCGACCAGGACGACCGCGCCGACGGCGCCGCGGGAGAGGTCGTACCAGAGGTCGACGAACCGGTCCTGGCCGGGCATGCCGAACAGGAACAGCTCCAGGGGCGTCGGCGCGTCGGGCAGGCTCGGGCGGCCGAAGTCGAAGGCGACCGTGGTGGTCTGCTTCGCCTCGATGCCCGCCAGGCTGTCCACGTCCGCGCTCGCCTCGGTCAGGTACTCCTCCGTGCTCAGCGGTGTGATCTCACTGACGGCGCCCACGGCGGTGGTCTTGCCCGCGCCGAAGCCCCCGGCGATCACGATCTTCAGCACCGTCGGAGCACCGGCCCGTGGGAGCGGCGAACTACGCAGCACCGCGGCCGGGTCATCCGGCCTGGGGATAGGCGACGGCATCAGGCCACTTCCTCTTCAAGCCCGCGGAAAGGGCTGCCAGCAGTTGGGTAGACGGACCGGATCCCGCACCGGTATCGGCATAGGACTGGGTCAGGGGGACGACCAGGGCGTCGGCGTCCAGGAGGTCGGAGACGAGCACCTTGACAGCGGTGACAGGCCGGCCAAGGCGGCCCGCCAGCTCGACCACCGACCGTCGGCGCTTTCGGCACAAGGCGAGAATCTCCTCGCACTCCTCGGCCTGCGTCGGGCCGGGCGTTCCCGGTCCCGCCTCCAGCACGGTTTCCAGACCGAGCAGATGCCGCGGCTTGGTCCGCCCGCGCGTCAGGGAGTAGGTCCGCACGAACGCCGACTCCTCGGCCGCGCGACCGTACGTGGTCACCGGACCTCTCCGCCCGTGCCGACACGGACGGGGATCAGCATGTACGGGGCGAACTTCTGGACCAGGCGCCCCATCTCGAACCCGACGGTGCCCGCGTCGGCGTCCCTGGCGGCGATGACGGCGAGGATCGTGTCCACCTCACCGCGTTCGTTGCCGGGGTGGTTGTCGAAGGCCGCGCTGCGCCCGGCGCTCTGGACGAAGAACAGGCAGTCGTCTCGCTCGATGATGACCTGCCGGGCCGGCCTCTTCTTCCTGCTGGGGCCGGTGATGTTCGCCGCGAGGGAGGCCACCCCGCTGAAGGCGGCCGACAGTTCGTCCGCCCAGTCCTTGTCGACGTCGCTGTCCAGCAGCCGCAGTCCGTCGCGAGAGATCAGGACGGCGTGCGTGACGCCCGGCGTCTCGGAGGCGAACTGACGCAGCAGCCAGACCATGCTGTCCCGCTGTCCGCTTGTGGTCGTCGCGGATGCGGGCGTGCCGCCGGTCACGTTGCTCATCGCAGGGTGGGTGCTCATAGGGATTGCTCCAGAAGGGGGAAGGGTCAGCGATGTACCTGGCCACCGGGAACGTGGAAGGACGAGGGTCAGGGTTTGGGGTGCTCTGTCGAGGCTGTAGGGGAACCGGCGGTCCCGCCGGCCTGGAGGCCGTTGCGGAAGGCGGCTGCGAGCCCTGGCGTCGCCGCGGCCACGGGGGCTTGCTCCCGCTCGTGTGGTGGACGGAAAGATCCCGTCCTGCGTGTGCGCGTGGGAAGAGGGGGCGCGTCGGCCGAGTCGTCAGCCGCTGCGGTTTCCGGCGCCCCTGCGATGCCGGGGCGTGCGACCTGCCTCGCCCCCGGGGCGGCAGGAGTCGCGGCAACCTGCTGCGGCTGCCGCCCGGAGGGCCGGACTTCCTCGGGCGGCAGCGCGCCCGCGTCGTCGACCGGTGGAATCGCTACCAGGAGCCGTGTCGGTATGACGACCAGGGCGGTGGTGCCCCCCGTCACGTTTTCTTGCAGGAGGACGGACAGCCCGTGCGACCGGGCGATCAGCGCGGCGACCAGCAAGCCGAGTTGTCCGGCCCGGACTTGACCGCTGACGTCGACCTCGTCCGGGGCTTTGAGTAGATGGTTCATCTGCGCCCGCGTCTGCGGATGCATGGGGATGGCCCGGTCCTCGACCTCGATGGCCAGCCCGTTCGCCACCCGCTGCGCCCGCACCATCACCTTCGTTGCCGGATCGGAGCACTCGCAGGCGTTCTCGATCAGCTCGGCCAGCAGGTGCGTCAGGTCCGGACCCACATGGCCGGGCAGACCCAGCTCGGCGCCCACGGACCCGGCCGCGACAGCGACCCGCGGATATTGCACGACCTCGGAGACGGCGCCGCGCAGGGCTGTCGTGACAGGAACGGGCCGGCGCACGCTGCGCAGGGACTGCCCGCCCAGCACCGCTGTGCTCTCCACCTGGCGGCGCATCCGCGTCACGAGGTGATCAATCTCGAAGATCGCGGCCAGCAGCTCCGGGTCGTCGGTCAGCATCTCCAGCCGACTCAGTGCCTGGAGTGCCTTGCTGACCAGGGAGTGCTCCCGCATGGCCAGGCGGCGCAGCACCTCCAGGAGGACCACGGACTGGGACTGGTCGTGCACGCGGATCAGCGACGCGATGGCCTGCGCCTGGAGGGCACTCAGCGCGTTGTCGATCTCTGCGTTCGCAGTGGGCGACTGCGGCGTCTGTGGGTCCGGCAACGAGGGGCGTTTTCCACGGCACAGTTCGTCCGCCGACCATTGCACCGACTTCTCGACGGCTGCCGCTGCCCCTGCGACCGCTTTCAGTGCCGCAGTCTGGGACTCCTCCACGGCCGACTGCACGGCTCTGGCGACGGTGCGCGCTCCGCGTGCCGCCACCGTGGCGACGCCCGCCAGTCCGCACACCAGGCCGGCCAGGACCCAGCCGGGGCCTACTGCGGACACCGATCGGAAAGCGAAGACGGCGACCAGCAGCGCGGCAAGGAGCGCCAGGGGCAGTGCCACGGCGCGGCGGGCGAGGTGCAGCGTGTTCGCGTCGACCGGGGGCCGCCGTCTGCGGTGGCCGGTAGCGGCTGGCCGTGCCGGGAAGGCGCTGTCAGACATCGGAATCCTCGTCAAGGGGTGGGGATGGTCAAGCGTGCTGCGGCGTCAGGTCTGCGGCGCTTTGGCGCGTGCTGCGGGAGGTCGAGCGGGGTGCCGGAACCGCCACCGCGCCGTGCTGGCGGGAGGGCCCCGTCGTCAGGAGCTGAAGGAGCAGGGCGCTCTGGATCAGGCCCATGTGGCTGAACGCCTGCGGGAAGTTGCCGAGCTGGCGCTGTTGGACGGGGTCGTACTCCTCCGCCAGGAGCCCGAGGTCGCTGCACAATGCCAGGAGACGCTCGAACAGGGCACGGGCTTCATCGAGGCGGCCGGTCAGGGCCAGGCCATCGACGAGCCAGAAGGAGCACAGGACGAAGGTGCCCTCATTGCCCTTCAAACCGTCCACCCCAGTGCGCTTGCCGCGAGTCCGATACCGATGCACGAGCCCGTCGTCCGTGGAGAGTTCACGACGTACGGCGTCCACGGTGCCGATGACGCGTGGGTCGTCGGGCGGCAGGAAGCCGGTGCGGGGGATGAGCAGCGTGGCGGCGTCCAGTCCCTTCGAGCCGTAGGACTGGGTGAAGGTGTTGCGCACCGGGTCGAAGCCTTTGTCACAGACCTCCCGGTGGATCGTCGCCCGCAGTTCGACCAGGGGGGCCAGGTCCATGTCGAGCGCGCCGGCTTCGGCCAGGCGGATGGTGCGGTCGACGGCCGCCCAGGCCATCACCTTGGAATGGACGAAGTGCTGGCGGGCCCCGCGGATCTCCCAGATTCCCTCGTCGGGCTCCTGCCAGCGCTGCGCCAGGTGCTCGACGAGCCGCTGGTGCAGGACTGCGGTGTCGGCGCAGTGGGCGACACCGCTCTGATGCGCGAGATACAGGGTGTCGATCACCTCGCCGTACACGTCCAGCTGCAGCTGATCCGCCGCGCCGTTTCCGACCCGGACCGGGGCCGAGCCCTCGTACCCGGGAAGCCAGGGAAGCTCCTGTTCCCGCAGATCACGCTCCCCGGTGATCCCGTACATAATCTGCAGGTTCTCCGGGTCGCCGGCCACCGCACGCAACAGCCAGCGCCGCCATGCCTGCGCCTCTCGCCGGTATCCGGTCCCCAGCAGCGCGGCCAGGGTCGTGGCGGCGTCGCGCAGCCACGTGTAGCGGTAGTCCCAGTTCCGGTTGCCGCCGATCTCCTCGGGCAGCGAGGTGGTCGGCGCCGCGACGATCCCGCCGCTCGCCCCGTACGTCATCGCCTTCAACGTGATCAAGGACCGGACCACGGCCTCGCGATAGGGCCCGTCGTAGGTGCACTCCTGTGTCCAGTCCTGCCAGAAGGCGAGCGTCTCGGCGAGCGCGGCCTCCGGATCAAGAACGTCGGGCGCGGCGGCGTGGGACGGGCACCAGCTGAGCACGAACGCCACGCTCTGCCCGGCCCCAATGACGAAGGCGCCGACGACCACGCCGTCCTTCTCCACCTGCGGAACGCAGGTGTCGAGCCACAGAGCGTCCGCGCCGGCCTCCGCGACCATGCGCCCACCGACCTCGTGGATCCACGGGCTGACGCTGCCGTACCCCGGCCGAGGACGCATGGCCGAGACCATCTCCACCTCGCCGCTCAGGCCCTCGACGATCCGGATCACCTGCGGGGTGCCGTCGCGCGGCGGCATGAAGTCCAGGACGCGGACCGAACCCGCCGGAGTGCGCCACACCGATTCGAGGACGAGCGAATCACCGCGGTACTGGCGCTCAGCGACCTTCTCTGAGCCGCTCCGGCCTGCGGACGAGGCCGGTGCGATCTGCCAGGAGCCGTGCTCCTGCGTACCCAGGAGCCCGGCGAAGACAGCTGGCGAGTCGAAGCGGGGCAGGCACAGCCAGTCGATCGAACCGTCATCGCAGACGTGGGCGCTGGTCTGCGTGTCGCCGATCAGGCCGTACTGCTCGATGCGCGGAAGGCGTTTCATCGTGTAGATCTCCGTTGAGCCCCGCGAACGGGGTGGGCTTCAGAGCCGTCAGGGGCGGCCGGTGAACTGTCGGTGAGGCGGGGCATCGCCGGGGCGGTGACTCGATCTGCGCAGATGAGGTCTCCTCGCCGACTTGCGGGGACTGGTGGCGCGGTCACCGCGGAGAACCAGCCACGCTGTGGGACCGAGGATCAGGGCGATCAGAACCGCTCCGGTGATGGTCATGCCCGCGGTACGGAGGCAGCCAGGACGAGGCAGGCGAGTGCGAGGGCGAAGACCGCGCCACGCAGGATGTTGATTCGAGGCGTCCACCGACGCCGTCCTTGCTGCTGCTTCGCACGGCTGCTGCCGCAGGTCTCCACTGTTGCGGCGAGCTCCTGGGTCGCCTTGGCGAGTTGGACCAGGTACACCCTGCTGGGCACATAGCCGTCGGGGACCCCCGCCGATCCGAGTTGCTGGGCGTGGCGCAGAACCGGTGTCTCCTTCGGCACCATGACGCCGAGTCGGTGGATGTGACCCCGCAGACGCCTCGCGAGGTCTTCCACGTCAGCAGCGGTCTCCGGCAGCGGTGATTCCTCGTCCAGCACGAGCGCCACCGTCTCCGCCGTGGCCACCGCTTGATCGCGTCGCCGGACCGGCTCGTCAGTGACGCGAACCTTCCTGCTGGGCGCGACGCGCTGACCGTCCGCCTGCCGTGGAGCCAGCGAAAGACGCATGTCACAACTCCTGTTTGAATCAAGCCAAGTTGACTGAGGTTCACCGTGCGGCGGCGTCGGTTGTCGTGCAAAGTGAGTGATCTGGTGGCTACGTTGAGCGAACCGTGAATCGCCGCCGAGGGGTATGCCTGCGCGACTCCCGGGGCCGTCAAAGGCGTCAAAGATCATTTCGGAACCGAGGGACAGTCCATGGCCCGTGCGCGAAACGAAGCCCTCGTCGCACTTCTGCGTGAAGCTGGCTGGTCCCAGCCACAAGCAGCCGCAGCGGTTGCCCGGGTGGCCGCGGAGAGCGGGGTGCGTGAGCTGGAGGCGATCTCCCGCTCGCACATCGCCATGTGGGTGCAGGGCACACAACCGAGCGGCCAGGCACCTCATATCCTGCGCGAGACGCTCTCCCGTAGGCTCGGCCGCCACCTCACCCTGGCCGACCTCGGGCTGGAAGGTGAAGCCATAGGCCAAACCGACAGCGGTTCCGACTGGAGCGTCGACCCTCTGACCGTGCTGGCCGAGCTGGGAAGCGACGACCTCGATATGCACCGACGTAAGCTGTTGGCGACCGCCGCGTACTCGGCCGCCGGCCTCGCCTTGCCCACCGCCTCGTGGTGGGCAGATGCCCCCGCCGCGGCGGCGAAGCGGCCGGCGGTCTCCCCGCGACCGGTGACTCAGGCGGACATCGACGATGTCCGGGGCCTGACGACTTTCTACTCCGCGCGAGACCAGCAGCGCGGCGGAGCCTCCGGCCGCTCGGCCCTGGCCGGCCACCTTCGCGACGAAGCGGTGCCCCTGCTCGGCAGCAGGTTTCGCACGGAACAGCTCCGCCGCGACATGTACTCGGCCGTGGCGGAGATGACCTACCTCGCCGGCTGGATGGCCTTCGACGCCTCCGAACACCGCACCGCCCAGCGCTACCTCACCCTTGCCGCCCGCATCGCGGCCGAAGCGGGCGACGGACCGCTCGGTGGCCACATCCTGCGCGCCCTCGCCCACCAAGCCGTGGACCTCGGACATCCGCGTAGGGCACTCGCCCTGGCTGACGCCTCCATGTCCCGCGACCGCTACGGCCAGGCGAGCCCTCGAGAGAAAGCCCTGCTCGCGATCGTCCACGCACGAGCCCTGGCGGCCGACGGTGACCGCCCCGCAACCCTCGCGGCCATCAGCCGCGCGGAGCGGGACCTCGCTCGAGCCGACAACAACGAGGCGCCGGGCCGCATGGGCTTCTTCCAGGAAGCCTCCCTTGCCCACGAGACAGCTTGTGCCCTGCGCGATCTGGGCCAGCCGCTCGACGCGGAGATCCATTTCAAGCACAGCGTCGCAACCCGACGCCGCCAGCAGTACGCCCGCACCCACAGCGTGACCCTCGGCTACCTCGGCGCCGTACAGGTGCAGCAGGGCCACGTCGACGAGGCGTGCGCGACCTGGAGCCGGGCTCTGGACGCCATGACCGGAGTGCAGTCCGGACGGGCCCGGGACGTCATCGTCCGCATGCGGAGCGACCTGTCTCCCGTGCGCGGCCGCGGCGGCCGTCACATCGCGGAGCTCGACCGCCGCGCCCGGGAGACGCTGCGAGCCATAAGCTGACACCCGATCATGTCGGCGTCTTGCTGCGGGGCGTCCGGCCGTGCCGGCAGTCAGAGGGATGGAGAGGGAAGAACGGTGCCCAGCTACGAGGTCAGCTCGATCGCCACGGTCGTCGGAGGCCACACCCAGGTTCTGGACGACTACCAGGGCGGCGTCCGCTCGATCATCCGGTTCAACGACGAGTACCCGCTGGAGACCCTTCAGGGGATCGAGGAGTTCTCGCACCTCACCGTGGTTTGGCGTTTCCACCGGGCGCGCCCCGAGGACGTGCAGCTGCACGCCCGCAGCCCGCGCGGCGACGCCCGATGGCCGGCGACCGGCACCTTCGTGCACCGCAACCACCGCCGCCCCAACCAGCTCGCGATCAGCTTCCCGCGCCTGCTCGACGTCGACGGCCGGGACCTTCACGTCACCGATCTCGACGCGGTCGACGGCACCCCCGTCCTGGACCTCGCCCCGTACTTCCAGCAGATGGGCCCGCGAGGGCCGATCCGCCAGCCGGCCTGGCCTGGTGAGATGCTCGCCCCGACCTACTGGAGCAACGCCAGCGAGCGCCCGTAGTCGTGTGGAGAGCAGCAGGGCACCCTTCAGGCGGCCACTCGGCTCGTCGAGTACGCACGGCATGAAGACTCCTGGTGTCACAGGAAGTCGGCAGGTTCGGAGGTTTTTCGACGACATGGGTTGTCACGCCGATCGGGGGAGGAGCCCAGCGAACTCCGGGCAACGGAAGACGGCCCACACGTCCTTGCCGGTGACCCCTTGGGCGTTTTCTCGCGGCGCTGCCGTCCAGTAGTCGGCCACCGCGTCGACGAGCTCCAGGCCGCGGCCACAAGTGGCATGCGGGGCAGGCCGAACGGCCGCCACGGGCGCCTCGTTGGAGTTGTCAGTGACCAGAACACCCAGCGCTCTGCCCGGCTTGAGGGCCAGCGCGATACCGACGTGCTCGCTGTCGTCCGCCGGCCGGGTCCGGCCGTGCAGCACCGCGTTGGTGACCAGCTCGCTGACAGCCAGTACCACCCCGTCGGTGAAGTCCCCCGCCTCGGGGAAGCTCCAGCCGAAGAGCTGCTGCCGGACGAAGGACCGCGCGTCGCGAACCGACGCCGGCGTGCTCTCGACCTCGATTGCCGCACGCTCGATTCCCTGACCATCGGCCAGCTCCGTCAGGACCGTGTGGTACGCCGAGGACGTCATCGATCCACCTCCCTGTGGGTAACGAACGCTGCGCCTTCCCGCCGCAAGGTGCGGCGGGAGACGACGGCGAACTCAGGCCCGGCGATCGGGCGTTCCACGCCATCGTCCGGCGAGCGGTTCGTCGGGCTTCTGGGAGCAGCAAGGTTCGCCCCACCGGTATCGACGGACAACAGTCACCCCTTGCCGATCAGTCACTTCTTGCTTGCAGGTGACTGATCCGGTCGCCAGGCCGTCGAATCAGTCACTGATCCCGCAGATGGGGGAGTGCCTCACCGATACGCTGCCGGGAGTAGGAGCAGGGCGAGTTGGAGGAGGGGGCCTTGGACTACAAGCCGCACCGTCAGTCCTGTGCGCAGCGGTTACGCGAGGACGCCGCCGACCGTGGAGAGTCGGTCCAGGAAACCGCCCATCGAATCCACGCCCACTGCGGTGTGACGCTGCTCCGCGCGCATCGCCTGGCGCGGGGGCTGACCCTGCAGGAGGCCGCTGACGGGCTCAGCACTCTCGGAGCGCGGTACGAAGCAGCACCCCGGGCGGACGGTGATCAACTGGGTCACTGGGAAAAGGGTCGGCAGCCCCGCCCGGTCACCGTGGACCTGTTGTGCGAGTTCTACGCGAGCACGGCCCAGGACCTGGGGCTGCGCGGAAGCAGCCAGTCCTCCTCGCCAGACGAGCCTCTGGCTGAGGAGAGGGCGTCGGCACGGAGATCCCAGCAGGCACTCACCCCCGCGGTCGCCCCACGACGCGCGGCGGACACGGTTCCCCTCTCCTTCGAGCAGCAGATCGACGCCGCCCGGCGGTCGGTCGACCGCACTCTTGCGGTGGGCACGGTGACGCCCACGCAGCTGGACCTGCTCGACGAGCAGCTGCTGTGGGCGCGCGAACAGTACGTCTACACGCCGCCCGCGCCGATGATCGAGATACTGCTGGGCCACCTGTCCGAGGTCGAGGACATCGCCGCCCACCGTCAGCCGGCCGCTGTACAGGTCCGGCTCTCCGAACTCACAGCGATGATCGCCACACTGATCGCCGACGCCCTGATGAAACTCGGGCACCTCCGCCGGGCGCAGTCCTGGTACGCCACCGCCCGCAACGCGGGCGACGACAGCGGCAACACCGAGCTGCGCGCCCGCGTCCGCGCACAGGCCGCCATGCTCCCCTACCACTACGGCCCGATCGAGGCCGCGGTCGCCCTGTCCAGAGAGGCAAGAATCCTCTGCCGCAACCGGCCCACGCCCACCGCCGCCTTCGCTTCGGCCGCCGAGGCACGGGCCTTGGCGAAGCTTGGCCACGCGGAGGGAGCGGAAGCCGCCCTTCGGCAGGCCACCGAGATCTTCGAGCGAAGCCACGCCAGAGCGGACACGGGCAACGACGCCTTCGCTTTCCCTGAGCGGCGCTTCCTCCTCTATATGAGCGGCACCCGCACCGCCCTCCGGCGGACCGCCGAAGCCCGACGCGTCCAGGAGAGCGCGCTCGCTCTGTACCCGGAAAAGACCGGCATCGACCCGGCTCTCCTCCACTTCGAGGCAGCCCTCTGCCTCGCCCACGAACACAGCACCGAGGAAGCATGCCAACTGGCGGCCGCCACGTTCCTGCGGACGGATCCGGCGCATCGGACCCCTATCGTCGAGGAGCGGGCGCGGGAGGTCGTGGAAGTCCTGCCGCCGCGCGTTCGAGGCAGCCGTGTGGCGCGGGAACTGCGCGAAATTCTCGCACTTCCTCCCGGCCAGATGTGACACTCGGCCATGTGTCCGCGAGCCTGGAACGCATGAGAGAGATGGCGCCGGCCCCCGGCGGGTACGACGAGGCCGAGATGCACCGGATCCTGGAACGGGCGTGCGTTGCCGCCGGCCTCGACAGCCGCGGTTCCCGCCTCCTCCGCGGCCACACCAACGCAGTTGTCCTGCTGGAGAAGGAACAAGTCGTCGCGAAGATCGCCCGCAAGGGCTCCCGGGTCGAAGACGTGACCCGCAAGGTCGAGTTCGTCAGGCGGCTCATGGCCGCGGGCTTCCCCACCGTTCCGCTCCACCCCGTCGACCAGCCCGTCCTCGTCGACGGCCACGCGGTCACCTTCTGGACCTACCTGCCCCAGCCCGAGCAGCCCGTAGAGGCCCAGCAACTGGCGCAGCCCCTCCGTGAGCTCCACAGCTTGCCCCTGCCACCGCTTTGCTTCCCCGAGCACGACAACGTCGGGGCCATCCGACGCTCACTGTCCGCCATAACATGCCTGACGCCTGACGCCATCCAATTCATGGAAGCGCAGACGGACCGCCTCACAGCCGAGCTCCGAGACATCCGTTTCCCCCTGGCCCGAGGGCTGATCCAAGGCGATCCCCAGCACCGGAACGCCCTCCACGCCCCGGACGGCGGGGCGGTCCTGTGCGACTGGGATACGGTCGCCTACGGCCAGCCCGAATGGGACCTGGTCACGATCGAGGTGCACTGCCGCCGCTTCGGCTTCGGCCAGCACCATTACCGCCGCTTCGTCAACGCCTATGGCTGGGACGTCACCGCTTGGCCGGGCTACCCGGTACTTGCTGGACTGCGCGAACTACGCATGATCACGACCAACGCCCGAAAGGTTCACCACGCGCCAGCGAGCCTTGCTGAGGTGCACAGGCGGGTGGAAGCACTGCGGAAAGGCGATCGGGCGTTCCGGTGGAACATCCTCTGACGGGGCTGTCTGAACTGCGGCGCGGCCTCCTTGCTGCCCGGTCCTCGATCGCGGCCAAGAGGTCGGCTGTCGGTGATATTGATCAGAAACGCTTTGGGTTCATACTCGTTGACCGTGCGTGAGTGATCTGGTGGGGATGCGCGGAGCTGGTCGCCGGACGCGCTGGGAGGAAAACGCATCCCGGTACGGACGGATGAGCGGGTGCGATCGCAAATCAGGCACCCGAAAGAGTCACAGGCACACGAACCGCACAGTCACCGACCGCATCGTGTGCACCAGCGTGTTCGATCTCAGACCAGTCCGGTCCCGGGTCGGACTCCCAAGTCGATGCCGTCACGCACTTCATGACCGGCAGCGCGCAGGTCAGCACCGGCTACAACGGAATTTTCGCGCCTGGTCTGCACCGAGCTGCCGGTCCATTGGCACAGGAGGGCTTGGTGTGTCAGTGCAGCCGTCTACGCTGGGATCCGACACGCGCATAGTGGGGCGGCGGGACGGTCAGAGGACGGCAGTGGCATCGAACGACAGCAGGGCACACAGCTGGCAGAGCATCCGTGAGTGGGACGGCAGCCAGCATCGCGCGTTCGAGGAGCTCTGCTTCCAGCTCCGGACGCCGGCGCCTCCAGGCTGGGAGACGATCAAGACTGCTGCTCCGGACGGCGGCGTCGAATGGTATGACCAGGCGCCCGACGGCAGTGCTGCGCACGGATACCAGGTCAAGTTCGTCCACAACATCGACGATCTCATCCCTCAGGCGAAGAAGAGCGCCAAGACGGTCGGCGAGAACGTCGCGAACCGGAAGATTGTCCGGCTTGAGTTCCTCGCTCCCTTCGACCTCTCCGACCCCACCCCTGTCACCCCGCGCGGGAAGGCGCGTACCGGTGCGAGGGAGCGGTGGAACAGCAACGTCGCCCAGTGGAAGAAGGACTTGCCCGGCCTTGCCGACGTGGACATCCGCTACGTCGGTGGCGGCGAGCTGCTGGAGCGGCTGACCCGCCCTGGAAATGAGGGACGTCAGTGGTTCTTCTTCGAACGACGGGCGCTGGGCAGCGAGTGGTTCAGGGAACAGGTCACGCTTGCTGAGCGTCTGGCCGAGGCACGGTACACACCCGAGCATCATGTGACGTTGCCCCTTGCGCACGTGGCGGATGCGTGCGCCCTGCCGCAGGAGTTCTTGAGGCAGGGCGTCCAGCGATCCCGGGATCTGCAGGCTGCTGTGGTGACACTCCTTTCCGAGATGACACGCTGGTACGACAGCTATCCCGCGCCGGCCAGCAGCCCCGACCATCAGGCGCTGTCGCGGTGGGTGCACGCGTGGACGCCCGCGTTGCGGGAAGGCGCCCACACCTTGGTCCACGACCTGTCCGCTGCATCCGCAACGTCCGGTTTCCCCGCCGAGCAGAGTTCTGCTGTGGTGGAGGACATGCTGGAGCGGCTGGGTGAGTTCAAGGACCTGGCTGACCGGTTCGCCGAGGAAGAGCGTGAAAGCGACGACGCCACACCTGCGGCCGGACGGGGCGCAAATGCTCCGGTGACCGCGGTGCGGAGCGTGCAATGGTTGTGCGAGCGCGCTCTGGCTCGTGCCTTCGACGCCTGCGAGCGCCTGGACGGCTGGTTGCGGAGTCCCGCTGCCCAGGCAGCGGAGAAGAAGACCTGGCTGCTCCTGGGGGAGGCGGGGCAGGGCAAGACGCATTTGCTGGTCGACGCCGCGCGACGGGCCGTGGACGAGGGCCGTCCGGCGCTGGTGGTGTTCGGGCAGGAGCTCACCGGGCACAGCGCGTTGAGTGAGATCGCGCAGAAGCGTGGCCTGGGGCCGCTTGCCGAGCGGGACCTCCTGCAGGCGATGGACGCCGCTGGCGCGGCAAGCGGTTGCCGCTTCCTGTTGATCATCGATGCGCTCAATGACTCCGACGACGCCGGGAACTGGAAGAGCGAACTGCTCGCGCTGCAGGTGCGTCTGGCCGGGTACCGGCACATCGCTTTGTTGGTGTCCTGCCGCTCGACCTTCAAGTCGATCGTCGTGCCTGATCGTTTCGATGTGCCGGCCTCCGTGCACTCCGGCTTTGCAGGACGGGAGATGGAGGGGCTGGAGAGCTACCTGCGGGGTGTGGCGGCGGTTCTTCCCAACACTCCCCTGCTGGCCTCGGTCTTCACCAACCCTTTGTTCGTAAAGCTGTACGCGGACAGTCTGAGCAAGAGCCTGGAGCGTGGCGGTTCGGGCGGCCATCCGCGTGACCGGAGCGCGGTGTTCGATGCCTATGTCGACCACCGTGCGGAGGCCATCTGCTCCCGGCTCGGACTCGATCCCCTGGAGCGGCCCGTGCACCGTGCGGTGGACGCCCTGGCGTCGCGCATGGCCGCCGCACGGCGTTCCGTGCTGCCGCGTGAGGAAGCCCGCGCTCTTGTCGACGCGTACGCTCCGGCGGCCACGGCGTGGCCGGACACGATGCTCGGGCAGCTCCTCGCCCAGGGCTTGGTGTCCAACGAGCGGACCTACAAGGCCGACCAGGCAACCGGTATCGGTTTCCCCTACCAGGCGTTCGGTGACGACCGCGTTGTACGGTCGGTCTTCGCTGCCCACCAGGACGAGATCGACGTGCTGGGCGAGGGACGCCCACTGACCGCCGATTCCGCGCTGCAGGGCTGGCTGGGGCAGGCAGCCCCGAACTACCAGGAAGCAGCGTCGATTCTCCTGCCCGAGCAAACAGGGACGGAGCTCATCGACCTGCTGGCCGCCTCTCCCACATCTGCAGAGGCCACAGCCGGCCTCGGCAGTCGCGCGGACGTACGAGGCTACCGGCTGGCCCGCAGCTTTCTGGAAACGCTTCCGCTGCGCAGCACACGCAGCGTCAACGAACGCACCATCCAACTTCTCAACGAGACCGCTGCACGGCACGGACGTAATTCCGACGTGCTGGAGGCCGCGGTAGCGGTCACCGCCGAGCCGGGCCATCTGCTGAACGCCGATCGTCTCCACCGGGTGCTGCTGCGAAAGCCGCGGCCCGAGCGCGACGCGTGGTGGGGCGTCGAGACCTACTCCTTGTTGTGGGACGTCACGGCACTGCACCGGCTGCTGCGCTGGGCCGAGCAGTACCCCACCCCGCGCCATCTCCACCCTGCGTCCCTCACGGTCCGGCCTCGGCTCGGGGACCGGACCCGCCGGCCGGAGCAGACGGCCGGAGCCGACCACGAGGAAGTCGTCCGGCTGGCCGCCACGACACTGGTGTGGACCCTCACGTCCTCCAACCGGTTCCTGCGGGACCGGGCCACCAAGGCCCTGGTGCAGCTGCTCCTGGGGCACGGAGACGTTCTCGTCTCCCTCCTGGACAGATTCCTCCACGAGGACGCGGAGAAGATCGACGATCCCTACCTTTTCGAGCGTCTGGCGTGGGTCAGCTACGGAGTCCTGGCCCGTCGCGGCGAGGACGACGGCCAGCACGACCTCCTCCGGACAATCGCCCGGCGGCTCCTCACGTACTCCTACGGCGCCGTTGATTCGCCCGCGCACGCTTCACGGAACGCACTGCTGTGCGAAGCGGCTACACGCGTTGTCACCCTGGCGCACGGTGCTGGAGCCGTCACCAGCGAGGAAGCAGACGCGGTCAGGCACCCACACGCCTCCCCTCAGATCGGGCAAGCTCCTGCGGAGGAGGACCTTGACGTCCTCTTCCCTTGGCGGGAACAGAAGGAGTCGCTGTGGGGATCGCTCCGCTCGTCCCTTGCACCGCTCGGAGACTTTGCGGACTACCAGGTCCGGCCAGCGGTGCGCCATTTCAGTTTGCTGCCGCTGTCGACCGACTATCCCCGCCGGCCGGCGTGGCAGCGCGCCGACGATCCTGTCCTAGTCGACCCCGCCCGTATCCCGGCCTTCACGCAAAGCCTTCCGGAGTCCGTCCGGCCCGCCTTGAGCACACCGGCTGCCGTTGAACAACTCCTCACCGGGAGGAAGGCGAGGGACGTCCTCGACGCGGACCAGTACGCGCTGCTGCGAGCATGCCGAGTGCCCCCGCCCGACGACGAACGCCTCGCCACTGCCCACGTCGACGCCGAGTGGGCCGCACGCTGGATCCTCGCCCGCGTCGCCGACCTGGGCTGGACACCTGAACTCTTCGCCGAATTCGACAACATGCGTTCCCGCCACTCTGGCTCCCGCCAGTCACACAAGGGCGAACGGATCGGCAAGAAGTACCAGTGGATGGCCCTCCACGAGCTCGTGGAACGCCTGGCGAACCACCGGCACCCCCACCGGCAGACCGAGCACGACGCCGCCGAATACCCGGGAGCGGCACAACTGTCGCTGCTCGACATCGACCCCTCCCTCCCCCCGGCCCGACACCCCTTCTCCGACACCGACGACGACAACAGTCCAGACGAAGCCGACCACGCCACCTTCCCGACCGCAGACCCCGCACACCCGCTGGCACCACCTGTCCCCGACCTGCCCGACGACGAGGGCGTCGACGAATGGATCAGCCGTCCGGACAACCTGCCCGACCTCGGCGAACTGGGCATCCGCACCGACAGCCAGGACAGGCAGTGGATCGTCCTCTACGAACAGGCCATGGACGACCACGACGGCCGAGGATGGAACGTCACCCGCGGCCAGGCAGAGCAATGGCACCGCATCCACAGCTGGCTCGTGCCCGCCCCCCAACTCACCAGCCTGCTGACGTGGCTTGAAGGCCGTGCGCTCACAAACCGGCTGATGCCCGAAGGAGCCGATCGCCACAGCCTTCTCCTGGCCGACTTCCCCACCGTCCCCGGTCCCTGGACCGATCCGGAACCCGACTCCTGGCATGTGAGTACCTTTCAGTACGACGAACCCGATCACGGTGAGGACGACTCCCCTGTCCCAGGGGACGACGATCTCTCCACTCCGGAGCCAACCCCTAGACCGCCGGCCTCGGAGGAGAGCGTCGCCATCGCCATCTGGCGGGAGCGCAGGGAAAAGCGCCGGGAAGAGCTGCTCCTGGAGCTCGCAGACCAGTGGGCGGACGGTCCGATGGAAGACGACGAGGACGACTGGCTGGAGCGCACCCTCGCCGCACAGCCGCAGGGCCAGATGGTGTTCGCCACAGATCCCGTTGGGGAACCCGTCACCGCTATTCCGACCGACCAGACATACAACTGGAGTGGTCAGAGCCTGGACTGCTCCCTCGACGCATCCGTCTCCGTGACGCTGCTCAGTGACCCACTCCTGAGAAACAGCAGGCTGCGGCGCGACCCGGACCGCCCTTTCTGGTACGACACCGACGGGCAACTGCAGGTGCAGTACCTGACATGGGACCGCCCGAGCGGCAGGGCCTACAGTCTCCTCGCGTCCAGAGAGTGGCTCGAGCACCACCTCGAGCGCAGCGGCCACTGCCTGGTCCAGGGCATGATCGGCGAACGGCAGCCTGTGACCGCCGAGCACCCCCGTGTCTGGAGAGAGTTCAGCCAGAGCGTCGGCCGCACGGCACAGGGACAAAGCGAGCCTGGGACCATCGTCACCGAAATCAAGAAAAGCATCCGGTAGCAGGCTGTTGCCGCGCTTGGCCCGGGCACGACCGCAGAGCACGGCCCGTGTAGGGGGTTGACCATGATCAAGGGTGCCGCACTGCGGGGGTATTTATTGGAGGAGGCGCTTGCCTGGCTTCTGCGCTCCTCCGGCTACCGCCTGCTGGTGCACGAGAGCCAGGACCCCGAGGAGCTGGCGACCGAAGGGAACACGCTTCGGGTGCGGGGCAGGGGAGCACTGCATCAGGTGGACGCACTGGGGGAGTTCGCGTTCACACCGGCGTTCTCGATGCCGGTGCGGCTGTTCCTGGAGGCGAAGTTCTACCAGGAGCGCTGCGGACTGGAGATCGTGCGCAACGCCCACGGAGTGCTGCACGACGTGAACGAGAACTTCGTGATGCACGCGGGTAGAAGGCCGCGGCAGCGGTATCAGTACGCGTACGCCCTGTTCTCGACGAGCGGGTTCACGTCGGACGCCCAGAAGTACGCCTTGGCGCACCAGATCTCGCTGGTGGATCTGTCGGGCGCCTCGTTCGCGTGGTTGCTCGGGACGATCGGTACCACCGCGTGGACTTTGGAGCAGGCGCAGTTCCACCTCGGGGCGTCCGGGACGTTCCCGGTGACGTGGATGCGTACGGAGCTGCGGAAGGAGTTGGGGACCTGGACCGCGTCTGCGGAGCTGCAGCCGACCCCGGCGCCGGCGGACGGCAGATTCCGGGACGAGGCTGAGGCGGCGATCGCCGGCTTCGCAGCCGCGCTCCAGCAGAACAGCGGTGCCGAGTTGCTGTTGGGTTTCCCGTCGGCACCGTTCATCCTGCCGCTGGCCGCCAGCGATCACCTGGCGTTCACCACGTACGCGGATACCCATCCGGACCATGCGGTGCGCATTCGGCGACGTGGCAATGGCGGTTCGGCGGAGTGGACGCTGTCGCCGCTGGGGGAGGAAGGCGCGTACGAGCTTGCCTTCAAGCTGCCGAAGCAGGTGGAGGATTGGATCAGTGACGTCGAGGGGAAGGAGCGGCGGCGCGCTCTGGAGGTCAAGGAGCAGTTCCTTTCCGCGATCACGATCTACCGGATGAACGGCGGTGGCGTGCGGGCGTATCAACTGCGCTACGAGGCGAGTTCCCTCTCGCACTTCTGATTCCCAGCGAGGAGGAGAGTGTGGGCCTCCCTGAGGCCGGGGAGGCCCACGTCCGTGTCAGACCGGCAGGTAGGGGCTGTGCTTGCCGTGCCAGCTGATGTTCAGCGCGTCTCGGGCTCGCGTTGTCGCCACGAAGAGCAGGGAACGGGCCTTGCGCTGTTCGCGCTCGTAGCGGGGCGGATCCTCGATGCGGTAGCGGTCGATGACGTGCGTGCGGGGGATGATGCCGTCACTGGCACCCACGATGGCGAGGCGTTGGTACTCGAGACCCTTGAAGCGATGCATCGTGCCCACGTGGACCTCGCCGTCGCCCTTGGGACCGTCCTTGGTGAGTTCCGCGCAGGTGATGCCGGCCTTGGTGACCAGGTAGTACATGGTCTGGCTGACCATGTCGCGGTCGGCGACGCAGACGGCGATATGGCCGCTCGGGTCTATGGGTGAGCCGTTCTCGTCCGTGGAAAGCTCCTCGCGCCACGTGGCCAGGGTGGTGGCAAGACCGGCGAGCTCGTCCTCCCAAGTTTCGTACGGCGTGAAGGCCGGGGCGGGGCCGTGGAGGACGGAACGGTATCCGGCGAGGTTGTCGGTGCCGTCGTCCAGGTCGTCGTAGTTCACCTGCTGCCAGGGCTTCACGGGGTCGACCACACGGAGGGCCTCGGTGAGGATCTCCTTGGTGGTGCGGTAGCTGAGGGTGAGGCGAGAAGAACGGCCGCGGATGTTGATGCCGAGGCTGCCGAGGGCCACCTGGTGGTCGTAAATGCGCTGGTGGGTGTCGCCGGCGATGAACATGTCGTTGGGCAGGTCGGGGTCGGCCATGGCCCGGAGCATCTTCCAGTGCGCGGGGCTGAGGTCCTGGGCCTCGTCGACGACGATGTGCCGGTAGCGGTAGTTCAGGTAGCGCATGCCGGAGCTGTTGTCGCGGTGGATGAGGTCCTTGCCGCCGACCTCCTCTTTGTACTCCCGCCGGGCCCTGATCTTCGCGGCACGCTCGATCTCGAAGCGGGCAGCGCGCTCGGATGCCTGGCCCCAGGTTTCCACGCCGAGCTTGTCCAGGCGGGCGGTGAACTGCTCGACGAGCTTCCAGATGTGGTTGCGCTCGGGCCGGGTCAAGGAACGGCCCCGTCCTGCACGGCGGGCCTGGAAGTAGGCGGAGCGGGTGGCGACGGACTGGCCGAGAATGACCTGCTCCCACTCCTCCAGGAGAAACTCGGCCTCCCAGCGGCGGTCGTCGAGTTCGGCGAGGAGTTGGCGCATCTCATTCAGCGCCACGTGGTCGTAGACACGCTGCCGGCCCCGGCCAGGTGCGGTGTTCTCACCCAGGACGCGGGCGGCGAGCTGGTCGATGTGAGCGATCTCGACACGGTCGAGGAGTTCGGGCTCGACGAGGGACGCGAGACGCAGGCGGAGGTCCGTGGTGAGGTTCTTGGTGAACGTGGTCAGCAGGATCGTCTTGTTGCTACCGGGGGGCAGTTGCTCAGCCAGGTGCTTGACCCGGTGCAGGGCGACGATGGTCTTTCCGGTGCCGGGCCCGCCGGAGACGCGGGCAGGTCCGTTGTAGTGGCGGTGGACGATGCGTTCCTGCGTGGGGTGAAGAAAGACCTTCCAGGCTCGGAAGTCCCCTTCGTCGATGGCCGCCTGAACGGCATCGTCAACGGCGGTGACCTTGGTACGGCTCAGGGCCGCGGCGAAGTCACCGAGATCGGGCTCGTGACCGAGCTCGACGGGCTGGGTGATTTCCTTGCGGACCTCGTCGATGGGCATACCGGCGGCGAGACCGTAGAGGACGTCCTTGGACAACAGAGGGGCGCCCTCGACGAGCTGGTCCAGCTCGGTGCTGTCGGTGACGGCGAGGGCCAGCTCGATCAACTGGTCGGCGACACCCAGCTCCCGCAGCTGGTCGGCGCTGTACGCGGCGAGCAGGGGAGGGGTTTCCACCGTCGGCTGCGGCTGCGGCTGCGGTTGTGGTTCGGGCTCGGCCGACGGCGCGGTCCGGTCAGGTTCGGCCGGGGTCAGGGTGATCCCGGCGCGGCGCAGTGCGCTGCCGCCGACGACCGAGAGGTCGACGAACTCGATCTCACCGGTGACACGGTTGACCGCGACCTGGAGCTCTTCGTAGACGTCCTTGCGGTGGCGGACGGCGATGACCAGCCAGCTCTCGGTGCCGTCCGCGTCTACTCCGGTCGGGGTCAGCAGCGCGCGGTAGGAGTCGTTAACCCGCGCGGACCAGATGCGCGAGTCGCCTTTGAGCTTCTTCAGCTTCAGGCCCGGCTGGTTGGGGTTGTTCCGGAAGACGTGGCAGAAATCGTAGAACTGGGCCTTGACCGAGCGGTCGAGCTTGTACAGCTCCTGTTCGGCCTTGCGGTACAGGCTGAGCCGGGCGGTCATCGGGTGGTGCCTTCCGTATTGGGGAGCTGTACGAGCAGGGTGTCGAGATGGTCGAGCCATGCGGCGGCGGTCCGGACCGTCCAGCCGTCCTCGGCGTAGGCGGCGTCGCGTCGTTGGGCCTCGATGTCCTCGTCGCCCTGGTGGGTGGCCACAACGGCGATCTTGAGGTCGGGAGTCCGCCAGGCGAAGTCCGCCTGCCAGCGGCTGCTTCCGAGTTCGAACCCGAAAACGGGGGCCTGCTTTCCGTGCTCGGCAAGCGTCTCGGCGAGGCGGAGCAGGGCAGGTGTTTCGTCGGGGTCCTCGCGCAGGATCTCCAGGATGTCGTCGTCCCAGACGGCGTCCCGGATGATCTTCCGAAGGGCGGCTTCCGCCGGCGAGTCCGTGCTCGGCTCCGAGGCGGCGGGCCGGACTGCGGGCTCGGGCACGACGGTGGGCGCGGGGGCGAGTGCTGCGGCGAGCGAGTCGAGTTCACCCAGGCCACCGCACACGGCGAGAACCTCTACCTTGAAGTCCGCAGCGCTGCTGACGGCGAGCTGGACACCATCCCCGCCCACGAGTGACAGGAACTGGGTGATGTTGGTCCAGTACAGCCAGGACCGCCACCGCAGCTTGTGCTCGTCGGTGTCGAGGACAGCGTCGCTGTCGTCGAGGACCGTCAGGGCGGTCCACCGCAGGTTGTCAGGGTCGGCCGCGTCCAGCGCGAACACGATCGGCAAACCGTGCTCGTCCTGGGTGCGGAACACATGAACGGGACCGAGGCTGCCGGCGTCGGGTACCACCGGCTTGCCGTGCCGTCGGCCGGCTCCGAAGGAGGCGAGCTGTTCGCGCAGTGCGGTGACAAGCTCGCTGCGCTTGCCGGTCGCGGCGACGGCGGTCGTGGCGGAAACAGCGGTGAGGCCGGTGACCAGGGCGCGGGCCCGGCGGGCCCAACGGGTGGCGTCAGGATCCCGCAGATAGGCGATGAGCGTGTCGATCGGGTTGGCGAAGACGGCTTCGCCGAAGTGGGCACGGTTGCCGCCGTACTGCTCGTAGGCGGCCTTGGCCTGCTCCTGGGCGGTGCCCCGGTACGGCGGCCAGACCGGTTTGGTGCGCCCCGGCCGCCGCTCGAACAGGTCGATGTCGGCCCAGGTGATCTGGAAGACGATCTTTCCGTCGGCACGGAGCCGGGTGCGCTGGGCCGCGTTCTTGGCGATGAGGTTGTGCTCCCGGCTGGCGTGGAACCGGAAACCTTCCAGATAGACGTGCACGCTCTGCACCGGACCGCCGACGCGGGTGAAGGTGAAGTCCGTTCGGGTGCCTTCGAGCTGCCTCTGGGCCGTCAGCCTCCAGTGAATCACGTCCGAGCCGTCGGTGAATCGCAGATGCCCGCTGGCGTGGCCCTCCTCGTCCAAAGCTGCGTCGTCGGTGACCTTCACCCAGTCCCGCAGCGCGGTCAGGAAGCGGGCCTCCAGGTCGGATTCGACCTGAGCGTCCAGCCCGACCAGCCCGGTGTGTTCCACATCGCTGATGTCCCAGCCGTCCTCGCCGTCCCCCTTGAACAACAGCGACTCCAGCATGCTGAGCGCCGCCTGGCGCGAGACGACGTCCTGGAACTGCTCGGGGGTGTAGCGGTGCAGACAGCGGTGGCAGGCACGCCGCTGCTCCTCGGCGCACGGACATGCCTTGAGCTGTTCGTACGCCCGAGCGAGGGTGTCCCGGAAGGCACGGCGGTCGGTGAGCCGGTCCAGGTATCCGGTGCCGCCCGGGAGAGAGTCGAAGAGCACCAGGAACCAGCGGCGCTCGCCGCTGTCCATGTCCGGCATGGAGGCCACCGTGGTGTCCAGGTGCTGCGGGTCGCCGCCGAAGTGCAGGTCGACACCGAGTCGCAGGGCGGCCCGGAAGGAGTGCACCCGCGCGTCGACGTCGGCTGTCGCGGCCGGGATGAGGATCCGCAGGGCTTCGGTCTGCAGCTGGTGGGCCAGCAGCACCTGCTCCTGCGTGACGCCGTCCTTCTTGCCACGGCGCAGCGGGCACCACGGGCGGTGGTGCTTGAGCTGCGGGGCGCGGGCTGCTGCCGATTCCAGGGCGTCGGTGTCGTGGTCGAAGACCGGACGGCCGTCCGCGCTCGCGGCCCCGCAAGCGGTGCACACGTGGAAGGGGTTCAGCCGGACCAGGTGGCCGGCGAAGTCATCTCGGGCAGGAGCGTCGTAGCGGACCGGGCCGACGTTGATCCGGCGGATCATTGCCGTGCGGCAGAAGTCCACGCCGAACGTCTCGCGGTCGTGCCGCCAGGACTTCCCCCGCTCGATCTTCTCGACGGGGATGTCCACCGCGTCCACAACGGTGTAAGAGCGGCGATCACGGTCGTCCTTGTCGTCCCGGATCCGTGCGTCCTCACGCTTGTCCCGCGACGTCACGGTGGCCGGCTCCACGACCTGGAACAAGCAGGAGCCGTCGTCAGCGATCTGGCTCGTCCGGCACCGAGGGCACGGAGAGCGATCGTCGGTGGCGTCCTCGGTACGTACGTACCCGCACCCTGGGCACACCCGCCAGGTCCGCCACTCCTGGCGCCCGCCCGTCGCCAGCTCCAGGCCGGTGATCTCGTGCCGGTAGCCGTTGACGTAGAAGGTGTTGCCCGGCGCCAGCTCCTGGATCGCGAAGCGGCGGGGCCGCTCATAGGAGACCGTCTCGGACGTGTACACCACCTTGCCAGTCTTCGGGTCGATGCCGTCCTCGCCATACAGGGTCGCCGACAATGTCGTCGACGAGTCGATGAGGGCGTAGTTCGGCAGCAGACCCAGGTCACACAGCGCGGTCTGCGCCGTGGTGTCGCCCAGGTGGAGCAGCTGCCTGCCCACCCCGCGCCGTTCGGCGTCCAGCTCCGCCTTCTGGCGGGCCTGGTCAGGGTCGCTGTCGTGCAGCTCGCCGTGGGCCTCGTCGATCTCCCGCAGCCGCGCCCGCAGCGCGTCCTCGGCGCGCCGCCACTCGCCTTCCGCCCGCTCTACGGCGCTGCGCAGACCGTGCGTCGCATACGCCTCCAGGTGGGCCCCGGCCTGCTCGCTGACGCCGACCGGGAACAGCCGCAGGAACCCCTTGACCAGCTCCTCGCCCTGGTCGAGGGCCAGCTCCACCAGATCGGTCAGATAGCCGGACGGGCCGAACAGGCGCGGCGCCTTGTGCGGCAGCGCGCGCAGCACGATGCCGTCCGCACGGACGAGACGGCCGGCCGCGGCGAGGTCCAGCAGATGCGCCAGGTACTGACGACGAAGGATCTCGACGGCCGACAGGTAGGACCCGGGCGGCACAATCGTGCCCGCGATCAGGTCCTTCGGACGCTCGAGGAAGTACAGGTCACGGCGCCGCCGGTCGGGAATGGTCAGCAGGAAGGCATTGCCGGTGCGGCGGCCGGCCCGGCCAACCTGCTGAGCGTAGGAGGCGGGGCGGCGCGGCAGCGCGGCCAGCACGACGGCGGACAGGTCGCCGATGTCGATGCCCATCTCCAGCGTCGGCGTGCAGGAGAGCACATTGGGGTCCTTGAACCCGCTGCCGCGCTTGAACGCCTCCTCGACCTTCTCGCGCTGGTGCCGCGTCAGCATGCCCGTGTGCTCGACGGTGACCACCTGATAGGTGCCCGCGCCGAGGTAGAGCCGCCGGTAGTAGTCGTCCCTGTAGTCGCGGTCGCGGTGGTGTACCCCCAGCCCCTCGGGCCGGTCACCGGCCACAAGGCGGCCCCGTCGGCACCGGTAGGAGGGACAGGGCTGGTCGTGCCACTGGTCCAGCAGCGACGGGTGCACCGTCTGCTCCCAGAAGCACACCGGGCACCGCACGTACGAGACCCGCACCTGCTCGTCGTCCAGCAGCCGGGCCTCGATGTTGCCGGGCTTGAGCCCGTACACCCGCACCGAGGTGTCGTTCGGGGTGCGCACCGACAGCAGCCCCATCGAGGCGAGTTCGGGCAGCAGCCGGCTCCACAGCTCGGGTGCCAGCTCACGCGGCAGCTCCAGACACCGCCCCGCCCACCGCTCGTACCAGGAGAGCCGCCCGGTCGCGAAGTCGAACTCGCTGCCGTTCTTGGGTTGCCCGAGCAGGAACACCGGGGCGGCGATCCCCTTCGGAAAGGCCCGCATGCCCGGAGCCCGCTTGCCCCAGATGTAGTACCGGCTGGTGCCTGCCTCGTCGATGAACTTGTTCAGCCACTGATGGGCGACCGCACCCCGGGTACGGAGCCGCTCCAGGAAAATGCGCACGAACGCCAGATAGCGGGCGTCGTCCTGCGCCACCAGGGGCAGGCCGTCCCGCACGCACTCCTCGTGCAGCCGCTTGACCAGCGCGATCACTGCCGCCGGGTCGCCGATACGGACCTGCGCGGCGGCGGTGCGGGTCAGCTCCAACGTACGGCCGTTCCGGGACCGGAAGCCGAACTCCATCAACGCCTCGAACGCCAGCCGCTGACCGATCAGCCGCCACGTCTTCAGGTCCCCACCGCGACCCTGGCCGGACAGCAACCGGTTCACGCCCTTGAAGCCGTGCAGGTCCGGCGGCACCACCGCCGAGAGGGTGTCCTTGTCCGTCGTGGCGTCGACGACGTTCGCGATCAGGTCGTTCAGCGCGGTCGGCTCGTCGTGCCGCAGGTGGTCGGCGAGGAGAGCACGGAGCGAGAAGGTGTACGAGCGGTTGGCGACGAACCCGGCCCGGTGCGCGGCATCCTGCACCGAGTCGTTGAACATCAGCGTCTTTTTCTCGTGAAGCTTCTTGTCGAGCTCCCCACCGGTGAAAAGCTGGGTGATGGACGCGGCCGCCATCGCGGCGGCACCCGTACCGAGGTAGCGGATCGCATTGCGCTCACCGCACGCCGGACACCAGTCCTCCTTGGCCGCGGTGTTCGCCGTCTCCCCGAAGCTCACGAGCACGAACGCCGAGTCACGGGCCGTCAGCCGGGGCTCCTTGGTCTCCCGGTCGTAATCGTTCAGCGGATCAGGCAAGCGCAGCCGCTTACGGGTGCCGTCCAGCACCATCAGCACCCCGCCGGCACCCTGCGACGCAGCCGAGCCCCCCTTGCCGCCGGCCGCCGTGAGCAGTGCGGCCCCGGAACCCTCCCGGGCCTCCCGGTCCGTCGCGGCGATCAGGTTCCGCACCCGGGCCTTGTCCTGGCCCAGCGACGCCCGCCGGATCTTGTACGTGTCGAATTGGACGTCGTGGTCATCGCTCTCCGGCGAGAACACCGCCCACCCCGACCGCCCGCAATCACGGCAGTAGATCGCCGGCAGGAACAGGTTCGCGCTCTGCCCCGACGTCGCCGTCGTCACCGGCGCCATACGGCCGCTGTCGGCCGCGCCGGCATCGGCCGTGCCGGCCACATCCCAGCGGAACTCCGCCTTCGGCCACGGCAGCACCCCGCGCAGCAGCCGAGACACCGAACGCGCCCACTGATGCACCTCGACGTGCACGAAGGGCCGGGGCTCGGCGGGCGAGGACTCCGGATCGCGGGCGTACGACAGCAGCGCGACGAACCGCGCCAGGGCCTCGGCCGCCTTCTCCGGCTGCCGCGCCACCGCCTCGGACCAGCCGGCGGCGCCCGCACGCCACATCACATCCAGCACTTCGGCACTGGTCTTCACTTCGCCGCCGAGCGCCTGCATCACCGCACGAGTGAACAGATGCCGCTTGAGGTTTCCACCGAGGAGGAACGGATCGAGGTCACGGACGTCCGTCACCTTCTCGATCAGATCCAGCAACGCCTCGTCGCCGGTCGCCGGATCGGGCAGCGCCAGCAACTCGTCGGGTGTCGGCATCGGCTGCATGGTCACGTCACCGAGCGGGATGAATTCCTCGACCGTGAGCCGGTTCTCCCCGACGATGGAGTCCGCAGTGAACTCCGTGCCGAAGACGTGGGTGGCCACCTCCAGCAGCTGCGCCGTGCCGTCCTCGTCCGTACCGGAAGCGAGCGTCGCCGATGTCGCGACCGGACAGATCTTCCCCAGCGGACGGCCTTCCTCGACTGCCCCGACGGAGGCGGCGAGTCGACGCAGCAGCATCCCGACGTCTGTGCCCTGTGCGCCGTCGTACGTGTGGAACTCGTCTACGACGACGTAGCGGATATCCGACTCCCGCCACAGGGGCGCGTCGTCCGCACGCTGGAGGAGGAGGTCCAGCATCTTGTAGTTCGTTATCAGGATGTCGGGCGGGGACAACTGCATGTCCGAACGGCGGGTCCGCACCTTCTCGTACTGCGTCGCCGCGCGCTCTCCGATGTAGAGGCCGGCCGACAGCTTCCCGAGCTCGGCGTTCTCCGTGAGTAGATCGTTGATGCGCTGCGCCTGGTCGGTGGCCAGGGCGTTCATGGGGTAAAGGAAGACCGCCTTCACCCCGGTCTTGCCGACGGCCCGCTCCCGACGGCAGTGGTCCAGCACCGGGTAGAGGAACGACTCCGTCTTACCGGACCCGGTACCGGTGGTGACCAGCGTCGGTTGCGGGGTGTGGCCGTGCGCTGAGGATAGCCGCGCGAACGCGGCCGCCTGATGCGCATACGGCTTGAAGCCCTCCCGCTGCCACTCCAGATGGGTGCGCCACTCCTGGCCGGCCACGGTAAATGGTGTCCGGATCCGCAGATATGGACCCCGGAACATCCCCGACGTCTCGTCCCCGAGGAACCGGTGCAGTGCTTCACGCGCACCCTCGTCGGTGAGTGCGTAGGTCGTGGACAGATACTGCAGCAGGCTTTCCTTGAGCCCGCGTGCCTGAAGCGTCGGCCTCACGGCTTCGGCACCTCCTGCTTCTCCGGATCCCACTCGCCACGGGCGACGGCCTCGTCGAGCCGCTTTTTAAAGACGGCGTGTGCTGCCCGCATCTCCTTCTCGCGGTCGGCCTTATAAAAGGGAGCCCTGTACCCATCCGGTTCCGACACGTCGGCAGGATTTGCTAGGTAAGCGAGGAGTTGGTTGTAATGCTCCCGAGTCTGTCCATGACCGTGGGTGCGAGGGTTTCCTGCAATCTTGCGCCCGGCCGAGTCAAACCAAGTGGTCCGCTCGTAGTCGGATAGGACCGGATACCGTGATCTATAAAGGGCGGCCAGTCTATCAGCGTCGATGCCCAGCCAGACAGATACCAGCGCGTCGATCTCTACCAGCGCTGCGCGCCGCTCGAACTCCGTTCTCAACGGGGAATTGCTCCGCCATTCATGCGGAGATTCGGGAGTTAGAGGTTGCGCGCCTGGCCATGAAGCTGCCCATTTCTCGCCAGAGTAGTGAGGGGTTAGCTCAGACCAGATATCTGCATAGGCGTTCGTCATGCAGTTTAGTCGTAGAGTACGAATGGCCAATGCCCTCGCGAGGGGGTGGTCAATGCGAGGGGCTGGCATCTTGGATACGTCACCAATCTGCAGATGTGGCCGGCCGATGATCCGGAGAAGATAGTCCATTGGGAGGCTGGACCAAAAGCCGGTCAGTAGGAGCGTCGCTTCATTGCTTCCGAGATGCAACGTGTGCACAGCGTCCACGTGTGTGACGCCTGGAGCGATTAGTGCCACAAAGAGGCTTCGGTCCCCATCAAAGGAGATCATCTTGCGCCATGCAGTTCGGAAGAACTCTGAATAGGGCGCCCCGTCCCAGCGATCCTGGGCGGATGTGAAGTCGGGCTTTGATGCCGATCGTTCATAATTGGTCCTCGGAGTGTGGTCATCCGCGATGTCGCCTGGGTTGACTAGGTACCAATCTTGAACGCTATTGCAGGGAATTCGTGGCTCTTTGTGAAAGGGCGTGGAAATTCCGAAGTTGGGTCCCTGGATGATGACGTCGGTCGGGTCCTGTGCGGTGCCCGTGTTCCAGCGAATGAGTCCGGAATTTTTTGCGCCCTTCTCATGAAAACCCGAACTGGCGCGGAAGTCGAATGATTCGACGCGAAGTGGGGCAGCCGTCAGAGCTGCGATTGCGGTCTGCTCATGACTTGTCACTGGGTAAAGGATGGGTGCGCAATATGCATCCTCGATGCGGCCATCCATAATCTGATTCCAGAGTTCAAGAACTCCTTTGTTCACCCAGATGAGTCGTGTTGCGTGAGGGCGAGTGTCCCACTCACCGTTCACGCGGATCCCTGGCAACTCTCCACGGCCGGAGTCCTTCAAGGATGCCAGCAATGTATCCGGTGTAAAGATCCAGCTTGCGTGCGTGAATCCGATTTCTTGGACGCTTCCGTAGATGTGCACACCATATTGGCGCGTCCACTCGATTTAAGAGAAGAGTCTTCTGCGGTTGGAGAAATGGGCATGGAATCTGAGCCTCTGGTACGAGGCGGAACGTAGACTGGCCTCTTTGACTCCACCTAGGTGGGTGTCGGGGTGGATCAGCCCGATGATCCCATCCCTGGAATTGTTCGACCAGGAGCGGATCATGAAAGCGCGGTACAGGTCAGGCTGTGTTCCAGCCAGCAAAGTATACGTTGTAGGTGATCCCACAAATTCCAGGACTCCGGCATTTCTGCCAAGTTCACTCAGTATGAAATCTCTAGCCTTGGGATCATTCAACAATGCAGACTTGCGGACGACCCATTGCGACTGATTTGGCTTCTCTTCCAGGGCGAACCACGGGTCTTGCTCCCCGAGGGTGGCGGGTTCGTCCCACTTGGGGCGCACCCAGGGGGGGTTGCCCACTTGGAGGTCGAAGCCACCGTTCCGAGCGAAGACGAGGGCGAACTCCAGCTCCCAATGGAGGAAGCCCTGATCCTCCGTGATGTCGTGCACCTCCCGGAGCCATGGGAAGCGGTCCTCGGGGTTGCCGGCATCCATCCCCATGAAGCCGGGCAGCGTCTCCTCGAAGCTCTTGAGTGCGTCGAGGTCGTTGAAGCTGTCGATGAGGGTGCCCTCGGGCACGTCGGCAGTGCCGAGCATGGCCTCCAAGAACTCTAGCCAGTCATCGAGGTCCCTAAGCGGAACGATCGGTCGACGCTCTGGGGCTTTCGGCTTCGGTGCTGTTGCTTGGACCCTGCCTCGCGGTGTCACCTGCTTGAACTCTACGACTGCGTCGTCCGCGCTCAGTTCGAGGTCCTCGAAGCTGGTTTGCTCCGGGCCGAGCGCGAACAGGGCCGTTGCCTCGACGTACCGCGGCCTGGGCACGGGCCTAGGAGAAGCCAGCGGTTCCGGTTCAGTCGAGGCAGTGAGTGACTCCATCGCCAGCGGCGCGCCGTCGAGGAGGCGGCTGAGGCTGTCTACCCCCGTTACTTGGGGCACCGCCGTGTACTCCCCAGTGGTGCCGTCGAGCAGCCCGGCCTTGTCGACGGGCCAGAACCACAGGGCGCACCAGGCATCCATGATCTTCTTGAGGCGCCAGTACGGAGTGTCAGCGGCGTTGAAGAGGTCTTCGAGGACCTGTTCCTTTGTAACGGCCTGGTCAGGGCGGCGGAGGAAGGCGTACTCCGGGTCAATGGGGTCAGTGCCCCAAACGTCGATCCGGCGGGCGATTGCCTGTTCAGAAAGCTCGATGCGCTTGACCACGAGCGACCAAAGGAATTCGACGCGACGGGCAGCGTCCCGGAGGCGGGTGAACTGGGACACCGGCTCCTTCCCTGACTTCCCGGCCTTGCTGCGCTTGGGGCGCTGGAGGATGCTCTTTCTCCAGGTGGCGAGCTGTTCGACGCTTTCCTTCGCAAATTCCTTGGCTTCCTTCGAGCCCGCGACCGCTGCCCAGCCGGGGCTCGGCAGAAGGAACTGGTGTACCGCGTCCTGGGGGAGTGACTGGGGCTCGCCGTCCCTGAGGAAGGGCAGAGGGGTAGGGGCCAGGGCGCCCTTGGTCTTGAGCCATTCCTTGCCGGTGATGTCGTCGGCCGCGTAGACGGCGCGACGGGCGCCGATGAGGCTGTTGCCGCGGCGGAGGTGGAGGCCGAACCAGGGGGCTCGCATGCCCGGGTGCATGGTGTTGAGCCAGAGGGATACCTCGGCGAGCTCGACGCCGGTGGCGTTGAGGTCGACGCCGTACGCGTTGTGCAGGGCGATGTACGCCTTGGCCTTCTGCTTCTCGGTGAGGGCGTCCGCGGTCGGGATGGTGACGCCCAGCTCGTCCTGCCGACGGCGCAGGTATTCCTCGGCGACCTGGTTGATCGCCTCGTTGAGGAAGGCGCCGGACCCGAGGGCCGGCTCGCAGATCTTGTACTTGAGCAGTTCCGACGCCCGGGTCTTGATGATGTTGCCGTCGGCGTCGTGCTCCTGGTCAAGGCGGTGCTTGAGAGTGAGCTCGACCGTGACCTGGGTCAGCGACTCCGGGGTGTAGTACGAGGCGGAGGTCTCGCGGTCGCGGCCGGCGAGGCGGTAGACGAAGGAGCCCTTCTCGTACTTCTTGACGCCGCGCAGGCCCTTGCGGGCGTCGTCCTCGTCGTAGTGGACGAGGGTCTTGTCGGAGTACTGGTCCTGCTTCTTCAAGGGGATGAGCCAGGAGCCCTTCTCCGGCTCGCCGCCCTTGGCGACCTCGCACAGCTCCTCCTCAGCGACGATGCCGGTGTACGACATCAGGCCCTCGTAGACGGCGCCGAGCTGGTTGATGCCGAGGTTGCGGTAGGAGATGAAACCGCCCCGCTCACCGCGCTTGCCTTTCTTCATGGTAAGCAGGCGCAGTACTTCGTGCAGGGCGGCGTTGCGCAGGCGCAGGTCGAGCCAACGCGGGTCGCTGTCCTCGTCGCTGCGAGGGTCGAGGACGCCCCTGCCGATGAGGCGTACCGAACCGGGCTCGAAGAGCTCGCTCCGCAGGGGCTCGAAGCGCAGGCCACGGTCCTCGCTGCGGCGGGCGGCCTTGGCCCTGCGGGTTTCCTCGTCGTCGCCGGGCTGGTCGTCGTCGGCCTCGGTGCCGTACGGGCGGTGGCCGAAGTTGACCTTGTTGAAGAGGACGTCCAGGGATTCATGCAGGTGGAAGCCGTTGCGGGCCTCCTCCTCGACGAGTTCCTCGTCGCGTTCGACGAGCTCGCGCAGGCGGGCCATCGAGTAGCCGGACGCGTAGCTGCCGTCGTCGGCGGGGAGGATGCCGAGTTCGGGGCGGGCCTCGGCGTAGAGGAGGAACAGGATGCGGTAGAGGTATCGGAGGGATTCGCGAGTGAGTTCCCGGGCGAAGGGGATCTTGGGGCTCTCGATGTCGGCTGGGGTGACGTTGTTGTCCGGCGCAGCCATCCGCGCGAGGACCTCGTTGGCGATGATCTCGACCGAGCGCTGGATGCCGTGGCGCAGTTTGCCGGAGACGCCGGCGGCGTTGGCGTTGGAGGACTTCAGCAGGGCGTCGATGGTCCGGCTCTGGTCGTTCTCGCCGGGCCGGAGCATGTCCAGGCTGAACAGCGCCGCCACGGTGGCGAGTTCGCCCTGCTGGCTGCGGTCGTTACGTTCGAGGGCTGCGTCGAGGTTGACGGCGAGGTAGCGGCCCTCGTTCCAGGACTGGCGATCCGCGAGGACGAGCACGCCTCCGCACAACAGCAGGACGAAGCGCGAGCGAGGCCCACCGGCCTCGCCGAGCTCGCTCTGGAAAAGCCAGGATGCCAGGGCCGGGCCGGTCTCGTACGTCTCGCTTGCGCTGACACGCAGCGGGTGCAGCAGCCGACCGGGGCCTGTCGCGTTCAGAGCGGCGTCGTTGTCGGCGGCCCAGCCGCAGTCCAGGGCGACAATCCCGTGGCCGTGGTAGGCCACGGTCAGGGAGTGGTCGCGTCCGGCGCGGTGGACGGTGACCTCGGTAGGAGTAGCCTCGAAGCCGAGGGCTTGCAGGATCGTCTGATGCCACTCGGCGAGGCGCTTACGCCACTCGGAGTTGTTGTGGGTGTTCGGTCGGACCTCATCTCCTGCGTCGCGCTCAGCGGCCTCGGCGAAGTAGCCGCGTAGGTCTTCGGAGAGGTAGGCGCCGCGTAGCGAGCGGAGGAGCTCCCGAGGAGTCTTCCGCGGGTCGTACTCATCGCCTTCGCGTAGGGCCCAGGTGGCGAACAGGCCCTTCTTCAGATCGGATCCGAGCTGTTCGGCGAAGTAGTGCGCGGCGAAGTATTCGCCGCGGTTACTGAAGGAGTCGAAATTGGTGCTCATCGGTCGGTGCCTCCCTCAGCGGCGTTGAGCGGTTCCAGGACGGCGAGCAGGCGCAGCATCGGCTCGCCTGTAGTCTGCAGGGAGTTGAGAAGGCTCAGCCGCCTGCTGGCGCTGAGGTTCACTCCGCGCTTTCCCGTCCCATCAGAAGAGAACATGGCTTCCTGTTGCCAGTGCACGACGCGTTTGCGGGACGGGGACAGGATCGCCTCGATCTCCTCGCCGTAAGCCTCTTTAAGGTTCCGGACGTGCTGTTCGGCCCTGTTGATGGCTGCAGGCACGAGCTCCGTCAGGCCGCCGAGGTCGCGCGGTGCGGCGCGGCCGGGCATCGTCGGACCCACGCCGTAGTCCTCCAGAACCTCCGGGGTCAGAGGCGTCACCTGAAGGTCGTGCGGTTCACCGTGGACGGCCATCCACTCGACGATGGTGGGCCGACCCAGCGCATTGGAACAGATGCCCTGCACCAGGAACGTCGGAGAGTTCACGGAGGCGGCGAGCACGGGGGCCTGGTGGCGGCCGACCTCGACGAGCACCTTGTCGGTCAACCAGTCCAGGACGGGGTGGACGTCGGTGACGTAGGAGACGTTCGGCCACTGTGACTTGGACGACTCCCGGGCCGCCTTCAGACGCCGGTCCGCGAGGTCCTTGGAGAAGGTGATGCGCATCCGTCCCGGCTCAGTTTTCCGAGGCATGATCCGCTGTTCGTCGAGGTACGACTTCGGCAGTGCCTTCAGCCGGTACAGCAGGTCACGCGGGGGTTCGAAGGCGATCGTGCCGTCGTCGTCGCGACGCATAGAGAGCTGGTCCTCGGGGTTCGGACGGCAGACCTGACGCAATGCCTCGTCGAAGTAGTCAGCGGTGGACGAGAACAGACGTGGCACGTACGCCCGCCGCACCTCGGGATGTTCCGGGACGGCACCCACCTGGCCGAGCAGTCCTGAGAGGAATGCAGCACCCCCCTGCTGGGACTGCTTGATCGACTCCTCGACGGTCCGGCCGGCGATCAGGTCCTGGGTGAGGCGGTTCTCCTCCTCCTTGGCCCGATATAGGCCGGTGACCGCCTCCACTGAGCCCTCGATCTTGTGCGCTTCCTCCTCGCGTTTCAGTAGCTTCTCGCCCACGAGACGGTCGTCCAGCGTTCGGGCCTCCCCGGTTGTCTCATCCGTCCGCCAGGGGATGTCGCTGGTGAGAATCAGAGCACGGAACTCAGGCCGGTGCTGCTGGCCGTAGCGGTCGATGCGGCCGTTGCGCTGCTCGATACGGATCAGGGACCACGGCAGGTCGAAGTGGATCAGCCGGTGGCACTGCTGGTGGAGGTTGACGCCTTCGGAGGCGACGTCGCCGGTGAACAGGATGCGTACGGGGTCGTCACGCAGCCCGAACTTCTCGACGATGGCCTGCTGCTCCTCGTCGCTGGTGGCATCGCCGTGCATGACCTGGACCGCGCCGCCGAAGGCCAGCCAGGGCTTGTTCTCGTCGGGGTCGGCGCCGCGACGGAAACCGAGCGCGGCCGGGACAGCCTCCGCAAGCCACTTCAGCGTAGGGATGCGCTCGGAGAACACCACCACGCGGGTTTCTGAGCCGGGGCCGACACCCATGGTGCGCAGCTCGTTCAAGAGGGCCGCCAGCTTCGCCGAGTCCTCGTCTTGGATCCGCTCGGCCACGTCCCGGAGATCCAGCAAAGCCGCGCGCTCTGCCTGCCTGGCAGCCTCCCGAGCCGCCGGGTCGACCGGGCGGGCCGTCCGCTGCCCGCCTCGTGCCGATTCGGAGGCCGACTGCTTGTCCAGCGTCGCCAGTCGCGTCTTCACGGTCTCCAGCAGCGCCTTGTGCGAGGACAGGAAGGACTTCAGCAGCTGGTAGGGCACCAGCTGGTGTCGGCTGACCGACGGCTGGTCGGGATCGGCCGGAATCCAACGCGTGGCGAGCTCCTGGAAGACGGCGAGTTCCTTCTCACCGGCCGTTACATGGATCGGCTGGGATGGTCCACGGTCCGCCCAGGCGCCCTTCAACGAGTCGCGGACCTCCGCCGTCGTCTTCGTACGCCGAATGTAGAGGTGCTCAAGGTCCTTCACTTCGTACTTCGACGGGTTGGCGATGGCCGCCTCGTCCAGCATCTTGATCAGCTCGGCGAACGACTCGGCACGACCGTTGTGGGGCGTGGCCGACGCCAGCACCAGCGCGTCGGTCTTTCGAGCCAGCAAACGGGCGAGTTCGTTGTTCTTGGTGCCCCGGTTGACCAGATTGTGGGACTCGTCGATGACGACGGCGTCCCAGTTGGTGTGCTCGAGGTGGTGCGCGTAGACGTCGCTCTTGAGCGTGTCCACGGAGATGATCGCGCGCTTGAAGTACGCGAACGGGTTCCGGCCGGCCGGGATGTCCTGCTGGATGCGCTGGATACCGGTGGAGTCCAGTCGGACGAGCGGAATGGCGAAGCGGGTCCACAACTCCCGCTGGAACTGCTCCAGCACGTGCTGGGGGGTCACGACCAGGATCCGCTCGCCGCGCCCGCGCCGGATCAGCTCGGCCAGCAGTACCCCGATCTCCAGGGTCTTGCCCAGGCCCACCACGTCGGCGATCAGAATCCGCGGTTGCGGGTTCTTCTCCAAGGACAGCGCCAATTCGGCGGGCCGCAACTGGTGCACCTGCTGGTCCATGAGGAACCCGTCGGCCAGCGCGAGCCCATGCTCGGTCTGCGGCAGGAACGTCTTGAGCATCACCGCTTCAAGGAACAGACGGCCCCGCCGGTGATTGGGTGAGTCGTCCGGGACGAGCCGCGTCTCCCTCGGGTCCAGTACCTGGATCGCGTCGAGTCGGCTGTAGAAGACCGCGTCCGTACCGCGCACGAAGGACGAGATGCCGGTGACCTCTACCATCCACCCGTCTTTACCGACGTCCTTGGAGTTCCGGACGAGCCACAGCTCGTCGCGGATCAATACCTGGGATCCCGGGGCATAGCCAGAGGACCCGTTGGTCCGCCGTGAGGCCGGAGCATCCTCCGGCGCCCAGGCGTCCCACACCTCATCGCCCTGGCCGCCCACGGCTTCCGCCTCGACGCTCAACGTCCACTCCGATCCATCATCAGCGGCCATCGACGGCCGCACACACCCCACACGCCTGTAAACGACGGACTACGCCGTCCGAGCGCCATTCCGACAAAGACTCTCACCCAGCACTGTCAGCGCAGGAGTCACAGAACGGGATCGGCGGCATACAACGCGCGCAGCTCGTCCGCGATCCGCTTCGACGCCAGAGGGCGTCCCTTGGCCGCGTCGGCCTTAGGAGGGTCGCTCCGCCTTCCGGACTCCGGCGTCGGCTTGGGCAGGAGAACCTCAGGCTCTTCCGGCTCCCGCTCCGGTTCGTCGGCCTCGGCCAGTGAAGCCCGCGGCGGGTCGTCGAGCGGGCTCACCAGTTCACTGTTCTCGACAAGATCAGCCTGCTCGTGGATGAGCTTCTCGAACGGCACCGTCGGCGGCTCACCAAGGGTCGCCGGAGCCTCGCCGCCCTTGGTGTGGGCGATCAGCGCGAGCCGGGCAGCCGCCGGTGCCACCCCGGAGTCGGAGAGGACCCTCGCGCACGTTTCGGAGACCGCTGGCAGAGTCGGCCGCTCCTCCGGCGTGTGGGCGAGCATCGACTCCAGCAGGGGTACCAGCGGCGCAGGTACACCAGAGAGATCGGGAGTGATCTCGGGATTGGTGACCTGTGCCGCGATGGCTTCCCAGCGTGATCCGTCGTACGGATAGTGTCCGGCCGCCGCGTACAGCAGGACCGTGCCCAGCGCGTACACATCTGCCGCGGGTGACACCTGTGGATGGCCGCCGGCCTGCTCCGGAGGCATGCACCGGACGGTGCCGATGATCATGCCACTGTGTGACAGCGTCTCCTGAGAGGCGTCCATGAACGCGCCCAGCCCGAAGTCGATGATCATCGGGCCGTCATCGCCCAGGATGACGTTCTGCGGCTTCAGGTCTCGATGGAGCAACCCTGCGGCGTGGACTGCCGACAAGCCTTCGGCGAGCAACGCCCCGAGGCTGGCCGCCAGCGGCAGCGGAAGTACACCGTCGCTGTCCACGCAGGCCAGTAGCGTGCGACCGGCCACGTACTCCATGGCCAGCCAAGGCCGGTCTGCGTAAGGATCCGCGTCCAGGAAGCGGGCCACCCGGTTCGTGCCGATCACCGTGCGGGCGATCAACGCCTCCTTCTCGAAGCGCGCACGCGTCAGCGGATCGAGCTTGTCGTTGCGGATCACCTTCACCGCGACCGGATCACCAGCGGGCGTGTAAGCGAGATAGACCTCACCCATTCCGCCCGAGCCGAGCTCCCGCGCCACCGTGTACCGGCCGATCCGCGTGGGCACCCCGCTCATCCGCACCGACTCACCTTTCCACCGCGCCTCACCCGATCGGCGCTCTTGCCTGCCACACTCTAATCGGCCAAGAGGTCGGCCTGAGGTGCTTTCGTCCTGATCAGGACACCGAGCAACGCGATGCAAGTCGAAACCGGCCTGAGGAAGTCGGGGCAGCGGGATCTCCAGCAGCCGCTGTGTCGACGGCTGCTGGGTGTCTGTGAGTCCGGGGCCGGCAGGAAACTGCCCGCTTCTAATGGATCTTCTGCTGCTCCAGCCACTTGAAGACCTCGGCCCTCTTGTACAGGACCTTGGCGTTCCTGCCTCGGCCGAGCTTGTAGCCCTTCAAGCCCAGTTTCGATGCCTCCCTATAGACCCAGCTCGTGGACATATTGAGCATCGCAGCGACCTCAAAGGTGTCCATAAGGACAGGCTCGACGCTACGGCGTCTGCGCGACGAGTCGATATCGGTGCGGGTCTCGTCGGGGTGCGACTGCGGTCCCACGGGCAAGATGACTCCTTGAGGGTGGCCTGAGCTTGATCGCGGCAGCGGTTCGCGCTCCGCTCTGGTCGAATTGCAAACGTCCTTGACGCCCGCCCTGTGCCACCGCCAAGAGTCACCGGACGAGCCACAGTCATGGTCGTGAGAATCGCCGGTTTGGCTAACCGGCGATCTGCCGCTATGTTGCCGCGCTGCTTCGGCCACTCAGATTCATGGAACTGTGGGTGCCTCCTTCTTCGAGTCGGGAAACGAGGGGCTGGGCCAGCTGACCCATGGCGGCGCGTGATCCGACTTCCGGTCGAGCGCCTTCGCTCCTGCCTGCCGTCCGGACCGTCCGCGTGACGGTGGTCACGGACGTCCTCCAGGGGGTGCTGCGTAGGCTTGGGCCGTCGCCACGGTGGGGTTTGCGAGAGCGGGTGAAGCCCTTCTCTGCTACCTGACGAGGCGTCAGAAAAGTCAGCAAGTGGTCAGCATGAGTCCTGAAAAACCTGGGGACAGCTGCCCGAACATGCGACTCGTTGTAGGGTGTCGAAACAGCCCTTGACCTGCAAAAACGCAGGCAGGGAGCCTACTTGTGGGAGTGCCCCGATGTTGCGTACAATGTTCAAGTCCAAGATCCACCGCGCCACCGTCACCCAGGCCGACCTGCACTACGTGGGATCCGTGACGATCGATGCCGAACTGCTCGACGCCGCCGATCTGTTGCCCGGTGAGCTCGTGCACATCGTCGACATCACCAACGGGGCCCGGCTGGAGACGTACGTCATCGAGGGGGAGCGCGGGTCCGGGGTGATCGGGATCAACGGGGCCGCCGCCCATCTCGTCCACCCCGGTGATCTGGTGATCATCATCAGTTACGCTCAGGTGACCGACGCCGAGGCGCGGGCGATGGAACCCCGGGTGGTGCATGTGGACGCCGGCAATCGCATCGTGGCCCTGGGCGCCGACCCGTCCGAGCCGGTGCCGGGGTCGGACCAGGAGCGCGGCCCGGGGGCCGTTGCCACGGCCTGAGCGGCGCAGACCAAGGCGGGAGCGTGACATGGCCGTGGGTGACATCGAGATCCGCGACGACCGGGCGGCGGGCCGGCTCGAAGCCGTGGCCGATGGTGAGGTCGTCGGGCGTATCGAGCACTTCGTCCTCGACACGCCTCAGCGCGCGCTCGTCCCGGTGCACACCGTCGTGGAGCCCGCCCACCAGGGGAAGGGCATCGCGGGCTCCCTCGCGCGCGAGCTCTACGCCATCGCCGCCCGTGAGGACAGCGCCGTGGCGCCGCTCTGCCCGTACGTCGCCAGGTGGGCCGAGCGCCACCCCGACCAGGCTCCGGCGGCCGGGCTCGAGCTGATGCGGGCGGCGAAGGCGTGGCTGGCGGCGCACCCCGAGCGGTTCTGACGGCCCCGGTGGAGGCGCCCGTGCTCGCGCTGCTGCACACCTCGCCCGTGCACGTCCCCGTCTTCGACGCGCGGCGCGACCAGGCCCATCCGGGGCTGGAGTTGCTGCACCTCGTCGCCGAGGACCTGCTGGAACGCGCCCGCGCCGACGGGCCCGCGGCGGTCGCCGACGACGTACGGGCGAGGGTGCGGGAGGCCGTCGGCAAGGGCGCCCGGGCCGTGCTGTGCACCTGCTCGACCATCGGTGGCGTCGCTGAGGCGGCCGGGGCCGGGGCCGGTGTCGCGGTGCTGCGTGTCGATCGGCCCATGGCCGCTGCCGCCGTGGCCGCGGGGCGGCGTGTCGTCGTCCTCGCCGCCCTGGAGAGCACGCTCGGTCCCACGGTCGCCCTGATCGAGGAGGAGGCCCGCCGGGCAGGCCGGTCCGTCGAGGCGCGGACCGTGCTGGTCCCGGGAGCCTGGGAGCGCTTCGAGGCGGGCGATGCGGCGGAGTACGTCCACCGGGTCGCGCGGGCCGCCGACGCGATCACCGGCGCCGATGCGATCGTTCTGGCCCAGGCCTCCATGGCCCCGGCGGAGGCGCTTGTCACGACGTCCCTGCCCGTGCTGTCCAGCCCCCGTCCGGGACTCGCGGCGGCAGCCCGCCTGCACTGAACCACCACCCCCGGCGCGGCCATGGGGGCGCGGTGCATCGCCGAGCCGGAGGCGCCAACCGGCCCCCTGCCGTCACGCGGGCGGGTGAGTGGCGAGGCGGCCCACGGGTAGGCGGGGAGTAGTCCAGAGCCGATGTCGACCGACAGGCGGAGGACACACGCCATGACGAACACGCACGCGGACCCCTTCCCGCCGGGCCCCACCCTGGGACCGCCACCGGGCCCGGATCCCTCGCCCCCCGACCCTCACCCCGCCCCGGTGCCGCCCCCCGAACCGCCGCCGGGACCCACCCCCACCCCGCCCCCCGAACCTCCCCCGGGACCAACCCCCACCCCGCCGCCGGGACCACCCCCAACTCCGCCCCCCGAACCGCCGCCCGGACCGACCCCCACCCCGCCCCCCGAACCGCCCCCGGGACCGCCCAGCCCGCCGCCGGGACCCGGTCCCGGGCCGGTCCCCCAGCCGCCCGGTCCGGTTCCGCAGCCGCCCCCGCCGCATCCGGGTCCGCCCGAGCCGTCACCGTCACCGATCCCGCCGGGCCCCGAGCCGCCACCGAACCCGGAACCCGGACCGCCGCTGACCTGAAGGGCAGCACGGAGCGCGGGAGGGCGGCGGACCGCCACCTGGCCGTCCGCCGCCCTCCCGCGCGGTGCTCTACGCGGACACCTCCGACCGGTCCCCGCCCCACAGCGTGTGGAACGAGCCCTCGCGGTCCGTACGCCGATAGGTGTGCGCACCGAAGTAGTCCCGCTGGCCCTGGGTCAGCGCGGCCGGCAGACGCTCCGCGCGCAGGGCGTCGTAGTAGGCGAGGGCCGCCGCGAAACCGGGGGTCGGTACGCCCTGGCGGGTCGCCGCGATCAGGACCTCACGCCAGTCGTCCTGCGCCTCGGCGATCTCCTGCGCGAACGTCTTGTCGGACAGCAGGCTCGGCAGGTCCGGGCGCGCGTCGTAGGCGGCGCGGATCCGGTCCAGGAACGCCGCCCGGATGATGCAGCCGCCGCGCCAGATGGCGGCGACCGCGCCGAGGTCGATGTCCCAGTCGTACTCCTCGCTGCCCGCGGCGATCTCGTGGAAGCCCTGTGTGTACGACACGATCTTCGACGCGTACAGGGCCTGCTCCACCCGGTCCGCGAACGCCGCCGCCTCCGCCTCGCTCATCGGCGTGGGCTTCGGGCCGGCCAGCCCGCGCGAGGCCTCACGCAGCGCCGCGTGGCCGGAGAGGGAGCGCGCGAACACCGCTTCGGCGATGCCGGACACCGGCACACCCAGGTCGAGCGCGATCTGCACGGTCCAGCGGCCGGTGCCCTTCTGCTCCGCCTGGTCCACCACCACGTCCACGAACGGCTTGCCCGTCGCCGCGTCCACGTGCGACAGCACCTCGGCCGTGATCTCGATCAGATACGAGTCCAGACGCCCGGTGTTCCAGGTGCGGAAGATCTCGGCGATCTGCGCGGGGGCGTACCCGGCGACATCGCGCAGCAGCTGGTACGCCTCGCCGATCAGCTGCATGTCGGCGTACTCGATGCCGTTGTGCACCATCTTGACGAAGTGCCCGGCGCCGTCCGGGCCGACATGCGTGACGCAGGGGGAGCCGTCCTTCGCCTTGGCGGCGATCTTCTCCAGCATCGGACCCAGGGAGTCGTACGACTCCTTCGGCCCGCCCGGCATGATGCTCGGTCCGTGCAGCGCGCCCTCCTCGCCGCCGGAGACGCCCATGCCCACGAAGTGGATGCCCTGCTCGCGCAGCGCCCGCTCCCGGCGCCGGGTGTCCGCGAAGTGGGCGTTGCCACCGTCGATGATCATGTCGCCGGGCTCCAGCAGCGGGGCGAACTCCTCGATGACCGCGTCCGTCGGCCCGCCGGCCTTCACCATGATGATCAGCCGCCGCGGCCGCTCCAGCGCCGCCACGAACTCCTTGGCCGTCTCGGTCGCCACGAAGCTGCCCTCGTGTCCGAACTCCTCCACCAGCGTGTGCGTGCGCGCCGCGGTCCGGTTGTGCACGGCGACCGTGTAGCCGTTGCGGGCGAAGTTGCGCGCGAGGTTCCGGCCCATGACCGCGAGCCCGGTGACGCCGATCTGCGCTGAACTGCTCATTGAGGTGGCTCCTAGTGACCTGGTATCGGTACTGCCGGTGCGCCGGGTGCTGCCGGTCGACGCCCGCCAGTCCTGCCATCGACCATCCTGACGTGCCGCACTTGGGTGCGCATGCGCGGGTGGTCGAACACCGCGCAGGCACATACGCGCGAAGACACCCGACGTACTCAGCCGCCGCACCCGGCGCCCGGCACTCCCGCCCACCGCACCCCCCCTCGGCCCGTGCGCCCGCCCGGCGCGCGCTCCCGCGTGCCCCCGCGGACGGTCACACCCGCCCGCGCACACGCGCCCCGAGGCATCAACGGGGGCGCAACGGGCGAAAACTCCCGGCCACTTGGCGCATCCGTGCGGCCGATAGCCGCCTTGTCACGGCTAGTTCGCCCCGCTTACTTTTGCCCCTCCTGACGCACTGTCGAGGGGGATTCCATGGCCGTCCGCGGCCGGCACCGCCGGTATCAGCCGAACAGGATCAACCGGGCCTCGCTCACCGTCACCGCGGGCGGGGCCGGAATGGCGCTCCCGCTCATGGGTACGGGCGCCGCCCAGGCCGCCGACGTGGAGACCTGGGACAAGGTCGCCGCCTGCGAGTCGACCAACGACTGGGACATCAACACCGGCAACGGGTACTACGGCGGACTTCAGTTCACCCAGTCCACCTGGGAGGCGTTCGGCGGCACCCGGTACGCGCCCCGTGCGGATCTGGCCACCAAGGACCAGCAGATCGCCGTCGCCGAGAAGGTACTCGACGGACAGGGCCCCGGCGCCTGGCCGGTCTGCTCGGTACGGGCCGGACTGACGCGGGGCGGTGACACACCCCGGATCCAGCCCGTCGCCGGCACATCCGGCGGGAAGGCTGCGAAGGCCGACGCGAAGAAGAAGAGCCGGCCCACCGTCGAGGACGTCAAACCGCACACCACACCCCAGTCGCGCGCGGGCCGTGCCGAGATGTACACCGTGGTCCGCGGCGACACCCTCTCGGGCATCGCGGCGGAGGAGCGGATCCGCGGCGGCTGGAAAGGGCTGTACGACGCCAACCGCTCGACCATCGGCGCCGACCCCGACCTGATCGTGCCCGGCCAGCGCCTCGCCCTGCCCGACGGGACGGCCAAGCCCTCCACCACCCCGTCGAAGCCGGACGGGAGGAAGCCCGAAAAGAAGGCCGAGAAGACCGAAAAGAAGACCGAGAAGAAGTCAGAAAAGAAGACTTCTTCCCGGCGCACCGAGGACCGTGCCGACCGTGCTGCCGCGACCGGCGGGAAGCTGGTCGCCCCCGTCAGCGCCGCCCTCGGCACGCCCTACCACAAGGCCGGATCCGCCTGGTCGAAGGGCTATCACACGGGGATCGACTTCCCCGTCCCCACCGGCACGTCCGTGAAGTCGGTCGCGGCGGGCACCGTGGTGAGCGCCGGCTGGGAGGGGTCGTTCGGCTACCAGGTGGTGGTCCGGCACACCGACGGCCGCTACAGCCAGTACGCCCATCTGTCGGCGATCTCCGTGAAGAGCGGGCAGTCCGTCGGCGCGGGGCAGCGCATCGGCCGGTCCGGTTCGACCGGCAACAGCTCGGGCCCGCATCTGCACTTCGAAGTGCGGACGGGGCCCGGTTTTGGCTCGGACGTCGACCCGGTCGCCTATCTGAGGGCGGGCGGCGTCACGATGTGATGCGCGTCCTGTGCCGGTCCACCACCCCGACCGGCACGTACGGTCCGCCGCAGAAGGGCGCGTACGCCATCAGCGGCGCCGCCGCGGGATCCGCGTCGTCCGGAGCCCCGAGCGGCGCCGGCACCGGCACGTCATCGGGCAGCGTCAGCTGGGCCAGCAGCCGCTCGGCGGCGTCCGCCGCGGGCACGGACGCCGGTACGGCGCTCTTGGCACCGCCCGCCCGCGCCTCCTGGTGCTCACGGGCCAGCCGCTCCGTCGTGAGGAGGATCAACCCGCCGGCCGCCACCACCCCACAGCTCAGTGCGAGCGCCGTGCCCGTGCTGCCGTAGCGGAAGGTCTCGCCGAACATCGTGATGCCGACCACGGCCGCCACCACCGGGTTCATCACCGTCAGCGTGGCCAGCGGGGCCGCCAGGCCGGCACCCCGGTAGGAGGCCTGGGAGAGAAGCATGCCGGCGGTGGCCAGGACGCCGATCACCGCCATGGACGGCAGATCGCCGGCCGACACCCCGCCGGTCCAGTCCACCGCGACGGTCTTGGTGAAGACGGAGGACATGCCGAACGCGACACCGGACGCCATGGCCAGCAGGATGCTGCGCACCGCGGGATGCCGATGCACGGCCCGGGCCGCGACCATCAGCGCCACGACCGCACCCGCCGTCCCCAGCGCCGCCGCCACCCGCTGCGCGCTGCTGAGCGACTGCGCTTCGGCCGCGCCGACCAGGGACAGCAGGCCCGCCAGGCCGACGGTCGCCATGATGGCGCCGCGCCATGCGGTCGCCCCCGCCTTGCGGCCGACGAACAGGGCGGCCATGGGCAGCGCGAACACGATGGTCAGCGCCCCCAGCGGCTGGACAAGACTCAGCGGGCCGTAGGCGAGCGCCACCACGTGGAGCAGCGCGCCCAGACCGTTGAGCGCGACCGCCGCCCACCAGCCCGGCCGGCGCAGCGGTGCGTACTGCTGCGCGCCGGGTGAGGACACCGCGACCTGCTCCTGCACGATCGCGCCGGCGGCGTACGCCACGGCGGACACGAACGACAGCACCACGGACAACGCGAGGGCGCTCATCGGCTGTTCCTCTGCGTGAGGCCGGGGCGGCGGGCCCGGCGCGGCGAACGGTCGGCTCTCATGAGCAACACGATGCCGTGTCAGGCTCTTCCCGTCGTCGTCCCTGAGCACTCAATGAGTCCTACTGCCGATGGAGTACGACGACGACCCCGTCATCCCCTGGGTGGGCGCCCCAAGACGGAGGGCCCCTGGTTGCTGCCCCTAGGGGACTTGGTACTACTGCACGTCGTGGACCTCGACCCCCGCCTCACCGCCCTTCACCGGCTCGGTGGCTTCTTCGTACTGCGCACGACAGGAGTCCGCTCCCTTCCCACGCTCGCCCAGGCATACGTCCCCGGACCCCCGGATGTTCACGGCGACTTCCTGACCTCGCGGGTGCGCCGGGTCGCCGCCGCCCTCCGTACGCCCGAGGCGCGGGTCGCCGCGTCGGTGGCCCACCAGGGACTCGCCGCCCGCCTGTGGTCCGTCGCCCTGGGCTCCGCCGCGCTCTACGGCGCCGTCCCCGACCTCGGCCCGCACCTGCTGCGCTGGGACCCGGAGGCCGGAGCCCCCGACGACCTGTGGCTGACCGAGGTACGTCCGCTGCCCGGCGACGCGCCCATCCTCGCCGACCTGGTGCTGCGCGGCCACCTCGAACCCCTGGCCGAGGCCCTGCGCTCCCGCCACCGCGTCGCCCCGGGACTGCTGCGCGGCAACGCCGCCTCCGCGCTCGCGGGTGCCGCCCGGGAGCTGAACCATTGGGCGCGCCGCCACGGCCGTACGGACGTCGCCGCGCGCGCCGCCTCCCTGACCCGCGCACTTCTCGCGGACCCGCTGCTCGCCGGCGCCGGAACCCTCACCGGCACCGCCTTCCGGCGCCGCAGCTGCTGTCTGTACTACCGGGTGCCCGGCGGGGGAGTCTGCGGCGACTGCTGCTTCGCACGGCCGCCCGGCTCTTCCCCACGCGCCCCAACTGGGTGACCATGAGGGGAACGTCTGCTCAAACGTCTGCTCGGACAGGGGGTTCGCGGGTGCGCGTGGGACTGCTGAGCAGGGAGTACCCCCCGGACGTGTATGGCGGCGCGGGAGTCCATGTCGAGTTCCTGGCCCGGGAGCTGCGCCCCCTGGTGGACCTCGAGGTGCACTGCTGGGGTGAGGGCAGGGCGGACGGCGTCCTGCGCCATCGGCCCTGGTCCACGCTCGACGGCGCCAACGACGCGCTGCGCACCTTCTCCGTGGATCTCGCCATGGCCGCCGCCCTGGAGGGCCGCCACCTGGTCCACTCCCACACCTGGTACGCCAACCTCGGCGGTCACCTCGCGAAGCTGCTGTACGGCATCCCGCACGTGATGACCGCCCACTCCCTGGAGCCGCTGCGCCCCTGGAAGACCGAGCAGCTCGGTGGTGGCTACGCGCTGTCGGGCTGGGCCGAGCGCACCGCCGTCGAGACCGCCGACGCCGTGATCGCCGTGTCCGCCGCCATGCGCGAGGACATCCTCGGCTGCTACCCGGCCCTCGACCCCGGCCGGGTGCACGTGGTGCACAACGGCATCGACACCCGCCTGTACCGCCCCGACCCCGGCACCGACGCCCTCGACCGGATCGGCCTGGACCGGTCCCGCCCCTATGTGCTGTTCGTCGGCCGGATCACCCGGCAGAAGGGCGTGCCGCAGCTGCTGCGTGCCGTGCGCGGCATCGACCCGTCCGCGCAGGTCGTGCTGTGCGCCGGCGCCCCGGACACGCCCGAGATCGACCGGGAGTTCCGCGAGCTGTACAAGGAGCTGAGCCGGGTCCGCGAGGGGGTGCACTGGATCCCGCAGATGCTGCCGCGTCCGGAGGTGATCCAGCTGCTCACCCACGCCGCCGTGTTCGTGTGCCCCTCGGTGTACGAGCCGCTCGGCATCGTCAACCTGGAGGCCATGGCCTGCGGCACCGCGGTGGTCGCCTCCCGGGTCGGCGGTATCCCCGAGGTGGTGGCGGACGGCTCGACGGGGGTACTCGTGGAGGCGGACGACGGCTTCGAGGCGGGCCTCGCGCGGGCCCTCGACTCCGTCCTCGGCGACCCGGCCATGGCACGGCGGATGGGCGAGGCGGGACGGGAACGCGCGGTCACGGAGTTCGGCTGGGAGGCGGTGGCCCGGCGCACGGTCCTGCTCTACGAGGAGATCCTCAAACAGGCTTAGCCCGGTCCGTCCGGGGCAGTCTTGGGAAAATCGGCGTGAGGGGAGCGGCCATGCGTCGTGGTGGTCCTTCGGTCCTGGGAATCGTGCTGGCGGGCGGCGAGGGCAAGCGCCTGATGCCCCTCACGGCGGACCGCGCCAAACCCGCGGTCACCTTCGGCGGCACCTACCGACTGGTCGACTTCGTGCTGTCCAACCTCGTGAACGGCGACATCCTGCGCATCTGCGTGCTCACCCAGTACAAGTCGCACTCGCTGGACCGGCACGTCACCACCACCTGGCGCATGTCGAGCCTGCTCGGCAACTACATCACCCCCGTCCCCGCCCAGCAGCGTCTCGGCCCGCACTGGTACCTGGGCAGCGCCGACGCGATCCTGCAGTCGCTGAACCTGATCTACGACGAACAGCCGGAGTACGTGGCGGTGTTCGGCGCCGACCACGTCTACCGCATGGACCCGCGCCAGATGCTGGCCCAGCACATCGAGAGCGGCGCGGGGGTCACGGTGGCGGCCATCCGGGTGCCGCGCTCGCAGTCCTCCGCCTTCGGCGTGATCACCCCCGGCTCGGACGGCCTGACCGTGGACCGCTTCCTGGAGAAGCCCGCCGACCCGCCCGGACTGGCCGACGACCCCGAGCGCGTATTCGCCTCGATGGGCAACTACATCTTCACCACCAAGGCGCTCATCGAGGCCCTGCAGCGCGACGCCGAGGACGAGAACTCGGTGCACGACATGGGCGGTTCGATCCTGCCCCAGCTCACCGACCGGGTCGAGGCACACCTGTACGACTTCAGCTCCAACCATGTGCCCGGCGAGACCAGCCGGGACCAGGGGTACTGGCGGGACGTCGGCACCCTGGACGCGTACTACGAGTCGCACATGGACCTGATCGCCGAGCGCCCCGCGTTCAACCTCTACAACCGGCAGTGGCCCATCTACACCCACTCCGGCCAGCTCTCCCCGGCCCGCTTCAACGCCGGTGGCATGGCGAGCGAGTCGATCATCAGCGCCGGCTCTCTGATCCGGGGGCAGGTCACGCAATCCGTGCTGTCGCCGGGTGTGCTGGTCGACCCGGGGGCGGTGGTGCAGGGCTCGGTGCTGCACGACAACGTCCACATCGGGCGGGGCGCGGTGGTGCGCGGGGCGGTGCTCGACAAGAACGTCGAGGTGCCGCCGGGCGCGACGATCGGCGTCAACCCGGACCGCGACGCGGAGCTGTACACGGTCTCCGAGGGCGGCGTGATCGCCCTCGGCAAGGGACAGCTGGTGCCGTAAGGGGTGTGGGCCGGTCAGCCGTCACCCTCCTCCGGCGGCCCGCGCCCGTCCGGGTGGCGTCCGTCACCCGGTGGGACCGTGAACGCGCCGCAATGGCCCCGTGCCGCACACACGCCCCGCCCTTTCGGCCGCACCCGGAGGGCGTACGCAGACGTCACATGCTGTTAACTTTGTGTAGCCAGATCGTACTTGACCGTAATCGGCCGGGAGCGATTGACTGCTGATCCGTTCCGTTCCGTTCCCGTCGTCGACGCGAGGCCCGACCATGACCGCAGACCCGCTCGCCCCTCTCGACCTGGCGTTCTGGAACATCGAGTCCGCCGGTCACCCGATGCATCTCGCCGCGCTCGGAATCTTCTCCGCCGGCTCGCCCTCCGCGGCCGCGCACGCGGCCGATCTGCTGGCCGCCCGTGCCGCCGCCGTGCCGGGCCTGCGGATGCGCATCCGCGACACCTGGCAGCCGCTCCGCCTGCGGCCGTCCCTGTCGGCGCTGCGCCCCCCATGGCCGGGCCCCGGCAACGCCCTCACGGCCGCGCTGCGGCAGCCGCTCGCCTCGGCGGTGCGCGGGTCGCTCGCCTTCGGCGGCGCCAGCCGGGAACCCGACCCCGGCTTCGACCCCCTCGACCACGTCCGGCTGCACCCCCCGGCCGACGACTTCCACGCGGCGGCCGGACCGCTCATGGGCCGCCCGCTGGAACGCACCCGGCCGCCCTGGGAGGCCCATGTGCTGCCGGGGGAGGACGGGGTCTCCTTCGCCGTCCTGTTCAAGTTCCATCACGCCCTCGCCGACGGACTGCGCGCCCTGACCCTGGCCGCCGCCCTGATGGACCCCATGGACCTGCCCGCACCCCGGCCCCGTCCCGCGGAGCCCCCGCGCGGACTGCTCCCGGACGTGCGCGAGGTGCCCGGCCTGGTGCGGGACGCCCTGTCCGAGGCGGGCCGGGCCCTGGACATCGGCGCCGCCGTCGCCCGCTCCACCCTGGACATGCGCTCCTCGCCCGCGCTGACCTGCGCGCCCAGCGGCACCCGCCGCACCGCCGGAGCGGTCGTCGACCTCGACGAGGTGCACCGGATCCGCAAGAGCGCCGGCGGCACCGTCAACGACGTCACGATCGCGGTCGTCGCCGGCGCCCTGCGCCGCTGGCTCGACGAGCGCGGCGACGGCAGCGAGGGCGTCGCCCCGCGCGCCCTCATCCCCGTCTCCCGTCGCCGGCCGCGCACCGCCCACCCACAGGGCAACCGGCTCTCCGGGTACTTGATACGGCTCCCCGTCGACGAGCGGGACCCGCTCACCCGGCTCACCCGGGTGCGTACCGCCATGGACCGCAACAAGGACGCCGGCCCCCACCGTGGCGCGGGCGCCGTCGCCCTGCTCGCCGACCATGTGCCGCCGCTCGGCCACCGGCTCGGCGGACCACTGCTGGGCCAGGCGGCCCGGCTCTGGTTCGACGTCCTGGTCACCAGCGTGCCGCTGCCCGGCTTCGGCCTGCGGCTCGGCGGCGACCCGCTCGGTGCCGTCTTCCCGCTCGCGCCGCTGGCCCCGGGGCACTCCCTCGCGGTCGCGATCTCCACCTACCGCGGGCGCGTCCACTACGGCCTGGTCGCCGACGGCGCGGCCGTAGTGGACCTCGACCGCCTGGCCCACGCGCTGACCGAGGAGGTGACGACGCTGACCGCCGTCTGCGATCACTGAAGGACCGCGGTTTGGTACTGCCGCCCGGCGCTCCGTAAAATCCCCCGTTCGACAGCGGATGCGAACGGAGCGCCGCGACGGCAGAGCGGGAAACGGCAGCGGCGATGACGGTGACACAGAACGGCCCCGAGGCCGCGGACGCGGCGGCATACGGGCCCGGCATCGACCCGGAGCGGCTGGCCGTCTGCCTCAGCGTGCTCGAGGAACTGGACAAGCTCGACGTCGACCACCCGGACGCGATCCTGGTCCGCAGGGCCACCTCGCACATCTACCGCACGGTCAAGCAGCGCCGCCGCCAGGAACGCCGGGCCGCCAAGACCGCCCACGACAAGGCGGTCACCGAGGCCACCGCCACCGGCTCCGCCGAGCGCATCGACGACGAGACCGAGGGCATCCTGCCCTCCTCCCGGGTCGAGCCCGGCCGGATCGCGGGAATACTCCAGCGCCCCCGCTCGTGCTACGTCTGCAAGACCCGCTACGTCGAGGTCGACTACTTCTACCACCAGCTCTGCCAGAAGTGCGCCGCCGAGAACCGGGCCCGGCGCGACGCCCGGACCGACCTCACCGGCAAGCGGGCGCTGCTCACCGGCGGCCGCGCCAAGATCGGCATGTACATCGCGCTGCGGCTGCTGCGCGACGGCGCCCACACGACAATCACCACGCGGTTCCCCAAGGACGCCATCCGCCGTTTCAAGGCCATGGACGACTCCGCGGACTGGATGCACCGCCTGGAGGTCGTCGGTATCGACCTGCGCGACCCCGGCCAGGTGGTCGCCCTGGCCGACCAGGTCGCGGAGCAGGGCCCGTTGGACATCCTGATCAACAACGCCACCCAGACGGTCCGCCGTCTGCCGTCGGCGTACGCCGCGCTCGTGGAGGGCGAGAGCGCCCCGCTGCCGGCCGGTGAGCTGCCCGCCCACCACGTCATCGGCGCCTTCAACTCCGGCGCGGTCGGCGGACTGAGCGCGCTGCCCGTCGGGGCCGGCGGACTGGACGCGCAGAAGGTGGCCGACCTCGCCCTGGTCGCGGGCAACGCCAGCGTGGAACGGCACCGTGAGGGCACCGCCATCGACGCGGGCGGCCTGGTGCCCGACGTCGTCGAGTCCAACACCTGGGTCCAGACCATCGAGCAGATCTCCCCGGTGGAGCTGCTGGAGACCCAGCTGTGCAATTACACGGCACCGTTCATCCTGATCAGCGCGTTGCGTCCGGTGATGGCGGAGGCGGCGCGCCGTGCCTCCACCGGGCGTGCGTACGTAGTCAACGTCTCGGCGATGGAAGGCGTGTTCGCCCGCGGTTACAAGGGTGCCGGGCACCCCAACACCAATGCGGCCAAGGCCGCCATGAACATGGTGACGCGGACCAGTGCGCAGGAGATGTTCGACACCGACCGCATTCTGATGACCTCGGTCGACACCGGCTGGATCACCGACGAGCGTCCCCACTTCGACAAGCTGCGCCTCGCCGATGAGGGCTTCCACGCCCCGCTCGACCTGGTGGACGGCGCGGCCCGGGTCTACGACCCGATCGTGCGCGGCGAGGCGGGCGAGGACCTGTACGGCGTCTTCCTGAAGGACTACGCGCCCGGCCGGTGGTGACGGGGACGCCCCGTCCATGCGAGCTTGTCGAAACTGTCGACGCCCCTGTACGCCGAATGGGTGAACGGGAACGCCGTATGCATGGCGAAATAGCAGCATATGGCGGTTGATGGAAACCGCCCTGTCGCATGATTGTTACCGGCCGTTTCGAGCCCCATCGAGCGGGGGGCCGCTCATTTGGTTAGTCTGATGCGGACGGACAGCACTTAGGGTCCTACCCGCACCCACGGTCCGTCTGGGACAAGCCGGTTCATCACGGCCTGCTCTCACCCGAGTTACCAGGCGCCACCGCGTCGGAACGGCTTTCAACCAGACCCGAGCGGACGTCAGGCGCCAGGCACAGGGCCGACGCAGTACGTCCCTAGGGTGACCGACACATAAGGAGTGCGCGGTGACACCGGAGCAGACGAAACGCGAAGAGCGCCCCAAGGAACGCACGGAACGTACCGGCCGCAGGCCAGGGGAGCTCGGGAGTCTCGAGGTGTGGGCCCGTTCGGCCCCGATCCGCCTGGCGGGTTACGAGGACGACCTCGCCGAACCGCACATCCTGCCCAGCGTCGACTGACACCCGTCCCGCGCCGCCCGGTCCGGGGGCGTGCCGGACTCGCGCCCATGCTGATCAGGGAAGCGACCCCCGAGGACTGGCCAGGCATCTGGCCGTTCTGGCACTGCATCGTCGCCGCCGGCGAGACATACGCCTGGGACCCGGGCACCTCCGAGGAGGCTGCCCGGGTCCTGTGGACCGGTCCGGGGAAGCAGGTGTACGTCGTGGAGGACGACACCGGAGCCGTCGTCGCCTCGGCCTATGTCACCCCCAACTACGGCGGCCCCGCCGCGCGCATCGCCAACGCGGGCTTCATGGTCGACCCCGACCGGGCCGGGCGGGGCGTGGGCCGCCTGCTCGCCGAGCACGTCCTGGCCGAGGCGCGGGACGCGGGCTACCGGGGCATGGTCTTCAACGCGGTCGTCGAGACCAACCCGGCGGTGACACTGTGGACTTCACTCGGTTTCACCATCCTCGGGACGGTGCCCGGGGCGTTCGACCACCCCCGGCACGGCACGGTCGGGCTGCACATCATGTACCGGGCGCTGTGACGGACCCGGCCTGGGTTGCGCAGCCCGGCGCTTGCGGGGTGCCGCCGCGCCCACCCTCCCCCACTCTCGACTTCGCTCGAGCGGGGGGACCCCCATCGCCCTGGGGGTACCTCCCAGGCCCTTAAGGCACTGGGGGAGGCACGACTGCCCGCGGATCGCGGCAGGCGGCAGCGGAGCGCGGCACGGCTGCCCGCGGGGCGCGGCAGGCGGCAGCCGGGCGCCGGGGTGGACTCAGGGTCGTGCGTAGGGACGGGTCATGATTTCCATGTTGTGGCCGTCGGGGTCGTCGAAGTAGGCGCCGCGTCCGCCGAAGAGGCCGTTGACCCGGCCGGGCTCCGTGTGGCCGGGGTCCGCGTAGTAGGTGACCCCGGCCGCCTCCAGGCGCGCGATCATGGCGTCGAACCCTTCCTCCGGTACCAGGAAGGCGTAGTGCTGGGATTGGATCGGCTCGCCGCGCATCTCGTAGTAGTCGAGGGTCACGCCGTTGCCCAGGTCGACAGGGAGGAACGGGCCGAACGGGGCGCCTACTTCCAGCCCCAGTATCCCGGCGAGGAAGTCGGCGGAGGCCTGGCGGTCGCTCGCGTAGACGGCGGTGTGGTTGAGCTCGATGTGCTGTGCTTCGGGCATGTCGGGATGAGTCTCCGGTTTCGGTTTCCTGGGTGGGTCCGCGCGCCGGGGCGCGCGAGGGAACGGAACGCGGAGAGAAGCGGCGGGCCACGGGCCTGGGCCCGGTCCCGCACGGGCGGGGGAGCGCCCCGCATCGGCCTCACACCGAGGCCGGGAACGCCCTTCGTGTATGGCCTACGGCCGACCCGGCAGTCACCCACCCGACCCTAGGCCCTCCCCGCCGGTCACGGCAAGATCAAAAGACAGGCCCCAAAACTACGTGTGCCCGTCCCCGCCGTGACGTGCCGTCGACTCGTTCTCCTGTGCCAGCCGGCGCAGGGCCATCAGGGCCGGTTCCAGCAGGAAGGTCAGCAGCACCGCCTGCTCGGCCTTCTCCAGCGGGTCCGTGATCGTTTCGATCCGGTCCAGGTCGTGCCGGGCCGTGCGCTCGGCGAGTTCGGCGTAGGGGAGCAGGGCCTGCCAGTCGTAGTCGATGTCCAGGGAGCGCAGGGCCCGCAGCGTCTCGTCGATGGTCCGCCGTGCCGGGTTGGACTCGGAGACCGACCAGCCCATCGCGTCGACCAGGGCCGCGGCCTCCGGGTTCGTCTCCTCCCCGGCCGTGTCCGGAGCCCCGGCGCCGGGCGGCCGGATGCCGAAGGCGATGCCGAGCACCTCGTGGATGTCGCCGCGGTGCTCGGTCATGGCGTCCAGGACCTGCTTGGCCGACGCCACGGACAGGCCGCGCACGCCGACGAGTGCGCGGATCAGCCGCAGCCGCCTGAGGTGGGTCTCGTCGTACTCGGCCTGAGTCGCCGCGGTGGCACGGCCGGGTGGCAGCAGCCCTTCCCGCAGGTAGTACTTGATCGTCGCGTTGGGCACCCCGCTGCGGCGGCTGAGTTCCGAGATTCTCACGTGCTTCTCCGCTCTCCTCCGGCAATTGGGTAGCGCCACTGTCTAATCTGGATAGTGTCACTCACCAGCCATGGAGGCGAGACTATCGTGCCTACTCTTCCCTGGGTCACCCCGAATCCGCCCCGCCCCGGCATCCAGGCCTTGGTCATGGCCTCCCGCTTCGAGGTCCGGTCGCTGAAGGACGTCCCCCGCTTCTTCTGGAAGTCGCTGTCCGCCTGGGGCCAGGTCCGCAAGGCACCCGGGGCGCTCGGCGCCTCCCTGGAGGCCAAACCGTTCGGCAAGGTCTTCTACACGCTGTCCGCGTGGGAGAGCCGGGACGCGCTGTACACCTACGCCCGGACCGACCCGCACAAGAGCGTCATGACCGGCCTGCGCGCCACGATGCGCGACTCGACGTTCGCCTTCTGGGAGGTGCCCGCCGACCGGCTGCCGATCGACTGGGCCCACGCCAAGCGCCGCATCGAGGAGCAGGCGCGGACACAAGGCGGCGCCCCGGACGGGCACGGCGGCGGGCGCTGACCCGCTCCCTGGTTCGGGCGGGTGCGCACCGGGGGAGTGGTACACCTGGTGACCGCCCGCCCTCAACCATGGAGCGCCCCGCATGCATGACGACCGCACCCTGGTCGAAGCCCGCCTCAAGCGCGTCCTCGACGAGCGCATCCGCCCCGCGGTGTATCCCGAGTCCGTTCCCCTCGAGGTCGCGGTGTGGCACGCACCGGGAGAACCCGTCCCCGTCGCCGAGGGACTCGCCGCCGAACCCGAGCCCGTTAAGGTGGGCGCCCGCTGGGGCGCGCCCTGGGGCACCAGCTGGTTCCGGGTCACCGGGACGGTCCCCGAGGCCTGGTCCGGGAGGACCGTGGAGGCGGTCCTGGACCTCGGCTTCGACGAGAACATGCCCGGCTTCCAGTGCGAGGGCCTGGTCTACCGGCCCGACGGCACCCCCATGAAGGGCCTCAACCCGCGCAACCAGTGGGTGCGCATCGGCGCGCCCGTCGAGGGCGGGGAGGAGGTGCGCCTGCACATCGAGGCCGCCTCCAACCCGGTCATCATGGGCTACCACCCCTTCATGCCGACCCCGCTCGGCGACCAGGACACCGCCGGCAGCGCACCGCAGTACACGCTGGCCCGCATGGACCTCGCCGTCCTCGACGAGACGGTGTGGCAACTGGTGGTCGACCTCGAAGTGCTCGGTGAGCTGATGGCCGAGCTGCCGGCCGACGCGCCCCGCCGGTGGGAGATCCTGCGCGCGGTGGAGCGGGCCCTGGACGCCGTGGACCTCCAGGACGTGAACGGCACCGCGGAGCGGGCCCGTGCCTGCCTCACCGAGGTGCTGTCCGCCCCCGCCGTCCCCTCCGCGCACCGCATCAGCGCCGTCGGGCACGCCCATATCGACTCGGCGTGGCTGTGGCCGCTGCGCGAGACCGTGCGCAAGGTCGCCCGTACGGCCACCAACATGACCGCACTGCTCGACGACGAGCCCGAGTTCGTCTTCGCCATGTCGCAGGCCCAGCAGTGGGCCTGGGTGAAGGAACACCGGCCCGAGGTCTGGGCACGGGTGAAGAAGGCCGTCGCCGACGGAGGGTTCGTGCCGGCCGGCGGCATGTGGGTGGAGTCGGACACCAACATGCCCGGCTCGGAGGCGATGGCCCGGCAGTTCGTGCACGGCAAGCGGTTCTTCCTCGAGGAGTTCGGCATCGAGAACGACGAGGTCTGGCTGCCGGACACCTTCGGCTTCGCCGCCGGACTGCCCCAGATCATCAAGGCCGCGGGCTCCAAGTACCTGCTGACGCAGAAGATCTCCTGGTCGCGGACGAACAAGTTCCCGCACCACACCTTCCGCTGGGAGGGCATCGACGGCACCCGGGTCTTCACCCACTTCCCGCCCGTCGACACCTACAACTGCTCCATGCGGGGCGCCGAAATCGCCCACGCGGTCCGCAACTTCAAGGACAAGGGCGCCGCCCGCCACTCCCTCGCACCCACCGGATGGGGCGACGGGGGCGGCGGCACCACCCGCGAGATGGTGGCCAAGGCGGCCCGGCTGCGGAACCTGGAGGGCTCCGCGACCGTGACCTGGGAGACACCGTCCGCCTTCTTCGTCAAGGCGGAGGCCGAGTACGCCGAACCGCCGGTCTGGGTCGGCGAGCTCTACCTGGAACTGCACCGCGCCACCCTCACCAGCCAGGCCGGCACCAAACAGGGCAACCGCCGCAGCGAACATCTGCTGCGCGAGGCCGAACTGTGGGCGGCCACGGCGGCCGTACGGACCGGTGCCCCCTACCCCTACGAGGAACTGGACCGGATCTGGAAGACGGTGTTGCTGCACCAGTTCCACGACATCCTGCCCGGCACCTCCATCGCCTGGGTGCACCGCGAGGCCCGCGCCACCTACGCCCGGATCGCCCGGGAGCTGAACGACATCATCGACACCGCCCAGCGCGCCCTCGCCGGTGAGGGGACGGTCCCCCTCGTCTTCAACGCGGCCCCGCACCCCCGGGTCGGCGTCCCCGCGGGCGGCGCCCGTCCGGCGGCGGACAGCGAAGGGCGTACGACCCTCGCACCGCGCCCCGGCGGCGGGAACGTCCTCGACAACGGGCTGCTCCGGATCGGGATCGACGCCCGCGGCCTGCTGGTCTCCGCTTACGACATCGAAGCCGAGCGCGAGACCGTCGCCCCAGGACGCGCCGGCAACCTCCTCCAACTCCACCCGGATCTGCCGAACATGTGGGACGCCTGGGACGTCGACGAGTTCTACCGGAACACGGTCACCGACCTGACCGACGCCGACGAGGTGACGGCCGGCGACGACGGCGCCTCGGTGCGGATCGTCCGCTCTTTCGGCGGCTCCCGGGTGAGCCAGGTGCTGACGCTGCCTCCGGGGGAGCGGCGGCTGGTGGTGGACACCGAGGTCGACTGGCACGAGACGGAGAAGTTCCTCAAGCTCGCCTTCCCGCTCGACCTGCACGCCGAACGGTACGCGTCCGAGACGCAGTTCGGTCACTTCTTCCGGCCCACCCACACCAACACCTCCTGGGAGGCGGCCAAGTTCGAGGCGTGCAACCACCGCTTCGTCCACCTCCAGGAACCGGACTGGGGTGTCGCGGTCGTCAACGACTCGACCTACGGCCACGATCTGACCCGTACGGTCCGCACCGACGGCGACCACGGCACCACCACGACGGTCCGCGTCTCCCTGCTGCGCGCCCCGCGCTTCCCCGATCCCGAGACCGACCAGGGGGTGCACCGCTTCCGGCACGCGCTGCTGCCGGGCGCGTCCATCGGCGACGCCGTGCGCGAAGGGTGGCGGATCAATCTCCCCGAGCGGCGGCGCACCGGGGCGGGCGAGGTGGCGCCGCTGGTGACGGCCGACCGGGACGCGGTGGTGATCACGGCGGTCAAGCTGGCCGACGACGGCAGCGGCGACGTCGTCGTCCGCTTCCACGAGGCCCACGGCGCCCGCGCCCGCGCCACGCTCACCACCGGGTTCGCCGTCACCGGCGTGGAGGTGACCGACCTGCTGGAACGACCGCTGGCCGGCACACCGGCGCCCCCGCTCGACGGCGAGCGGATCACCGTGCGCCTGCGCCCCTTCGAGCTGATGACGCTACGGCTGAAGCGGACGGCATGAGCGGTGTAAACCGGCGCCGGCTCGATGCCCCCGCGAACGGCCGTGACCGTTCGCCCCGACGCCACCGCCACCGGTGTCTACGTCCGCTCAGCCGCCGGCCCCGTCAGCCGGGTCGGCGGCAGGAACTCCCGCACATACGTCCGGTCCCAGCACGCGCCCGTCTCCCGCAGCTCCCGCCACGTCGTGAAGCGGTAGCGGAAGAGGCGGGCGCGGATGTGCCGGGGGGGCGCGTCGGCGGGGAACGGGGAGTGGCGCAGCAGCTTCAGCGTGTCCCGGTCGTTCGTCAGCAGGCGCTCCACCAGCCCCCCGAACCACGGGGCGGCGTACATGGGTGACAGCGCGGCGAACCACATCAGCCAGTCGAGCCGCAGATGGTACGGCGCGTACTGGCGCGGCCAGCGTCGTGGGTTGCCCGGCTTGCCCTTGAACTCGTACTCCCGCCACTCGGAGTCCTCCCGGGGCACCTCGTCCGCCGTGCCCTCCACGATCACCTCGTAGCGGACCCGGGTGACGCTGCCGAACGCGCCGTAGGTGTTGACCAGGTGCAGCGGGTCGAAGGAGCGGTTCATCACCTGACGGCGGGAGACCATGTTGAGGACGGGCTGGTAGCTGAGGCCGAGCAGCAGCGCGGACACCGCGAGGACGATCACCACGTACCACAGGGGCGGGTCGGACACCGCGGGCGGATCGGCGGGGAACTCGATCGCCGGCAGGGCCAGCACGATCGTGATCCAGTTCAGCCACGCGAAGTTGCCGGACAGCACCAGCCACAGCTGGGTGACGATCATCACGGCGGCGGCGGCCGACGCGATCGGCTGCGGGGTGAACAGCAGGAAGGGCACCACCAGCTGGGTGAAGTGGTTCGCCGCCACCTCGACCCGGTGCAGCGGCTTCGGCAGATGGTGGAAGAACCAGCTCAGCGGACCTGGCATCGGCTGCGTCTCGTGGTGGTAGTCCAGACAGGTGAGCTTGCGCCAGCACTCGTCGCCGCGCAGCTTGATCAGTCCCGCGCCGAACTCCACCCGGAAGAGGATCCACCGCAGCAGGAACAGCACCACGATGGGCGGTGCCACCTCGTCGTTGCCGAGGAACACGGCCAGGAACCCGACCTCCAGCAGCAGTGACTCCCAGCCGAACGAGTACCAGGTCTGGCCGACATTGACGATCGACAGATACAGCACCCACGGCACCAGCCACAGCAGCATCCCGCCCCACAGCGGAAGCAGCGAGTCCACCCCCGCGATCAGCGCCGCCGACACCGCGCACCCCGCCCAGGCGCACCCCGCGAAGAACCGGTCCGAATAGTGCAGATGGAACAGGCTCGGCGACTTCTTGAACGGCACCTGCGCCACGAAACGCGGCACCGGCAGCATGCCCCGCTCCCCCATGAGCGCCCGGAACTGCAGTGCCGCCGTCAGGAACGCGACGAGGTACAGCGCGGCCAGCGCCCGCTGGAAGACCAGCCGGCTGACCCAGTACTCGGATGCGGTGAACCAGTCCACGGGCGCCCGCCCCTTCCGCTTCGTCACCCCGAACATCTGTGACTCTCCGTATATCACCGGACGGCGTGAGCAACACGCTGAGAGAAGCGGGCGGCACGCCTTCTGCGGTCGAAGAATCGGACGAATCCTGAAAAGGTGGGCCCATGGCTGATCGGGGAGCGAGCCCCCTGTCACTCCCGGACGACTGGCCGGCCCACCCGGATCCGATCCTGGTGCTCAACCGCATGGGTAGCTTCGACTGGGACCTGGACTCCGGGCTGATGCAGATGGACGCCCAGGCGCACGAGATCTTCGACCTGCGCCCGGACGAATACGACGACCATCCCGAGACCCTGGCGAAGCGGGTGCCGCCCGGGGAGGCCCGACGGCTGGACGCCGTCGTCTCGCAGGCGCTGAAGGACGGGAGCGAGAACTACGGCGCCTACTTCCGCATCCGGCGCCGCGACGGCACGCTGCGCTGGGCCCACACCCAGGGCTACATCCGCCGGGACGATACGGGCCGGCCCCGCCGCATCATCGGCATCATCGGCATCGTCCGGGACGCCACCGAGGAGCTCAGCGACACGGAGGCCCGGCGCGCCGAGGCCGAGCAGGAGGACGCCCGCCGCCGGCAGACCAACATCGTCCAGCTGACCACCGCGGCCCTCGCCCACGCCCGTACCGTGCGCGAGGTCATCGACGCCCTCAAGGACACCCACGGACTCACCCATCTGGGGGCGACCAGCCTGGTGATGGGGTTGGTCGAGGCGGGACGGATCCGGCTCATCGCCGAGGGACCCGACGGCAGTTTCGTCGAGGGCACCCGGATCACCGGGATCGACGAGCCCTACCCGATGAGCGAGGCGGTGCGGACCCTCGGTCCGCGCTTCATCGAGTCACCGGAGGAGTTCGCCGAGCGCTACCCGAAGCTCTGGCAGGGCCTCGCCGGTCTGAACATCACCTCGGCCGCCTATCTGCCGCTCATCGTCCAGGGCCGCCCGATCGGAGCCATGGGCCTGCTCTACAGCGACCGGCGCGGCTTCTCCGCCGAGGAGCGCAACATCCTCGTCGCCCTGGGCAGCAGCATCGCGCAGAGCCTGCAACGCGCGATGTTCTACGAGCAGGAGATGGACCTCGCGCAGAGCCTGCAGCAGGCCATGCTCCCGCGCACCATCCCCAGCGTGCCGGGCGCCGACCTCGCCGTGCGCTACCGGGCCGCCTCCGTCGGCGGCAGCTTCGGGCGGGACATCGGGGGCGACTGGTACGACCTGATCCCGCTGCCCGGAGGCAAGGTCGGCGCCGTCATCGGCGACGTCCAGGGCCACGACACGCACGCCGCGGCCGTCATGGGCCAGCTGCGCATCGTGCTGCGCGCCTACGCCGCGGAGGGCCATACGCCGAGCACGGTGATGGCCCGTGCCTCCGTCTTCCTCGACGAGCTCGACACCGACCGCTCCGCGACCTGCCTCTACGCCGAGGCCGACCTGTCCACGGGCGTCGTCCAGATGGTGCGGGCCGGGCACATCGACCCACTGGTGCGCCGCACCGACGGCTCCTGCCACCGCGTCGCCGTCCCCGGCGGGCTGCCGCTCGGCCTGTCGGCGGAGTTCGGCGGGCTCGACTACCCGGTCGGCACGATAGAACTCGACGTGGGCGACACCCTGCTGCTGTGCACCGACGGCCTCGTCGAAGAGCCGGGCGCCGACCTCGACGACGGCATGCGGACCCTGTGCGACCTGATCACCGTGGGTCCCGACGACGTACGCGAGCTCGCCGACCGGCTCATCGACGTCGCCGACGAACGCGGCGGCGAGGACGACGTGGCGCTGCTCCTGCTGCGCCGCCGCCCCCTGGACAGCCCCCGCTCCGGCGGCCGGATCAAGCAGCATGTGCCGCCCGGCGACCCGAGGGCGCTCTCGGAGACCCGGCGCATGATCCGCGCGGCGGCGAGCGCATGGGGCGCCCAGGACCGGGCCGACGAGATCGAACTGGTCGCCGACGAGATGATCACCAACGTCCTGATGCACACCGAGGGCACGGCGGTCGTCACCCTCAGGCTCCTCACCGGCACCGACCGGCGGGTGCGCGTGGAGGTCGAGGACTCCTCCAGCGCCCTGCCGCGGCGCCGCGAGGCGGGGGAGTCGGGCGTCTCCGGCCGGGGCCTGCTCCTGGTCGAGATGCTCGCCGACGCCTGGGGCGTGGAGGCGCGGGGCGGCGGCAAGTGCGTGTGGAGCGAGTTCGTGGTGGGCAAGGGCACCGATCCCGCCTGATCCCGGCGGCCACCGGTGGCACTCTCGACGGTGGCACTCTTGACGTATGCCGGAACTCCCCGAGGTCGAGGCGCTCAAGGACTTCCTCTCCGAGCACCTGGCCGGTCATGAGATCGTCCGGGCGCTGCCCGTGGCGATCAGCGTCCTGAAGACCTACGACCCTCCGCTCACGGCCCTCGAGGGCCGCGAGGTCACCGCCGTGCACCGGTACGGCAAGTTCCTCGCCCTGGAGACGGACGGCGGGCCGTACTTCGTCACCCATCTGGCCCGCGCGGGCTGGCTGCACTGGAAGGACAGCCTGCCCAGCGGGCCGCCCCGCCCCGGCAAGGGGCCCCTCGCGCTGCGCGTCGCGCTGGAGACCGGGGCCGGCTTCGACCTGACGGAGGCGGGCACCCAGAAGCGGCTCGCGGTGTACGTCGTGACGGACCCCGGGGAGGTCCCGGGCATCGCCCGGCTGGGCCCGGACCCGCTGGCCGACGACTTCGACGAGCGGCGCCTGGCGGACCTGCTGTCCGGGGAACGCCGCCGGCTCAAGGGCGCGCTGCGGGACCAGAGCCTGATCGCGGGCGTCGGCAACGCCTACAGCGACGAGATCCTGCACGCGGCCCGCATGTCCCCGTACAAACTGGCCGGCTCCCTCACGCCGGAGGAGACCTCCCGCCTGTACGCGGCCCTGCGCACCACCCTCACCGAGGCGGTGGAACGCTCGCGCGGGATCGCGGCCGGACGGCTGAAGGCCGAGAAGAAGAGCGGTCTGCGGGTCCATGGGCGTACCGGAGAGGCGTGCCCGGTGTGCGGGGACACCATCCGCGAGGTCTCCTTCAGCGACTCCTCGCTGCAGTACTGCCCGACCTGCCAGACCGGTGGGAAGCCGCTGGCCGACCGCAGGCTCTCCCGCCTGCTGAAGTGAGCCACCGGGCCGGAACGCTCACCGGGGCTTCAGCGTGACCAGGTGCTCGCCGTCCGACGTCCGTACCTCGTAGCGGGCGATCTCCTCGGGGTGCATGGCCGAGCCGCCGGGCATCGTGTTGGGGCGGGCGTCGTGATGCGGCACGTTCCAGCTGGTCACCATCTCCTCGGAGCCGTCCCGGCCGATCACCACCAGATGGCAGGCGCGCGGCCCCGCGCCGTCCTTGACCTTCAGTTCCAGAAGGCTGCCCCAGGCCTTGTCCTCCGTGGTCACCTCCGCCCACACCCCGGACCGTTCGTCGGTCGCCTCGATGCTCACCGCGTCCTCACCGCCGTCCTCGGCCATCACCGCGATCGCCGGTCCGGAGACCGCCAGGACCACCGAGGCGGCCAGTGCGAGCAGCATCCGGCGGCGCCCCGCGCGCCTGCGGGCCGCGACCTGGGACAGCAGCCGGTCCAGCATCCTCGGGCCCGGCTTGGCCATCGGGCTCACCATCCGCGGGGTGGCGCTCCGGTACAACAGCAACTGGCGTGCGGCAGGGCCGAATTCGGTCACCTGGACAGCGCAGCTGGGGCACTCCATGAGGTGGTCCTCGAAGCGGAACGCCTCCGCCTCGTCCAGCACGCCGAGCGCGTAGGCGCCGACGTCGCGATGCCTCTCCAGGGACCTCATGCCGAATCCTCGTGCCGTTGGGTGCGGGTGGGGTTACTCCTTGCTCCCACCGGTACGGACCGGGTGACCGAATCACTCAAGTCGCATGCCGAATCGTGACCAAAGGATTCGGAGCCCTCGGGCCCGTGGATTGGTCGGATTTCCCGGGATCTTAAAAAAGGTGGATCGCGAGGTGGCCGAGCGGCAGCCCGAGCTGCCAGGCCGGCGTCCACACCTTGGGTCCCTCGTCCTCACCGGCCACTGCGCCGCCGCCGGGCACCGCGTTGAGATCGGGTGCGAGCAGCTCCGTCTCGCACAGCCAGCGCCAGGCCTCCCGGGCCAGTTCCAGGTCCGGATCCGGCGTGGAGCTGCCGGACGCGGCGGCGTTCGCGCCAAGGTCGGCCAGCCGCCCCTGCACCCATTCCTGCCACGGCTGGTCGTAGGCGGTCAGCGACAGCCAGGTCTCCAGCTGGGTGACCACCCGGATGCCGGACAGCTCGCCGTCGGTGTCGGACAGGAAGACGGTCAGCGCCAGCGCGTCCCGGCCGGCCCGGAACTCGAAGGACGTCGGCGGCATGAGATCGCCGCTGCGCAGCAGCTCGTCGGCGATGTACTCGGCGTACAACCAGGCCATGGGGACGGTCAGTTCACCGTCTCCGGCGCCGTCCCTGCTCTCTCGACCTCTGTGCAGCATCCCTTCCTGCCTTCCTCCGGTGCAATGCGCGACGTCGCCCGAATCCGGGCCCCCGGTCCGGAACACGGATGAGGACAGCCGATTACTCAACCGGGGTCATCGGCAAGGCGCTTTACGGAGGTTTGACTCGGCGGTCGGTTTCACCGCATGTCGGAGGCGTATCCGGGAAGCACCCGGCGCAGGGCGCGCAGCGCGTAATACGCGCGGGACTTCACGGTACCGGGCGGAATTCCGAGGGCCGCCGCGGCTTCCGCCACACTCGCCCCCTGGAAATACACCAGCACCAGGACGTCACGGTGCTCCGGAGTGAGTGTCTTCACAGCCTCGCGGACATCGAGCGTCGCCGCGGCCCGCTCGGCGTGGTCGGAGATCACCCGCGCGTTCTCCAGTACGGCGTCCCCGACCTCGGGCGGACGGGCCTGCCGGGCGCGTCGCGCGTCGATCGCGAGCCGCCGGGCCACGGTGAGCAGCCAGGGCCGCACCGAGTCGAAGTCCTGCGCGCGCAGGGCCTCGGGGTGCTGCCAGGCGCGTACCAGCGTCTCCTGGACCAGATCCTCCGCACGCTGCCGGTCCCCGTCGCAGAGCCGGAGCAGCAGCGCGAAGAGGGGCCGGCCGTGCTCGCGCTGCAGTGCGGCGAGCTCGTGCTCGGCGGTCGTCCCGTTCGTGAGTGTGATTCCGGCCGTCATGGCCGTATGGCAGCGCACGGCGTCCCCCGGGGGACAGGGCGTGCACAGGAGCGTGCGACGGACGGTCGATCGCGTCGACGAACGGTTCGACGAACGGTCGAGGAAGGGTCGAGGAGGCCGTTCGCGCACGCCGGACGGCCTAAAGAGCGTGTCGGAACAGCCCAGGGCCAGATGCGGCTTCTTACCTGTTTATCCACAAATACGACTTACCGCACATGCGACTACAGCGCGGGGTGAAGTGATGATCACACGCAGCCGGCAGGTGGCCCTGGCCCTGACCGTCGTCCTCACCGCGGGCGCCGCCTGCCAGGCACGTGACCACCGACCACCGGAACCTGGGCATCCGGCCCCCTCCGCCACGGCGCAGCCCGGTTTCACCCTGGTCGCCTCGGGCGATGTGCTGCCCCACGCCTCGATCATCGAACGCGCCCAGTACGACGCCGGCGGCACCGGATACGACTTCCGGCCGATGCTCTCCGGTATCCGCTCCGTGGTCGCCCCCGCGGACGTCGCCCTGTGCCACATGGAGACCATCTACGGAGCCGACGGCGACTACACCGGATACCCCCTCTTCAAGTCCCCTCCCGAAGTGGCCCAGGGCCTGGCCGCGACCGGTTACGACGGCTGCTCCACCGCCTCCAACCACACCCTCGACGACGGCGCGGCCGGCATCCGCCGCACCCTGGACGCCCTCGACCGGGCCGGCGTACGCCACGCGGGGTCGGCGCGCAGCGAGGAGGAGTCCCGTACGGCGACCGTGCTGCGCGCGGGTGCCGCGCGCGTCGCCCACCTCGCCTACACCCAGGACACCAACGGCCTCCCGCTGCCGCCGGACCAGCCGTGGGCCGTCAACCTCGTCGACGAGGCGCGGATCATCGCCGACGCGCGGGCCGCCCGGCAGGCCGGAGCCGATGTCGTCGTGGTCTCCCTGCACTGGGGCACCGAATGGCAGGATGCCCCCGACCAGCGGCAGACCGAGCTGGCCCGCTCGCTCACCGCGTCGAACACCCAGGGCCGCCCCGACATCGATCTCATCCTCGGCACCCACGCCCATGTCCCGCAGGCCTACGAGAAGGTCAACGGCACCTGGGTGATCTACGGCATGGGCGACCAGATCGCCGGCGAGATGACCAACCACGACGGCATCCAGGACTCGCGCGGCAACCAGTCCACCCTGGGCCGCTTCACCTTCGCCCCGCCCAAGCGTCCCGGCGGGCGCTGGGAGGTGACCCGGGCCGAGTTCGTCCCGCAGTTCTTCGACGTGGACGCCGGACGGGTCATCAACCTCAGCCAGGCGCTCGCCCGGGGTGCCGAGGTCCAGTCGGTACGCGACCGGATCCGGACGGTGGTGCTGAGCCGGGGCGCGGCGCAGGACGGCCTGGTGATGGGGGAGTAGGTGCGAGGTCCGCCCGGCTCGCGTCACCGCCGCGCCAGTTCCGAGCGCCGGTAGGAGTAGCCGAAGTAGATCACCAGGCCCAGCAGGAACCAGACCGCGAACCGGGCCCAGGTCTGCCACTGCAGGAAGGTGATCAGCCAGATGGAGAAGACCACGCCCACCGCCGGGACCACCGGCATCCACGGCGTACGGAAGGTGCGCGGCAGCTCCGGCTGCCGGTAACGCAGCACGATCACCGCCGTGCACACCACCGTGAACGCCAGCAGGATCCCGATGTTGGTGAGTTCGGCCGCCTCGCCGATGGGCAGGAACCCCGCGATGGCGGCCGACGCCACCCCGACGATCCAGGTGACCCGCGTGGGCACATGGCGGGTCGGGTGGGTCCTGGCGAACCAGCGGGGCAGCAGACCGTCCCGCGACATGGCGAACCACACCCGGGTGACACCCAGCATGAACGTGAACATCACCGTAAGGATGCCGATGATGGCGCCCACCGCGATCAGGTCCGCCAGCCCGCCCAGACCCACCGACTTGAAGGCGGTGGAGAAGCCGCTCTCCGGGTCGATGTCCTTGTAGTTCTGCATGCCCGTCAGCACCAGACAGGCCGCCACGTACAGGACCATCGAGATGATCAGCGAGTAGATGATGGCCTTCGGCATGTGCCGCTGCGCGTCCTTGGACTCCTCGGCCGCCGTCGACATCGCGTCGTAGCCGAACACCGCGAAGAACACCGTCGCCGCACCGGTGAACGCCCCGCCCACGCCGAACGGGAAGAACGGGCTGTAGTTGGCCGTCTCGATGTGGAACACCCCCACCGCGATCACCAGCAGCACGACCAGCACCTTCAGCGCCACGACCACCGTCTCGAACCGGGCCGCGTTCTTGATGCCGAGGTTGAGCAGAAAGGCGATCAGCAGGCACAGCAGCAGCGCGAACAGATCGACGCGATGACCGTCACCGGTACCGGGCGCGCCGAGCATCCAGGCCGGGACATTGGCGCCCAGCTCGTCGATGAGGAAGCTGAAGTAGCCGGAGATGCCGATCGCGACCACCGCCACGATCGCCGTGTACTCCAGCAGCAGATCCCAGCCGATGAACCAGCCGGCGAATTCGCCGAGCACCGCGTACCCGTAGGTGTAGGCCGAACCGGCCTTCGGGATCAGGCCCGCGAACTCGGCGTACGACAGCGCGGCGGCGGCGCTCGCGACACCGGCGATGAGGAACGAGAGGAGCACCGCGGGCCCCGCCGTGCCGTTGGCGACCGTTCCCGCGAGCGTGAAGATGCCGGCACCGATGATGCCGCCCACACCGATCGCGGTGAGCTGCCACAGGCCGAGGGTGCGCTCCAGCCGCGTGCCCTCGCCGACCTCCGTCCCCTCGATGTGTTCGATGGGCTTGCGGCGAAGAATCCCCTCGCCCATACGGAGTCGGCCCACGCGCCTCACCTCTTCACGATCGGCAAACGGCTGACGGCCGATCATGATGCCGCCGCCGCACCGCCGACGGAAGCCACCACGCGTCACCCCGGCAGCACCTTTACGGAACCACGGCACGACCCTCACCGGCCGGTACCGGCTGCACGTACAGGAGGGCGAGCAGCGCCACCTGACGCCGCGCCAGACCGGAGGCGTACGCCGACGCCCGCAGCCGGGCCGCCCGCGACGCCCCCGCCGTTCCACCGCCCCGCACTGCGCCGGACGGGTGAAATCATGCCGCCGCACCGGTGTCGCTGAGGTGCGTCGGCCCTTCTTCGGGCGACTGATGAGTCATGAAGAAGGATCAGTTGCTCACCAGGCGGCGGGCGTTGCTCACCGGCGCCGCCACCCTGGGCGCGGCAGGTGTCGCCGCGGCGCTCGCGCCGGGCATTGGAAACCGGGCCGAACCTGCCGCGCCGCCCGCCGCCGGCGCCCAGGCCGCCCGCCGTCCGCTCAGCCCCTCCGAGTACCGGCTGAGGCCCCTGACCGGCTATGGCCCGCCGCGCGGTACACCCGCCAGGACGCCGGTGCGCAGGGAACCCCTGCTGCGGGTGTCCGGACGCGGTCGCACCATGGTGCTGACCTTCGACGACGGACCCGACCCCCGCTACACTCCGGACATCCTGGACACCCTGGCCCGCTACGACGTGCGCGCGATGTTCTTCGTGTGCGGCGAGATGGCCACCGCGCACCGGGACCTGCTGGCCCGGATGGCCGACGAGGGGCATGTGGTCGGCAACCACACCTGGAGCCACCCCCTGCTCACCCGCCTCAGCCGCCGCCGGATCCGCTCCGAGATGGAACGCACCAGCGACATCATCGACAACGCCTACGGTGAACGCCCCGAGTGGTTCCGCGCACCCTACGGCGCATGGAACCGCGCCGTCTTCCAACTCGGCGCCGAACTGGGCATGGAGCCGATGGCCTGGACGGTCGACACCCTCGACTGGGCCACCCCGGGCACCGACACCATCATCGAGCGGGTCGAGAACGGCGCCGCCCCCGGCGTCGTGGTGCTCTCACACGATGCCGGGGGCGACCGCTCCCAAAGCGTCCGGGCCCTCCGCGACTATCTGCCCGAACTGCTGGACTCCGGTTATCACATCACCGTGCCTCGGCGGCAGTACCTCTGAGCGCTCCCCGCCCGCCCGGACGGGGGCCGCTCAGCGGACCTCGGCCAGGCGGGCGAAGACGACGACGTTCCCGTCGTAGCCGTTCTGCTGGGAGAAACCGCCGCCGCAGGTGATGACCCGGAGTTCCGCGGTCCCCTTGGAGGCGTAGACCCGGTCGCCGGGGAAGTCGTTCTTCGCGAAGACCTCGATGCCGTAGATCTCGAACACGGCGGTCCTGCCGTCCCTCCGCGCGATCTCGACCTGGCTCCCCTTCTTCAGCGCCCCGAGCCCGTAGAACACGGCCGGCCCCTGCGCGTTGTCGACATGGCCGACGACCACCGCCGTGCCCTTCTCACCCGGAGAGACGGCACCGGTGAACCAGCCCGCCAGGTTCGGGTCCTGGGGCGGAGGCGCGTCCACCCAGCCCTCCACGTCCAGACCCACCGGCATGACCGGCGCGTCCACCTGGATCGCCGGGATCCGCACCCGGTCCGGAACCGCGTGCGGGAGCGCCGTCACCGCCTCGGTCACGATGGCGGGGGTGCTGTCCGCGGCGGCCGCGCCGGCCGGCTGCGGCGGGCCCACGTCGAACTCCCCCGAGCCGTTGCGGATGAGCGCCAGGCCGGTCAGCAGGACCAGCGCTATCACGCCCCACGGGGCGCGTCTCTTCCGCCGCGCCTCCCATTCGGCTTCGTCCGGCTCGAAAGCAGACATTCGCCTTCCCCTCTCGACACGGCCGTCGCCGTACCACTCGCGCATGACGAAAACGCTAGGCGGAGCGAGCGCGACCGGCGACGGGGCGGCGGCGAACGGGTGGCGCCGGCGGGGTGAGGTGCGCCATCCGGGGTGCGGGGCGACGAAGATTTTCTGACGGTCCGTGACCTGCGGCGATGTCCCTGGCGCGGTGGTCCCCGAGGGGCGTTCCTCACCGGTACGGACCATTCCCGAAATGCGGGGCCGCGCACGGCATCTGAGGGTCTTTCTGGGAGACGCTTTCTCGCCGATCGGACCGGGGACGGGACCCGGGGCGTCTTCCGCGGAGGATCACATGCGTAACTCACGTGCCCTGGCGGCCGCCGGCGCCGCGGTCGCCGTACTCGGGCTCGCCGCCCCGGCGGCCGTCGCGGACGACGGCCGGGCCGCCAATCCGTCCAACATCGTCGCCCTGCCCAGCGTCATCGCCCGCGGCGGCCAGCTGACCATCACGGTAGACGGCTGCCCCAACGGCGGCACAGCGACCTCCAACGCGTTCCCCAGAACCGAACTGACGCCCATCCACGGCGGCAACGACACCTCGAGGGGCACCGCCACCGTCGACCAGGACGCGCGCCCCGGTCCCTACGACATCACGGTCCACTGCTCCGGCAGGAGCCTGACCCGCCCGGCCGCCTTCACCGTCATCGGCGGTGTCCGCGGCGGAATCGGCGGCAGCAGCACCAGCGGGGCCACCCCGACGGACATGGCGATCGGCGGCGCGCTGGTGGCCACGGCGCTCGCCGGCAGCGGTGTCTTCTGGATGCGCCGCCGCACCGAGAAGCGGATCTGAGCCGCTGTCCCCCCTCGGTCCCGTTTCCGTGTTCGAAAGGCCGCGCCCCGGATCCCCCCGGATCCGGGGCGGAGCTCTGTGCTCAGCCGTCGATGCCCGGGAACAGCCGCAGGAACGGATCGGCCGAGGCGCCGAGGCCCCTGCTGTAGGGGGCGTCGAAGTCCCAGATGAGGAAGAGCAGGAAGGCGATCAGCGCGGAGAACAGCCCGGCGAGGACCATCTCCCGGCGGGTGCGCCGGATCTGCAGCGCGAAGATCATCCCGATGGTGACGACGGCACCGGCCACCAGCCCGAACCACACCACGCCCGGCATGGTCTCCCCGGTCGACTCGGCCCGCGCGCTGCGCGACTCGTCGGCGGCGGCCACCTGGTCCACCAGCGGCTGGTAGGCCTGCGCCTCGAAGTCCGTCCGCGGCCCGTAGTCGGTGACGTCCCGGCGGACCCGGTCGAGCAGTTCGGTGCCGCGCTCGGTGACCTTGCCGTCCTTCGCCATCGTCCGCCACTCGGTGGTGACGACGTGTCCGACATAGGCGTTGACATCGTCCCGGATGCGGTCGCGCACCTCGGCGGGGTAGACCCGTACCCGCTCGGCGATCTCGTGCAGGGCCACCGCCTCCGCCCGTACGTGCTCCTGGGCGGCGCTGCGTCCCTCCCAGACGCCGGCGATGGCGAGACCCAGGACGATGGCGTACACCACACCGATCCACATGGTCATGTACTCGATGACGTCCGGGGTCTCGCTGGGGTCCTCGTCGTCGGACGCCCTGCGGTGCCGTACAAGGGTGATGACCACCACGACGACGCACGCGGCGAGCATCGCGAGAGTGAGAACAAGCCATTCCGGCAAGAGGTGCCTCCAGAAGGGATTGGGCCGGGTGGTGCGTGCGTCAGCGCGGGCGGAGCGCGGCGACGGCGACCACCGCGGGCATCGTGATGAGCAGAACGAAGGTGAGCGGCGACGTGGCGCCGCCGGAGGGCCGCCGGTCCGGGGCCGCGCGGTACGGCGGATAGTGCACGGGCGTCATGGACGGCTCCGGCTCCGGCTCGGGCTCGGGGGGCGCCGGGACCGGCGGCGGCGCGGGGCGCGGCGGCGGGGGCGGCGCGGGCGGCGGCGTGGGAGCCGGTGACGGGCGGGCCGGGGGCGGTGCCGGACGGGCCGCCGGTGGGGGTGGCGGGGGTGGCTCCGGCGTCGGGCTGGGGCTCGGCGGGGGAGGTGGGGTCGGTTCGGGCGAAGGCGGCGGCGGAGGCGGCGGGGGCGTCGGCGAGGGCGTGGGGGTGGGCGTCGGGGACGGGGGAAGCGGTACGCAGGGCGGGGGATCCGTCCAGGTGAGGCTTCCCGCGACCGCCACCGCCTCCGTGCCGCCCGGTCCCGTCGAGGCGTACGCGCAGGCGTCGGCCACCGCCGCGCCGGGTGCGCCGACGAGCGCCCAGACCAGCGCCACGGCGGCCAACGCGGGTGCCGCGAAGCGGGATTGGGTCGGTACGAGTGGTTGCACGACGAGGATCATGAGTCGCCGGCCGCCCGCTCACGCACGGGATCGGGGTGATTGCCCCGAAGGAGTTAATGAAAGAAATCCGGGCCGCGATTGAACACAACGCGTGCTTCCGTGCGTACCCATCGTCGAGCGGCGGAACACTGGGCGCTGCAAGACCCTGGCGATGATGTGGAGTTGACGATGAAGACCTCCTGGCGAACCGCCTCACTCGTGGCGAGCGCCGCGGCGGTGCTGTCCCTGACCACGGCGTGCGGTCAGGACGCCCCGCCGCCCGCCTCCAGCCAGAACGTGGGTGCCACGGCCGCGCCCGGGGGCTACGGCAACGCGGGCAGCGGCGGCGACAAGGCGGGCGGTGGCGGACAGCCCGCCGCGAGCCCCTCCAACACCGCGGGCGAACTGAATGTCTCCACCAACGCCGAACTGGGCAAGATCGTGACCGACAACCTCGGCCTGACCCTGTACCGCTTCGAGCAGGACACCCCCGAACCGCCCAAGTCCAACTGCGACGGCGACTGCGCCAAGACCTGGCCGCCGGTGCCCGCCGACGACGCCTCGGCCGGAGAGGGCATCGAGAAGTCGCTGCTCGGCGAGGTCACCCGGGCCGACGGCACCAAGCAGCTCACCATCGCCGGCTGGCCTGCCTACCGCTACGTCAAGGACGTCAACGCCGGTGACGTCAAGGGCCAGGGCGTGGGCGGCAAATGGTACGCGCTGAACCCCGAGGGCAAGAAGGCGGGGGCGGCCGACCAGGCCGGGCTGTCCACCCGCAAGGACGCCAAACTGGGCGAGATCGTCGTCGACAAGAACGGCATGACCGTCTACCGCTTCATGAAGGACGAGGCCTGGCCGAAGCCCGTGTCGGCCTGCACCGGCGCCTGCCTGGAGAAGTGGCCGGTGGTCTCGCCGGTCGACTTCAAGAACACCAAGGGCATCGAGAAGAAGGGCTACATGACCTTCACCCGCCCGGACGGCGCGGAGCAGCAGACGATCAACTGCTGGCCGATTTACACCTTCGCCGGTGACAAGGCCCCCGGCGACACCAACGGTCAGGGGGTCGGCGGCACCTGGTACGCCGTACGCCCCGACGGAAAGCCGGTCGGCGCTTCGGAGAAGTAGCAACCTCCCCAGGGTGTCGTCCACTCCGGATGACGCCGGCCCCGTGTCCGCCCCTCCGCAGCCCGCGGAGGGGCGGACCGTTGTGCCGTCTTCCCTGTCGCACTCTCCGGATTTTTGCGGACACTTCTTGTCACGGACGCGGGTATGCATATGCGGCACGTGCCACTGGCAGTGACCGGGAACGGATGGTCAATTTCCGTTTCAGGTCGCTCCCTTGGCGGGCGATCAGTAGCCTCGGTTCGAACACCGGATCGCCTACGCCTTGGAGAGATAATGGAGCGTCCCGCCTGGGCCCCCCGGAGCATCGACATCACGGTGCCCAGCGTCTCCCGGATGTACGACTACTACCTGGGCGGTTCGCACAATTTCGAGGTCGACCGGGAAGCGGCCCGCAAGGCCATGGAGTTCATGCCGGGGCTGCCCAAGATCATGCAGGCGAACCGTGCATTCATGCGGCGAGCGGTGCGTTTCGCCGCGGCCGAGGGCATCAACCAGTTCCTGGACATCGGCTCCGGCATTCCGACGTTCGGCAACGTCCACGAAGTGGCCCAGGCGGCCAACCCGGACGCACGCGTGATGTACGTCGACCACGACCCGGTGGCCGTGGCGCACAGCCAGGCAGTTCTTGAGGGCAATGACCAGGCGGACATCCTCGCCGCCGACCTCCGGAAACCGCAGGAAATCCTGAACAGCCCCGAAGTGCGGCGACAGATCGACCTGAATCGGCCAGTGGCGCTGCTTCTCGTTGCCATACTTCACTTCGTGGAAGACGCGGACGACCCGTACGGTGCGGTGACCGAACTGCGCCAGGCACTCGCGCCCGGCAGCATGCTCGTGCTCAGCCATGCCTCGTACGACGGAATCCCGCTGCCGCCGGAGCGGGCCGAGGGGGCGGTGGACGTGTACCAGAACATTCGCAACCCGCTGATCATGCGCACGCGCGACGAGATCGCGCGGTTCTTCGAGGGGTACGACATGGTGGAACCCGGACTGGTGCCGATGCCGCAGTGGCGGCCGGACACCGCACCGGAGGACGAGGATCCCTACGCCTTCTCCGGCTTCGCGGGCGTGGGGCGTACGGCGTGAGCGCGGAGCCGGACGGGCCGGAGGACAGACTGCGCCGCTTCGCGACGATCTGGAGCCGGGCGGTCTTCCCGGTGACCTCCACTTCGTCGACCCGCCCGGAGTTCGAGGCCCGTCTGCTGCCGCTGGCCCGCCGGCTGAGCGAGGCGCTGCGGGCCAGGGCCTTCGACGCGGATGCGGGCAAGGAGACCGGCGCGGCCCTGGTAGCGGCGCACTGCACCGACCCGGAGGCGCTCAGCCGGACCCTGGACTGCGTGGACGCCTATCTCGTCCTGTACTGCGGGGAGGACGGCGACCGCGAGGACCTCAGGGCGCGCAGCGCCAGGCTCCAGCACGCGATGGCCGCGGGGTACGCGCAGGCGCTGCGCGAGCGGACGCTGGCCGAGCAGGAGGCCATCGCGCAGGCCGCGCTGGAGGCCCAGGGCGTGGTGGCGCAGGCGCTGCACGCCACCGAGGCCCGCTTCCGCGCCGTCTTCGAGGGCGCCGCCATAGGCATCGGCATCGCCGACCTCGAGGGTAACGTCCTGCAGGTCAACGGCGCGCTGCGGCGCATGTTCGGCCTGTCCGAGCAGGGGCTGCGCTGCCGTAACGTCAAGGACTGGGTCCACCCCGAGGACGCCCCGCAGACCTGGCGGCTCTATGAGGAGCTGGTCAGCGGTCAGCGCGAGCACTACCAACTGGAAAAGGCGTTCCACCGCCCTGACGGAACGGTCCTGTGGACCAATCTGACGGTGTCCCTGCTCCGCGACACCGACGGCGCACCGCAGTACCAGCTCGCCCTGATGGAGGACACCACCGAGCGGCGGCTGCTCAACCTCCGGCTGCGCTACGAGGCCACGCACGACGCACTCACCGGACTGCCCAACCGCACGTTCTTCTTCGAACGCCTGGAGAAGGCGCTGGGCGCCGGCGAGGGCCGGCGCTTCGGCCTGTGCTACCTGGACCTGGACGGCTTCAAGACCGTCAACGACAGCCTCGGGCACGCCGCCGGCGACCGGCTGCTCGTCGAGGTCGCCGACCGGCTCCAGGCCTGCGCCACCGCGCCCGGCGAAATGGTGGCCCGGCTCGGGGGCGACGAGTTCGTGGCCCTGACCACCGGCCCGGACACCCAGCGCACGGTCGATGAGCTCGCCGCCCGCATCATGAACGCGCTGCTCGCCCCGATCAGCGTCGACGGCCGGGAACTGACCGTGCGCGGCAGCATCGGCATCGTCGAGGGACCGGCCGGGGAGCGCAGCGCGGCCGAGGTGCTGCGCAGCGCCGACATCACGATGTACCGGGCCAAGTCGGCGGGCGGCAACCGGTTCGAGCTCGCCGACCCCGAGGCCGACGCCCGCGCCATCACCCGGCACGGCCTCACCACGGCGCTCCCCACGGCCCTGGACCGGGGTGAGTTCTTCATCGAGTACCAGCCGCTGGTGCACCTCGGCGACGGGAGCGTCCGGGGCGCCGAGGCGCTGGTGCGCTGGCTGCACCCGCAGCACGGCGTGCTGTCGCCGGACCGTTTCATCCCGCTCGCCGAGCACACGGGACTCATCGTGCCGCTGGGCCGCTGGGTGCTGGAGCAGTCCGTGCGCCAGGCCCGCGAGTGGCGCGACCGCCACGGCGGCGCATCGCTCGGCCCGCTGCGCATCAACGTGAACCTCTCGCCCTGCCAGCTCAACCATCCCGGTCTTGTCCAGGACACGGTGGAGATCCTGGAGCGCACCGGCGTGGCCCCCGACGCGCTGTGCCTGGAAGTGACCGAGTCGGCGCTGATCGGAGCCGACGACGACCTGCTGAAGCCGTTGCGCCGACTCGCCGAGATGGGCGTCGACATCGCCCTCGACGACTTCGGCACCGGCTACTCCAACCTGGCCAACCTGCGCCGCCTCCCGGTGAGCGTCCTGAAGCTGGACCGTTCCTTCACCCAGAGCATGCAGCGCTTCCCGGCCGACCCCGTCGACCTGAAGATCGTCGAGGGCATCGTCTCGCTGGCCCACAGCCTCGACCTCGCGGTCACGGTGGAGGGCGTGGAAACGGGCGCCCAGGCCGAACAGCTCCGCATCCTCGGCTGCGACACCGCCCAGGGCTGGTACTACGCCCGCCCAGGCCCCCCGGACCGCCTCCACGAACTCACCCTCGTCGACGCGTCGGGCTAGCTGTACTGCCCCGCGGCTCGCGGTGCGCTGTGCGGCTTCGCCGTGTGGGCGTGAAGGGAGGGTGGGGGTCTGGGGCGAAGCTCCCAGGGACGGGACCTGACTCGCGGCTCGGTCACGTGGGCGCGAAGGGAGGGCGGGGGTCTGGGGCGAAGCTCCCAGGGACGGGACCTGACTCGCGGCTCGGTCACGTGGGCGCGAAGGGAGGGCGGGGGTCTGGGGGCGAAGCCCCCTGGGACGGGACCTGACTCGCGGCTCGGGTGTCCGGCCGCTGCGGGCCGGTCGTGGCCCGCTATGCGGCTCCGCCGCGTGGGCGCGAAGGGGGTCTGGGGGCGGAGCCCCCAGGGACGGGACGGGAAGGGGCGGCGGGGGCGAAGAAGACCCCCCGCACACCCGCCTCAGCGTTCCCGCAGCATCCGCTGCAGTTCCCGGGCCGCCCGCGGCGGAGCCACGTCGCTGCGGTGGGCCAGGGCGATGGCACGGTGCAGGCCGGGACGGGCGAGGGGGGTCACCCGCAGCCCGTGCCCGGAACGCGCGGCCACCATGCGGGGGACGACGGCGACGCCCAGCCCCGCCCGCACAAACCCCAGCACCGCGTCCATCTCCCCGCCCTCCACCGCGAACTCCGGCTCGAATCCCTCCGCCCGGCACGCGGCCACAGTGAGTTCCCGCAGGTCGTAGCCGTGCCGGAACATCACCAGCCGTTCGCCCTCGAGATCGGCGACACGCACGGTGCGCCGACCCCGTCCCGGCCGGGGGACGTCCGGGGAGGACACCACCACCAGGTCCTCCCGCAGCAGCTCCACCGTGGTGAGCGCGGGGGAGGGTGTCGGCAGGGGCAGGACGACCAGGGCCAGGTCCAGAGCGCCGCGGGCCAGCTCCCGCACCAGGTCGTGCGAGCCGCCCTCCTCGATCAGCAGCCTGACCCCCGGATACCGGTCGTGGAACGCGCGCAGCACATCCGGCAACAGACCGGTGCACAGGCTCGGCGTGGCCCCCAGCCGCACCCGCCCGCTCCGCAACTGCGCGACCTCCTGCACCTCGTGCCGTGCGGTGTCCGCGTCGGCCAGGATCCGCCGGGCCAGCGGCAGCAGCGCCTCGCCCGCGTCGGTCAGCGTGATGTTCCCGCGCGCCCGTTGGAACAGATCGGCGCCCAGCTCCCGCTCCAGCACCTTGATCTGCTGCGACAGCGACGGCTGCGCGACGTGCATCAGCTCGGCGGCCCGGGTGAAGTGCCGGGTCTCGGCGACGGCCACGAAGTACTGGAGCTGCTGGAACTGCATGGACTCATCATAGGCAACCCCTATCGAATTGAGCCGCACCATGTCTTGGACCGATGGGGCCTTCCGGCCTTAGCGTCTCGTGCCATGGCTCTGGCAACGCGGACGGACCGACGGCCGTCCATGGCACGCACCGTGTGGGACTCGACCGTCGGCAAGAAGACAGTGATGGCGGTCAGCGGCCTGATCATGCTGCTGTACCTGATCGCCCACATGATCGGAAACCTCAAGATCTTCTTCGGGGCCGGCGAGTTCAACCACTACGGCCACTGGCTGCGTACGGTCGGCGAACCGTTCATGCACTACGAGTGGACACTGTGGCTGGTCCGCGTCGTCCTCGTCGTCGCCGTGGTCGCGCACGCCGTCTCCGCGTACCAGCTCAGCCGCCGCGACATCAAGGCGCGCCCCACCAAGTACGTGCACAAGAAGCCGCGCGCCAGTTACGCCACGCGCACCATGCGCTGGGGCGGCATCATCCTCGCGCTGTTCATCGTCTGGCACCTTCTCGACCTGACCACCGGCACCGTGCACTCCGGCGGCTTCGAGACCGGCAAGCCGTACCAGAACGTCGTGGACACCTTCTCCACCTGGTACGGCAACGTCGTCTACATCGTCGCGATGCTCGCCGTCGGCCTGCACATCCGCCACGGCTTCTGGAGCGCCGCCCAGACCCTCGGCGCCGGCAGCCGCACCCGCGACCGCGCCCTCAGGACCACCGCCAATGCCCTCGCGCTGCTGCTCACGGCCGGCTTCATCGCCGTACCCGTGGGCGTCATGACCGGAGTGGTGAGCTGACCATGACCTCGTACACCGACTACACGACCGGCGCGCCGGTCGCCGACACCAAGGCCCCGGCCGGACCGATCCACGAGCGCTGGGACAAGCGCCGCTTCGAGGCCAAGCTGGTCAACCCCGCCAACCGGCGCGGCAAGACCGTCATCGTCGTCGGCACCGGCCTCGCGGGCGGCTCGGCCGGCGCCACGCTCGCCGAACAGGGCTACCGCGTCGTCCAGTTCTGCTACCAGGACTCCCCGCGCCGTGCCCACTCCATCGCCGCGCAGGGCGGTATCAACGCGGCGAAGAACTACCGCAACGACGGCGACTCGATCCACCGCCTGTTCTACGACACGGTCAAGGGCGGCGACTTCCGCTCCCGCGAGTCAAATGTCCACCGCCTCGCGCAGATCTCCGTCGAGATCATCGACCAGTGCGTGGCCCAGGGCGTGCCCTTCGCCCGCGAGTACGGCGGACTGCTCGACACCCGCTCCTTCGGCGGCGTCCAGGTCTCCCGCACCTTCTACGCCCGCGGCCAGACGGGCCAGCAGCTCCTCCTCGGCGCCTACCAGGCGCTCAGCCGGCAGATCGCCGCCGGCAACGTCGAGATGCACCCGCGCACCGAGATGCTCGACCTGATCGTCGTCGACGGGCGGGCGCGCGGCATCGTCGCCCGGGACCTGATCACCGGGAAGATCGACACGTACTTCGCGGACGCGGTGGTCCTGGCCAGCGGCGGCTACGGCAACGTCTTCTACCTGTCGACGAACGCCATGAACTCCAACGCCACCGCCGTCTGGCGGGCGCACCGGCGCGGCGCGTACTTCGCCAACCCCTGCTTCACCCAGATCCACCCCACCTGCATCCCGCGCACCGGCGACCACCAGTCCAAGCTGACCCTGATGAGCGAGTCGCTGCGCAACGACGGCCGGATCTGGGTGCCCAAGGCCAAGGGCGACACCCGCCCGCCGAGCCGGATCCCCGAGGACGAGCGCGACTACTACCTGGAGCGCATCTACCCGTCCTTCGGCAACCTGGTGCCCCGGGACATCGCCTCCCGCGCCGCGAAGAACGTCTGCGACGAGGGCAGGGGAGTGGGCCCCGGCGGCCAGGGCGTCTACCTGGACTTCGCCGACGCCATCAAGCGCATGGGCCGCAAGGCGGTCGAGGCCAAGTACGGCAACCTCTTCGACATGTACCAGCGGATCACCGACGAGGATCCGTACGAGGTGCCGATGCGGATCTACCCGGCCGTGCACTACACGATGGGCGGCCTGTGGGTCGACTACGACCTCCAGACCACCGTCCCGGGCCTGTTCGCGATCGGCGAGGCCAACTTCTCCGACCACGGCGCCAACCGGCTCGGCGCCTCCGCGCTGATGCAGGGCCTGGCCGACGGCTACTTCGTCCTGCCGGCCACCATCAACGACTACCTGGCCCGCAACCCGCACCAGGACGAGGTGACCACCGGCCACCCGGTGGTGCGGGAGGTGCTGGCCGAGACCGAGGCCCGGATCGACCGGCTGCTGTCCGTCGACGGCGACCGCACCCCGGATTCCTTCCACCGCGAACTCGGCGAACTCATGTGGGAGTTCTGCGGCATGGCCCGCACCGACTCCGGGCTGCGCAAGGCCCTGGAGCGCATCCCGCAGATCCGCGAGGAGTTCTGGCGGCGGATCAAGGTCCCCGGCACCGGCGAGGAGTTCAACCAGTCGCTGGAGAAGGCCAACCGCATCGTCGACTACCTGGAGCTCGCCGAGCTGATGTGCCTCGACGCGCTGCACCGCGCCGAGTCCTGCGGCGGCCACTTCCGCGAGGAGTCCCAGACCCCGGACGGCGAGGCCGCCCGTAAGGACGACGCGTTCTCCTACGCCGCCGCCTGGGAGTTCACCGGCACCGGCGAGGCGCCCGTCCTGCACAAGGAAGACCTGGTCTTCGAGTACGTCCACCCCACCCAGCGGAGCTACGCATGAAGCTCAACCTGCGCGTCTGGCGGCAGAAGAACGCCGACGCCGACGGCGCCATGTCCACCTACGAGGTGGACGGCATCTCACCCGACATGTCCTTCCTGGAGATGCTGGACACCCTCAACGAGGAGCTCATCCTCAAGGGCGAGGACCCGGTCGCCTTCGACCACGACTGCCGCGAGGGCATCTGCGGAGCCTGCTCGCTCGTCATCAACGGCGACGCCCATGGACCCGAGCGCACCACCACCTGCCAGCTGCACATGCGGTCCTTCAAGGACGGCGACACCATCGACGTCGAACCGTGGCGGGCGTCCGCCTTCCCGGTCGTGAAGGACCTGGTGGTCGACCGGTCGGCCTTCGACCGCATCATCCAGGCCGGCGGATACATCACGGCGCCCACCGGATCCGCGCCGGAGGCGCATGCCACGCCCGTGCCGAAGCCGGACGCCGATCTCGCCTTCGAGCACGCGGAGTGCATTGGTTGCGGCGCGTGCGTCGCGGCCTGCCCCAACGGCGCGGCGATGCTGTTCACCTCCGCGAAGATCAACCACCTCAATGTGCTGCCGCAGGGAGCGCCGGAGCGGGAGACCCGGGTGCTGGACATGGTGGCGCAGATGGACGAGGAGGGCTTCGGGGGCTGCACGCTGGCCGGCGAGTGCGCGACCGCCTGTCCCAAGGGCATTCCGCTCACCTCCATCACCGGCATGAACAAGGAGTGGCTGCGCGCCGCGCGCAAGGCGGGCAAGCGGTAGCCCGTGGACACGGACGGGGCATCCGTGAGCACGGTGGAGAATTAAGCACCTTTTGTGGCTTCTGTACCGTTTTCCGCGCGCTGATCAGGAGAACCGGAGAGGAGCGAGCCCCGAAGGGAGGGTGATGGAAGATGATCACCCGCGAAGAGATCTCGATCCTTCTGGATCACCCCGTGTACGACGGGGACGGCAACAAGATCGGCGACGCGAAGCACGTCTTCCTCGACGACGCGAGCGGACGCCCCGAGTGGGTGACCGTCAAAACGGGCATGTTCGGTTCCAACGAGTCGTTCGTACCCATCCGTGACGCCGCTCTGGTGCGGGATCACCTCGAGGTCCCCTATCCCAAGGACCAGATCAAGAATGCCCCCAACGTGGACATCGACGCGGGCGGCCACCTCTCGGTGGACGAGGAGCAGCGCCTGTACGCGTACTACGGCATCAACTGGGAATCGGTCCTGGCCGAGCCGGCAGAGGGCGCACAGGGTGACCGGACCGCAGGCCCGGGCACGCCCAGTACCGCCGGTGCCGCGGGCACGGCAGGAGCGGCGGGAGCGGCGGGAGCGGCCGGTACGGCCGAGCGCCGGGGCGACACCTCCCGGGGAGCCGGAGAGCCGGGCACCACCGGCCAGACGGAAACGGCCGGGACCGCGGGCGCGGCCGGGATCGCGGGCGCCGAAGGTCGCCGCGGCGAAGCCCGCACCGGACCGCGTGACGACGCGATGACCCGCTCCGAGGAGCAGATGCACGTCGGCGTCGAGCGGCGCGAGAGCGGCCGGGCCAGGCTGCGCAAGTACGTGGTCACCGAACAGGTCCAGCAGACCGTGCCCGTGCGCCACGAGAAAGTACGCGTGGAGCGCGAGCCGATCACGGACGCCAACCGGGACGAGGCCATGGCGGGCCCGGACATCTCGGAGGCCGAGCACGAGGTCACCCTGCACGAGGAGCGGCCCGTCGTGACGACGGAGACGGTCCCGGTGGAGCGGGTCAGGATGACCACGGAGGAGAAGTCGACCGACGAGACGGTGCGCGGGCAGGTCCGCAAGGAGCGCATCGAGGCCGAGACGGAGATGGACGAGGACACCGGCCGCCGGGGCCGTGACCAGGGGAAGGGCAGGCAGTAAGCTCCTCCGCCCGGTGGAGTGTCTATGGTGAGGGTGTGACCGACCGCGACGAGCGGCCGCTGGCCGTGTTCGATCTCGACAACACCCTCGCCGACACGACGCACCGGCAGAGGTTCCTGGAGCGCAGGCCGCGTGACTGGGACGCCTTCTTCGCCGCCGCTCCGCAGGATCCACCGCTCGACGAGGGTGTCGCGCTGGTGCGGCAGAGTGCGCGGGAGTGCGAGATCGTGTATCTGACCGGGCGGCCGGAGCGCTGCCGGCGCGACACGGTGGACTGGCTGACCGCCCAGGGACTGCCCGAGGGCGAGGTGTACATGCGGGGCAACGCCGACCGGCGGCCCGCCCGGCACACCAAGCTGGCGATCCTGCGCCGCCTCGCCCGCACCCGGGAGATCCGCATGCTCGTGGACGACGACGAACTGGTCTGTCTGGACGCCCGGCGGGCCGGTTTCACCGTCGTCCAGGCCCGCTGGACGGCCCCCTCCGAGGACTTGAAGGACGCTCAGGAGCGCGAAGGACGGACCTGAACCCGGGGGCTCAGCCCGTCTCCTCCAGCCGGAAGCCGACCTTCAGCCCCACCTGCCAGTGCGCGATCCGCCCGTCCTCGATCTGGCCGCGCACCTGGGTCACCTCGAACCAGTCCAGATGGCGCAGCGTCCGCGACGCGCGCTCGATGCCGTTGCGTACGGCCTTGTCGACGCCTTCGGGCGAGGTGCCGACGATCTCCGTGACCCGGTAGATGTGGTCCGACATGCTGCTGCTCCTCTCCCGGGCGGCCGCCCGGCCGCACGGCGCACCGCCTGTGTCACACGTCACTCCACCGTGCCCTACCCTGCGGCCGGGCGCGAGGCGTCGGCACCGTCCGCCTGACGGCCTTGACTCACTTGTTGGTCCGTACCAAGATGCTGGGCACCCGCCCGAGCTTCGGCTCGCCCCCCACGTCGGGCCCCGCCCTGTCCGCGAGACAGAAAGAGGTCCCTCGTGAGACGCCGTCTGTTAACCCTCGTCTGCGTGTGCGCCTCCCTGCTCAGCGGCTGTGGAGTGCTGTCCGACGGCACAACGGAACGGCGCACCGTCACGCTGTGGGTGATGCAGAACAGCGCCTCGCAGGACTATCTGAACCGCTTCACCGCGGAGTTCGAGCGCGAGCACTCGGGGCTCGACCTCGACATTCGCATCCAGGACTGGACCGGCATCGGCGAGAAGGTGCAGAGGGTACTGGAGACCGCGGCGCCGGACGGACCCGATGTCATCGAGGTCGGCAACACCCAGGTCGCCACGTACGCGGAGGGCGACGGACTGCTCGACCTCACCCTGGAGTCCCTGCGCGACTGGGGCCGCGACGACTGGCTCCCCGGCCTCGCCGAACCCGGCAAGTGGGGATCACAGCAGTACGGCATCCCCTGGTACGCGGCCAACCGCGTCGTCATCTACCGCAAGGACCTCTTCCGCGAGGCCGGCATCACCGCCCCGCCGACGACCCGGGACGAGTGGCTCACCGTCACCGAGAAGCTCAACACCGGCGGCGACCAGGGCATTTACCTGGCCGGGCAGGACTGGTACACGCTCGCCGGGTTCATCTGGGAGGAGGGCGGAGAGCTCGCCACCGAGCGCAGCGGCGTATGGCGCGGCACGCTCGACAGCCCGGCGGCGCTGCGCGGCATGGACTTCTACCGCCGGCTCCAGGCACTCGGCGACGGACCGGTCGACTCCGACGAGGAACACCCGCCGCAGGCAGGCGTGTTCGCCGAAGGCGACGTCGCCCAGATCGTGGCCGTCCCGGGACTGGCACGGGCGATCCTCAAGCAGAATCCGGACCTGAAGGGCAAGCTGGGCTACTTCCCCGTCCCCGGCAGGACCGCCGAGAGGCCCGGTGCCGTCTTCACCGGTGGTTCCGACCTCGTCGTCCCGGCGAACACCGATGCCAGGGACGACGCGGTGGAGGTCGTCGCCGCGCTCACGAGTGCCCGCTGGAACACCGACTTGGCCCGCACGATGGACTACGTTCCCAACAAGGCGGGCCTCGCCGGATCGGTGGCGGGGGAGGAGGGGGTCGCGGCCATGGCGGCCGGGGCCGCACAGGGCCGGGCGACCCCCATCACACCCCAGTGGAGCGCGGTCGAGGCGGACAACCCGATCAAGGAGTACATGACGAAGGTGCTCACGGGCGCCGACCCGGCCACGGAGGCCGAGCGCGCCGCCCGTCGTATCACCGAGGCCCTGGCCTTCGACTGAAGCTTGCCGCTCAGCGTCCCCCGGCTCAGCGGGCGATGCTCAGCGACAGGGCGAACCGCCCCTCCCCGTCCGTCCACCACCGGGTGAGCTCCAGCCCGGCGGACGACAGCTCCTCGCGCACTCCTTCCTGCCGGAACTTCGCGGACACCTCGGTGCGCAGATCCTCGTCCGCCGCGAAATCCACGGCGAGTTCCAGGGCGGGGATCTTCACCGTCTGCGCGGTACGGGAGCGCAGCCGCATCTCGATCCACTCGTTCCGGGCGTCCCACAGCGCGACATGCGCGAAGGCGTCCGGATCGAAGTCGGCGCCCAGCTCCCGGTTGATGACGTGCAGGACGTTCTTGTTGAACGCGGCCGTCACCCCGGCCGCGTCGTCGTACGCCCGGATTAGCACCCGCTCGTCCTTCACCAGATCCGTGCCCGGCAGCAGGGTGTCGCCCGGGGCCAGCAGGGCGCGGACGGAGGCGAGGAAGGCGGCACGCTCGGCGGGCAGCAGATTGCCGACGGTGCCGCCGAGGAACGCCACCAGCCGCGGACCCGGGGTCCCGGGCAGCGTCAGCCCGGCGGTGAAGTCGGCGATGAGCGCATGCACCTCCAGCCCCGGCCGCTCCGCGGCCAGCGCCTGCCCGGCCCCCGTCAGGGCGCTCTCGCTGACGTCCACGGGAACATACGTGTGCAGGCCGGTGAGCGCGTCGATCAGATACCGGGTCTTCTCCGAGGACCCCGAGCCCAGTTCGACCAGGGTGCGGGCACCGGACGCCTCGGCGATCTCCCCGGCGCGGGCGCGCAGGATCTCACGCTCGGCGCGGGTCGGGTAGTACTCGGGCAGCCTGGTGATCTCCTCGAACAGCTCGCTGCCGCGGGCGTCGTAGAACCACTTCGGCGGCAGCGTCTTGGGGCTGCTCGTCAGGCCCTCGAGGACATCGGCGCGCAGGGCGGCGCCGGCGGTGTCCTCGGGCAGGGTGCGGGTCAGACGGAACGGACTCACGTAAGGGGCTCCCTCGAAGGTACGGGTGGGTCGGCGGACGTCAGGCGGTCGCCGGGCTCCTTGAGCGGGGTCAGCAGGACGTCCGTACCGCTCGCCGCGAGCAGGGTGCGGTCGGGGACCTCGCACCAGTGCGGATCGTCGTCGTAGGGCTCGGAGGCCACGACGGTGCCGCCGCCGGCCCGGGAGAGGTACCACAGCGTGTCGCCCCAGGCGGTCGCGGTGACGGTGTCGCCGCCTGTGAGCAGCAGGTTGAGCCGGGCCCCCGGGGCCGCCTCGGCGACCTCCAGGACGGTCTCGGCGAGTGCCTGTCCCTCGTCGTCGCCGGCCCGCAGCCGGGCCAGCACCAGGGCCCACACGAACGCGGAGTCGTTACGGGCCTCCAGCGACAGCACGTCCTCGGCGGACAGGGCCGACACCAGCGGCGCGAGCGAGCCCGGCCAGCCCGGCACCGCCCCGTTGTGGCTGAACAGCCAGGTCCCGGCCGCGAACGGGGCCGCCGCCGCCTCGGCGTCGGCACCGGACAGCGTCGCGTCCCGTACGGCGGCGAGCAGCGCCCGGGTGCGGACCACACGGGCCAGATCCGCGAACGACAGATCCGCCCAGACGGGCCCGGCCCGCCGGTACCGGGCCGGCACCGGATCGCCCTGCGTGTACCAGCCCACACCGAAGCCGTCGGCGTTGACCGTGCCGTACCGCTGTCGCCGGGGTGCCCAGGACTGCCGGTACAGGCCGTGCGGGGGCCGCACGAGCAGCTCGCCCAGCGGCTCCTCGGGCCCCACATACGCCACATGACGGCACATCAGACGGTCTCCGAGCGTGCGGTGCGGAACCCGGCGAAGATCTGCCGCCGGATCGGGTGGTCCCAGTTGCGGAAGGTGCCCCGGCAGGCCACCGGGTCCACGGCGAACGAACCGCCGCGCAGCACCTTGTACCGCGGCCCGAAGAACACCTCCGAGTACTCCTTGTACGGAAACGCCCGGAAGCCGGGGTACGGGGCGAAGTCGCTCGACGTCCACTCCCACACGTCACCGATCAGCTGCCGCACCCCCAGCGGCGACTCCCCGGCCGGATAGCTTCCGGCGGGCGCCGGACGCAGGTGCCGCTGGCCGAGGTTGGCGTGCTCGGGGCCGGGGTCGGCGTCGCCCCACGGGTAGCGCATCGACCGGTCACCGGCCGGGTCGTACCGGGCGGCCTTCTCCCACTCCGCCTCGGTGGGCAGCCGGCGCCCGGCCCAGCGGGCGTAGGCGTCGGCCTCGTACCAGCACACGTGCAGCACCGGCTCGTCGGGCGGCACCGCCTCGGTGACCCCGAACCGGCGCCGCAGCCACTGCCCGCCGTCCCGGCGCCAGAACAGGGGTGCGGTGAGGGAGGTGCGGCGGACATGGGCCCAGCCCTCGGCGGTCCACCAGCGGGGCTCGTTGTAGCCGCCGTCCTCGATGAACGCCTGGTACGCGCCGTTCGTCACCGGAGTGGTGTCGATGTGGAACGGTGCCACCTCCCGCCGGTGCGCCGGCCGTTCGTTGTCCAGCGCCCAGGGCTCGTCCGAGGTGCCCATGGTGAACGGGCCGCCCGGCACAAGGACCTCCGACGGGCCCGTGAACAGCGGCGCCGGCTCCGGGTCCGGCGCGGTCAGCGCCTGCGGACCCCGGCGGAGCTGATGGGTGATCAGCATGGTCTCGTCATGCTGCTGTTCGTGCTGCGCGATCATTCCGAAGGCGAAGCCCGCCTCCGTCAGCCGCGTCCCGTCGAACGCGGTGGCCTCCAGCACGTCCAGCGCCCGGCCGCGGACGTCGGCGGCGTACCCGCGGGCCTCCTGCGGCGACAGCAGCGGCAGACTCGGACGTTCCGCGCGCGGGTGCTCGAAGGCGTCGTACAGGTCGTCGATCTCCGGCCGCAGCGCCTCCTGGCCGGCGACGGCCCGCAGCAGCCACTGCTCCTCCTGGTTGCCGATGTGGGCGAGGTCCCACACCAGCGGCGACATCAACGGCGAGTGCTGCGCGGTCAGATCGGGATCCTCCACACAGCTCGTGAGCCGCGTCGTGCGGTCCCGGGCGGTGACCAGCGAGGCGACCGCGCGCTCGCGCAGGGCTTCGGCGTCGAGGGCCGGGTCGGTCATGAGGGGGCCTCCTTCCCGTGCGTGGGCGTGGTGCGGGCGTGCCCGGCGCGGGCCGTCGTCCGCAGCTCGTCGAGCGTGTCGTCGGCCGGGCAGCGGCCCCGGGCGACATAGCGGTCCCGGTACGCCTCGACGGCGTCGACGATCTCGCCAACCGCGCCGAGCCGGGGAAGCGCGCGCAGGGCCGCTTCGAAGCAGGCGGCGGCCACCTCGCGCAGCTCCGGGTCGGCGAGTCCGACGCGGGCCGCGTCCCACCAGAGCGGATTGTGCGGTGCCGGTATGCCGTGCGTCCGCTCGGCCAGCGGCTTCACCGTCCGATACGCGGTCTCGGCGGCCTCCGGGTCGTCGAACAGCGCCGCCGTCACGGCCAGCGGCACGATCCAGCCGTCGTCGCCGGGCTGCGCGTCGATCATGCGCAGCTCCAGATGGCCACGCGGCCGGACCGGCGGGAACAGCGTGGTCGCGTGGTAGTCGAGGTCCTCCCAGGTCGGCGGCCGCGGCATCCCGGACCTGGTCCACTCCCGGAAGGTCAGCCCCTGGGGCACCTGCCAGGGACCGTCCCCGTCCCGCACGCACATCACGGGCGCGTCCAGCACATGCCGGGCCCAGGCGGCGCGCGGGTCGGCGTCCAGCACGGGGCCGCCCGCCCGGGCCGTGCCGATCTGCGCCCAGCGCAGCTGGCGCGTGGACAGCCAGCCGGTCGGCCGGCCGCCCGCAAGGGGGGAGTTGGCGAAAACGGCGACCAGGACCGCGCCCAGCTGGTGCGCCAGCCACCAGCGCCGCACATGGCCCAGGGAGCCGGGCTCCTCGTACCCGGCGTCCACGCACACCTGCACGGAGGCGGAGGTGCACATCATGGCCCGGCCGGCGGGGCCGGTGCGGTCGAGACAGGCTTCCATGGCGTCGTAGCGCGGTTCGCGCAGGAAGCGGCGGGGCATGTGCCAGGGGTCGTGACCGAGGCCCACGAGGGCCAGTCCGTCCCGGCGCAGTACCGCGCGGACGGCGTCGAGGTCGGCGGAGACGGTACCGACGCACTCCATCAGCGAGGCGGCGGGCGGCGAGCTCAGCTCCAGCTGGCCGCCGGGCTCGAAGGTGAGCGTCGACCTCAGAGGCACGGTCCGCACGGCGGCGTACGCCGCCTTGAGCCGTTCGGGTGACACGGGGAGCCGCGGGTCCCGCAGCTCGTGGACGAGCCATTCCACCTCGACACCGAGGCGGCGCGGCGGTCCGGTCTTGAAGCAGATGCCCCGCACCAGGGCGTCCACCTCGGCTTCTGTGACGGCGGGGTGCGGCTGCGTACAGCCACCTGCCGAATCGGACATGTCGGGATCCTCCTGGGGTTCCAACCATGTCACCGGCCCGGAGGTTCCACCCTCCCGGCCGGCAGCAACCTGTCCACCCAAAACCTTGACGCCGCCCCGCACAAGGGCGCCTGGCGGGGCGTCCCGGTCCAGTCATCCCTTCCTCAGCCCTGTTTTCCGGGGTTTCCCGCCTGCCGCGCGGGCCCGCCGAGGGGCGGAAACTCCGTTGCGCCGCCTCACCAGCATCACCCACGATGCGTGCATGAGCACGACGAGGGGGAACGCGCGGTGCGCGCTCACGGCGGCTACGGGGGTGGCGCCGTGAGCGCGCGCCTGCGGGGGATTGCCCGCGAGACCGAGCAGGTCGTCGCGGCCGGGGTCTACCGGGCGCCCGGTGGGCACGAGGTGTCCCTCGCGGCGGCCATCGGGGCCGCGGCCGACGGAACGCGGATGTTCGGTCCCGCCCCGGTCCCGGTCCCGCCCTTCCGTCCGGCCAAGACCCGGTTCGAGGTCACCGGGGAGAGCAGCCTTCAGGCCGCCCGGCGGCTCGGCGGCCCCGTGGCCGTCCTCAACTTCGCCTCCGCACGCAATCCCGGCGGCGGCTACCTCAACGGCGCGCAGGCCCAGGAAGAGGCTCTGTGCCGGTCCTCCGCGCTCTACACCTGCCTGCTGCGGGCCCCCGGCTTCTACGACCACCACCGCGCCCACCGCGACCCGTTCTACTCCGACCGGGTGATCCACTCACCGGCCGTGCCCGTCTTCCGCGACGACCGCGGCCGCCTCCTGGACGAGCCGTTCACGGCCGGTTTCCTGACCTCGCCCGCGCCCAACGCCGGCGTCATCCACCGATCGGCGCCGGACCGCGCGCCGGAGCTGCCGGGGGCCCTGCGGGCACGGGCCGAGCGGGTGCTGGAGACCGCGGCCGCCCACGGCTACCGGCGGCTGGTGCTGGGCGCCTGGGGCTGCGGGGTGTTCCGCAACGACCCCGCCGAGGTGGCAGCGGCGTTCCGGACCCATCTGGAGCCCGGCGGGCGTTTCGCGGGGGCCTTCGAGCACGTCGTCTTCGGCATCCTGGACCGCACCCGCGACCGCGCGGTCCGCGCCGCCTTCGAGCGGGGGTTCGCGGACCTGCTGTCCGGGCCGGCGGCGATCAGCTCCAGCCGTACCGCTCCCGCAGCCGCTGACGTACGAGATTGAACCGCATACGGTCCAGGGCGCACGCCTCCCGGCGCATGCCCTCCTCGTGCAGCCGCAGCACCCGGGTCACATCCACCCATGAGTCGCGGCCGGCCCGGTCCCAGGGCCCGCTGCCGATCGGCACCCACTCCCGGGCTTCTCTTCCCCCGCCCGCCGGCCCGGCGGAGGGCCGCTTGCTGGACAGCCGCACCGCGAGGAACGTCCCGCCCGCCTCCCGGGCGACGACCAGCACCGGACGGTCCTTGCCCCGGCCGTCGTTCTCCTCGTAGGGCACCCAGGTCCAGACGATCTCCCCGGGGTCGGGGTCGCCGTCGTGCGCGGGCGAGTACTCGGTGCGCACCCGGCCCACCTCACCGGGCGTGGCCTCCACGGTGGCGGTGGGGCCATGGCGGCCCGGGGTGTTCTCAGGGCTGTAGGCGGTCACAGGCGTACCGTACGGCACACGAGTGACACGACGGCCCCGGGCCCTGCGAGCGGTGGTTCAGCCGGGCACGCCCGTGAGTTCACGGCCCGTCACCATCTCGGCGTCGATCCGGACGAACACACCGTCCTGCATCGGCATCCAAGAGCGGGGGCCGGTCCGCAGTAGACGCTCGTGCTCCGCCGGGTCGGTGACCACCGCCGCGCGGCCCGTGACGACCACGCTCCAGCCGGCCCGGCGCTCGGCGTGGAAGTCGTCGGCCTCGAAGGCGACCACCACCCCGTCGATCGCCCGCACCAGATCGGACGCGGCGGAGGTGCACAGCACCACGGCGGAGTCGGTGTCCAGGGAGAAATTGACGGGCAGCACCGCGGGCAGCGCCTGCCGGGTGTAGACGACGCGACCGACCGGCGCCTTGACCAGCAGGCGCAGGCACTCCTGCCGGTCGAGCGCACGGAAGCCATCGCTGTGGATCATTCGTCCATGGTGGGCGACCGTACCCGGCGGTGGTAGGGCCGGACGGCCCTGATGGCTGTCCCCGGTGGTGCTGCAGTGCCATGTCTGACTCGCCTGTGCAGGTGGAACCCTGAGGGCATGGGCAAGACCGCGCTGATCGTCATCGACATGATCAACACCTACGACCATCCGGACGCCGAGCTGCTGCTGCCGTCCGCCGAGTCGGTCGTACCGGTCGTCTCCACCCTGCTGGAACGCACGCGGCGCAGCGACGTGCCGGTCATCTACGTCAACGACAACTTCGGTGAGTGGCGCTCCCATCATGGGGAGCTGCTCGACAAGGCCCTGGCGGGGCCGTACGCGCATCTCGTGGAGCCGTTGCGGCCGGACGACTCCTCCCTCTTCGTCGTCAAGGTCCGGCACTCGATCTTCTTCGAGACCCCGCTGAGCTATCTGCTCGCCCAGCAGGGCATCGACCGGCTGGTGCTGTGCGGCCAGGTGACGGAGCAGTGCGTCCTGTACTCCTCGCTGGACGCGCACATCCGGCACCTCGACGTGATCGTTCCGCGTGACGCGGTCGCTCATATCCACGCCGATCTGGCGGACGCCGCACTGCGGATGATGGAACGCAACATGGGGGCGCGGGTCTGCGACAGCGACGAACTGTGGAACTGACACCCGCGGACTGCGTGAGCCGTACGCCCGTCCCGCTCGTGCTCCGCTCCTACCTGGACGAACTGGTCCACCGCACCCGGGCTGTGTGCGGCCCGCACCTGGTGAGCGTCCTGGCCGTCGGATCCCTGGCCCTCGGCGACTACCGCCACGGACGCAGCGACGTGGACGTGACGGTGGTGGTGGACGACGCGCTCCCGCGCCGGTCGCTGCCCGAACTGGCCCGCAAGCTCGCCCACCCCGCCCTGCACTGCCCCGCCGCCGGACTCGAACTGGTGGTCTACCCCCGCGCATTCGCCGTCCGCCCGTCCGACGCGGCCGGGTACCTCATGGACCTCAACACCGGACCGTCCCTGCCCGAGCGCGTCAGCTACGACGCCCGGGAGTCCCCCGCCTTCTGGTACGTCCTCGACCGCTCCATCGCCCACCAGACCGGCCTCCCGCTGTATGGAAGGCCGGTCCGCGACGTGATCGCGGCGCCCCGGCGGGCCGCCGTCCTCACCGCGCTCCGCGCCTCCGTGCGCGAGCACGCCCAGGGCGAGGGACACGCGGCCGACAACCGGGTCCTCAACGGCTGCCGCTCCGTCGTGTACTGCCGCACGGGGCACTGGTTCGCCAAGCGCAGGGCGGCCTTGATCGTCGCCGCCTCCGAGGCGGACTTCCGACCGCTGCTCACGGAGGCGCTGCGCAGCTTCGAACTCCCCAGGGAGTCGGCGCTCGCGCTGCCGGGGGCGGCGGTGCGGGAGTTCCTGGCCTGGGTGGCGGGCCGGGTGGACCAGGCCCTCGAGGCCGAGGGCGGCCACGGCACATCGCTCTGAGGGGCGGCGAGCGGCACTTGGCCCTGTGAGGCGCCGTTCGCGATCAGGTGTGCGCCGACCCGGGCCTTCGCGAGCGCACAGCGCCCTTGGCGCGGAACGGGCCGGGCGGCCGGTTGTCCCGGCTCGTTCCGCGGCCGTTCGGCCGCTCGACAGGCGTCCGCCGCCGTGTCTAGGCTCTTCCGCGCGGCATCGCGTGTCGGTCACCGGCTGGGTGAGGCATGGAGGCGCCGCGGATGCCCGTGGAGGCATTGCACCGTGTCAGTCGAGTTCAACCACACCATCGTTCTCACCCGCGACCGGGAGAAGTCCGCCCGTTTCCTCGCCCGGATCCTGGGCCTCGAGGTCGGGGAACCGGCCGGGATGTTCCTCCCGGTGACGACCGACAACGGCGTCACCCTGGACTTCGCGACCGTCGACATCGACATCCCTGCACAGCACTACGCGTTCCTCGTCTCCGAGGAGGAGTTCGACGCGATCCTCGCCCGGCTCGTGGACGCCGGCGTCCCCTTCCAGGCCGACCCGCACGGCAAGCACCCCCGCCGCATCAACCGCAACGACGGCGGGCGCGGCGTGTACTTCCTCGAACCGGCCGGTCACGGTCTCGAGGCCATCACCCGTCCCTACGGCACCGACCCGGACTCACCGCTGAACGGCGTCACCGAGGAGATCCCCGGGGCTGTCTGACCGCCCGGTCCGACCGCCCTCGCCGCCACCCTGGCGGCCGTCACGCCGACCACCGGACTGACCACCGGCTGCGACGCCGTCGACGCAGGCCGTCGAGACCGGCGGGCCGGTTATGGCGGGCCGGGGCGGGGACCACCCCACCCAGGCCGGTCAGGCTCCGTCCGCGGGCAGCGGCGCGGGCGCCGGCTCGTCCCGTCGCGGCGCGTCATGGTCGTGGCGGGGGAGCAGCAGCGGGGTGACCAGCAGCAGGAGGCCGGCGCCACCGATCGCGGCGCGCGGGCCGGTGAAGGCGGCCAGCAGCCCCCACAGCGCGGTCAGCGCGGCGATGGCCGCCTTGCTCGTCGCCGACCACGCGGACAGCGTCCGGACGACACGGTCCGCCGGGGTCCGCTCCAGCCGCCGGGTGGCGAGCACCGGATTGAACACGCCCACACTCGTGATCAGCCCGAACTCGATCACCATGACCAGCGCCAGCCCCGCCGTGCCGGGTCCCACGAACACCAGCCCCAGCGGCCAGCAGGCCCGCAGAGTCCCCGCGACCCGCAGCACCCGCTGCGACCCGAACCGGGCGACCAGCCGCCGGGACAGCCGCGCGCCGATCAGCCCGCCGAGACAGGGCACCGCGAAGGCGAGCCCGTACTGCCAGGGCGCGAACCCGAGCGGACCCACCATCAGCACGATCAGCAGGGGAGAGGACGCCATGATCAGCCCGTTGACCAGGACGGTGTTGAGGAACAGCGGCCGAAGTGCCGGACTCGCCAGGATGTACCGCCAGCCGTCGAGCAGGTCGCCCGCCCGCAGGCGCGTCTGTGCGGCAGGGCGCACCGGGCGCCGGTCCTGGCCGCCGACCGCGCCGAGCGCACCGGCGGAGAGCAGATAGCTCACGGCGTCGGCCACCACCGTCGTCATCGGCCCGAACCATCCGATCGCCGCCCCGCCGAGCGGAGGCCCGAGCATGGTCGCGGTCCAGTTCGTCGACTCGAACCGCCCGTTCGCCCGGAGCAGATCCTCCTTCGGCACGATCTCCTTCAGATACGCCCCGACCGCCGCGTGGAAGGTGATGTCGGCCGCGGCGACCGTGACCGACACGGCCAGCAGCTGGCCCACGGTGAGGGCGTCGAGCACATACGCGACGGGAACGCTGAACAGCACCGCGCACCGGACGAGATCCGTCACGATCATCACGGGACGCTTGCGGCGGAACTCCACCCAGGGCCCGAGCGGCACCGCCAGGACCGCGCCGACCGCGGGCCCCACCGCCGCCAGCAGCGACACCTGGGCCGGAGGGGCGTCCAGCACCAGCACCGCGATCAGCGCGAACGCGTCGAAGGCGAACCGCGTGCCGAACGTGCTGATCCCGTACGCCGCCCACAGCCACCCGAACCGCCACCGCGGCGTCCGCCCGTCCCCCATGCCCCGCCCGTCCCCCGCTCCCGCCGACGGCCGCCGACGACGGGCACATCAAAGCGAGTCGGGGCCCGCCCGGGCAAACGCCGGTTTATGTCCGGCGACGCGGGCTACGCGGCGCACACGGAAGTCCAGGCCGGTCACTCGACCGGGGAGGTGCCATGACCCTGCGGATACGGGACGTGATGTCCGGGGACACCGCGTCCGTCGAGCCCATGACCACGGTGGCGCATGCGGCGCGCCTGATGCGCGAGCACGACATCGGCGACGTCCTGGTCGCGTACGACTGTGATCTGTTCGGTGTGCTCACCGACCGCGACATCGTGCTCAGGGGCGTCGCCGAAGGGCACGACCCCGAGGTCACGCCGGTCGGTGCGCTGTGCACACGCCCGCCCCTGGTGACCCTCGACCCCGAGGACACCACCGACCACGCCGTGGAGCTGATGCGGCGGCACGCCGTCCGCCGGCTCCCCGTGGTGGAACACGGAGGCTGTCCGGTGGGCATGGTCAGCCTCGGTGACCTGGCCGCCACCGAGGACCCGCGCTCCGCCCTCGCGGACATCAGCACGGCGGCACCCACCCACTGAGGCGTGGGGTGGTCAGCGCTGGTAGAGACCCACCAGGGTGCCGCTCGCCAGCTGCCGTTCCTCGACCGCTTCGTGCACCTGGTCCGCACGGGGCTTGTCCGGGAGCACACACGGTTCGGCGAGGGCATAGAGCCGGAACAGGTAGTGGTGCGCGTCGTCGCCCGGCGGCGGGTGCGGGCCGCCCCAGCCGCGGTTTCCGTAGCCGTTGACGAGCTCGGTGCCCCGCGGTGGGCTCTGGCCCGCGCCGACTCCCTCGCTCTCAGGGTCGATGCCGACCACGATCCAGTGCACGAAGCTGCCCGAAGGGGCGTCCGGGTCCTCACAGAGGAGGACGAGCTCCTCCGCGTCATCCGGTACGCCGTGCCAGGTGAGGGGAGGGGAGAGATTGGAGCCCTCGTACGCGTGCCGGCGGGCGATGAACGTGTTGTCGTCGAAGGCGTCACTGCCGATGTCGATGCCGTTCATACGGGCGGGGTACCCCTGACGCATTTCGGACATGCGGCGGGACGCCAGTTGCCCGAACGTGGGGTCAGGCGTCAACGGTGACCGCGCACGACCACCCCCACGGGCCCGGGGCGACATGCAGGTCCTCCCAGGTCACGGCCGTCGGCGCGGGTCCGGTGAGGCGGACGTCCGACAGGTCGGCGACTGCCATGCGCACGTCCAGGCCGCCCTCCGCCTCGTTCGCCTCCACGTCCACCGGTACCTCGCCGTACACATCCAGCCGGTACAGAACCTCGTCCAGCAGCGCGGCCAGCAGATCGTCGTCGCTGGCCTCGTCGAGACGGATGCGGTCCACGCCGGTCGGCCGTACCCCGGAGACGTCGGCGAAGCACTCCACCATCGCCGACACGGCCTCCGCGAGACAGTGCTCCCGGCTCGCCGCCCATGCCTCGATCCGGACTTCGTCCTCCTGCGCCACCGCCCGGTGCCCGCTCTCGTCCGGTCGCCGCGCCTGCCCGTAGTCGCCCGTGTCACCGACCATGACCCTCGACTGCCCGACGCTCGCGGACCCATGCCGACCGGTGGTGCTTCGGGTGCCGGGGAGCGGGTACGCGGGTGTGACCAGGTGCTTCGGGTGCCGTCTCCGCGCGGAGGGAGGCATGTGCCATGCGGTTCCGTGATCGCCGGGAGGCCGGCCGTGAACTGGCCGCACGACTGCGGCAGATGCAGGACGAGGGAGAGCTGCCGGACCCGGTCGTGCTGGCGCTGCCCCGCGGCGGTGTCGCCGTGGCCGCCGAGGTCGCGCAGGCCTTGGACGCTCCGCTCGACGTCCTTGTCGTACGGAAGATCGGCGCGCCCTTCCACGAGGAGTTCGGCGTCGGCGCGATGGCCGGCGACGGGGTGCCGGTGCTGGACGAGGACACCCTGCGGCGGCTGGGCCTGAGCGAGTCCGACCTCGCGCCCGTCATCGAGCGCGAGCGCGCCGAACTGCGCCGCCGCGAAGAGCTGTACCGCCAGGGTCGGCCCGCTCCGGAACTGCGCGGACGGTCCGTGATCGTCGTCGACGACGGACTGGCGACCGGCTCCACCGCCCGCGCCGCCCTGCGCGCCCTGCGCCGGCAGGGCCCCGCCCGGCTCGTGATGGCCGTACCCGTCGGCGCGCGCGAGGCCGTGGCGCTGATGCGCTCCGAGGCCGACGAGGTGGTGTGCCTGCACGTGCCCGCCGCGTTCATGGCCGTCGGCCAGTGGTACGAGGAGTTCGACCAGCTGACGGACGAGGACGTCATGGAGGCCCTGCACCAGCGGCAGCCTTGACCGCCCTGGATACCGGGCGGTTCGGATGACTTCAGCTGACTTCAGATGACGGAGCCCGCGCGCAGGGCCTCGATCTCCTCTGGGCCGTGGCCGAGTTCCGTCAGGATCGCCTCGGTGTGCTCGCCCACGGCCGGTACCGGATCCATGCGCGCGGGCAGGCCCGCGAGGTCGGCGGGCGGGAGCAGCGCCGACACCGTCGCGCCCGGCACCTCCACCTCACGCCAGCGGTCGCGCGCGGCGAGCACCGGGTGGTCGAGGAAGGCGGCGACGTCGTTGACACCGGCGCAGGCGATGCCGATCGCCTCCAGGTCCTTCAGCAGTTCCTCGGCGTCGTTGCGGGCGAAACGCTCCGCGATGATCACGTTGAGTTCCTCGCGGTGCGCCACGCGGTCGGAGCCGGTCGCGAACCGTGGATCGTCGGTGAGCTCCGGCCGGCCGAGGAACTCCGCGCACAGGGCCGCCCACTCGCGCTCGTTCTGTATGGAGAACAGCACCTCGCGGCCGTCGGCGGCCCGGTAGGTCCCGTACGGGGCGATGGTGGCGTGCTGGGTGCCCAGACGCGGCGGCTGGCTGCCGCCGTAGCGGGTGTAGTAGGCGGGCTGGCCCATCCACTCGGCCAGCGCCTCGAACAAGGACACCTCCACGGGGTGGGCCGCGCCGGTGGTCGCCCGGGTGTAGAGGGCGGTGAGCACACCGCTGTACGCGTACATCCCGGCGGCGATGTCGGCGACGGAGATGCCGGTACGGGCGCTCTCCTGTGCCGTCCCGGTCAGTGACACCAGGCCCGTCTGACACTGCATCAGCAGGTCGTACGCCTTGCGGTCGGCCCAGGGCCCGCTCGTGCCGTAGCCGGAGATGGTGCAGGGGATCAGTCTCGGGTAGCGGCGGGTGAGTTCGGCGGTCCCGAGGCCGAGCCGGCCGGCGGCGCCCGGTGCCAGGTTCTGCACGAAGACGTCGGCGTCCCGCAGGAGCCGGTGCAGGATGTCCCGGCCCCGCGGGTCCTTCAGGTCCAGGGTGAGGGACTCCTTGGAGCGGTTGATCCAGACGAAGTAGCTGGAGTGGCCGTGCACGGTGGTGTCGTAGCGCCGGGCGAAGTCACCCTCTCCCGGCCGCTCCACCTTGATCACGCGTGCGCCCAGATCGGCCAGCTGCCGGGTGGCGTAGGGGGCGGCCACCGCCTGCTCCACGCTGACCACCGTCACCCCGGACAAGGGGAGTTTCCGCACGTCCACGCCTCCTCCTGCTTCCGGAGCACCGGTCTCGATCAGTACCGCCGGGGCGGACGGTCTGTCAACGGCCGCCCCGTCCGCTTACTGGCCGACCCTGCTCCACGGAGCGTCGTCGGCGGGGCGGCTGCGGGAGACGATGCGGGCGCCGCGCTCGTCGACGGAGCGGACCTGGAGCGAGCCGCAGCCGCAGCGGGTCCACACCGTGCTGCCCGTCGCGGTGCCGTGCCGGGAGACCACCTGGAACGGCTCGGCGTCGTCCGGCCACCCGCAGTACGGGCAGAAGGTGCCGGTCGTCCCCGTGGCGCCGGTCGTGCTGGTCATGGTGACTCCCTCGTTGCTCAACTGGCTCAACGGCCTCGATGTATATCCATTGTCGTGGCACAGACAGGGTGCGTCGTCACATCCGTACACGTCCAGGTTGACTTTGTGGACTGGACCGTGAAGCGTTGCCTTCATGATTGATCTGCGCAGGCTGCACGTCCTGCGGGCGGTGGCCCACTACGGCACGGTCACCGCGGCGGCCCGCGCGCTGCACTTCACCCCGTCCGCCGCGTCCCAGCAGATCCGCCAGCTCGCCCGCGACCTGGACGTCGTACTGCTGGAGCCGCAGGGGCGAGGGGTGCGGCTGACCCCGGCCGCCGAGAGTCTGCTGGCGCACGCCGACGCCATCGAGGCGCGCTGGGAAGAGGCGGAACGGGATCTGCGGGCCGATCACGATGCTCCGGCCGGGCCGTTGCGTGTCGTCGGGTTCCCCGTGGCGATCTCGGTGCTGCTGGCGCCGATGGCCGCCCGGATGGGTGCGCGCCATCCGCGGCTGTCGGTGCGGATCGCGGAGGCGGGGGTGCCGGAGAGCTTCGACCTGCTGTTCGAAGGGGCGGCCGATCTGGCTGTGGTGGAGTCCACGCCGCACAGTCCGCCGCTGAGCGACGGGCGGTTCGATCAGCAGGCGCTGCTGGACGATCCGTTCGACCTGGTGGTGCCGGCGGGGCATGCGCTGGCCGGTGTGGAGCGGGTTGACCTCGCCGAGGCGGCGCGTGAGCCGTGGATTGCTCCAGTGCCGGAGAGTCCCTGTCGGCCGCATGTGATGGCCGCGTGTGGTGCGGCGGGGTTCTCGCCGGACGTCGTCCACCATGCCCTGGACTGGAACGTCACCGCGCATCTCGTTGCCCACGGACTTGGCGTCGCGCTGATTCCGCGCCTTGCCCATCTGACGCCGCATCTGCCGATCACGCGCGTGCGCTGTGCGGGTGAGCCGCATCGGAAGTTGCTGACCTGCACGCGGGGTGGCGGCCATGCCCGGCCGGCGGTGGCTGCGGCGCTGCGTGAGCTACGGGCACTGGCCCCTACGGCGGTCGCCTGACCGCGGGACAGGTTTTTCGCCCCCGCCGCCCCTTCCCGTCCCGTCCCCGGGGGCGCTGCCCCCGGACCCCCGCTCCTCAAACGCCGGAGGGGCTGGCATGCAGCCGGAGGGGCTGGCATGCAGGGGCGCTGCTCCCGGGCCCCCGCTCCTCAAGCGCCGGAGGGGCTGGCATGCAGCCGGAGGGGCTGGCATGCAGGGGGCGCTGCTCCCGGGCCCCCGGCTCCTCAGACGCCGGAGGGGCTGGATTGGGCCAGACAGGCTGGATTTTTCAGCCCGTCCGGCGTTTGAGGACGAGGCCCGTTCAGGGCCGAAAAGGGGAGGTCAGGCGGCCGTCTGTTCTGCGGCGAGGGTGTGGAGGCGGGTGACCACCTCCGTCAGCTGCTCGGCGACCTCGCTGTCGTCCGCCGGGTGGGTCTCGGCGAAGCGGGTCACGGAGCCGGGGATGGACAGCTTGATGTCCTCGATCACCTTGCCGCCGGCGATGCCCACGGCCTTGCGCGTCTCGTCCTGCGCCCAGACACCGCCGTACTGGCCGAAGGCGGTGCCGACGACGACGACCGGCTTGCCGCTGATGGCGCCGGCGCCGAACGGACGGGACAGCCAGTCGATGGCGTTCTTCAGGACGGCCGGGATCGTGCCGTTGTACTCGGGCGTGAAGAGCAGCAGCGCGTCGGCGCTCGCGGCGGCCTCGCGCAGCTTGGCGGCGGCGGCCGGGACGCCGCCCTCGACGTCGATGTCCTCGTTGTAGAACGGGATCTCGGCCAGCCCTTCGTAGAGCGCCACGTCGGCGCCCGAGGGAGCGAGCTTGACCGCGGCCTCGGCGAGCTGACGGTTGTGCGAACCCGCGCGAAGGCTGCCGACGAGGGCGAGGATGCGTACAGACATGACGTAACTCCAGTGGGGGGGTGAAAGATGGCCTCGAACAGAATCCGGACCGGGGTCCGTTTGTTTGTTGTAGCACTTTAACCGGACCGCGGTCCAGTTTCATCCCGATGCTTTACGCTGACTTCATGTCCGCCGCGCCCCCGCCCGCCTCGACGCCGCAGGAGCCCGTCGAGCCGCTGGAGTTGCTTCAGCTCGGCACCGACGCCGACGAGCCCTGCCTGCGCGCCGACGCCGCCCGCAACCGCGCCAGGCTGCTGGAGGCGGCCGCCCGGCTGGTCGCCGAGCGGGGGGCCGAGGGCATCACCATGGAGGAGGTGGCGGCAGCCGCCCGCGTGGGCAAGGGGACGGTCTTCCGCCGCTTCGGCGACCGCACCGGACTGCTCACGGCACTCCTCGACCACTCCGAGAAGAAGTTCCAGGCGGCCTTCCTCACCGGGCCGCCCCCGCTCGGCCCGGGCGCGCCTCCCGTCGAGCGGCTGCGGGCGTTCGGCCTCGCCATGCTCCGCCGGACCGCCGAGGAGCTGGAGCTGCAACTGGCCGCCGAGCCGGAACCGGGGCGCCGCTTCACCAACGCACCCCGCCAGGTGCGCCGCCACCACGTCAGCCTGCTGCTGCGCGAGGCGGTCCCGGACGCGGACTGCGACCTGCTCGCGCACACGCTGATGGCGCAGCTCGACCCCGCCCTCATCCACCATCTGACCCGGCAGTGCGGCATGCCCCTGGAGCGGCTGGAAGCCGCGTGGGTGGACCTCGTCGACCGGGTGACGTGCTCCGCTAGCCCCAGCTGACGGTCTCAACTCACCCGCCCGCCGGGCCCGTTACGGCTTCTGCAAGGATGCGGTACGTGATGGTGCAGATACCGAACCCGCCCGCGCCCGCGCCCCCCGCACCGACGCGCTCCGTACCCACGAGCGCCGATGTGGCCCGCCTGGCCGGCGTCTCGCGCGCGACCGTCTCCTACGTCCTGAACAACGCCGGCGCCGTCCGGATCAGCGAACCCACCCGGCGCCGGGTCCGCGAAGCCGCGAGGGAACTCGGGTACGTTCCGCACGCCGCGGCCCGCAGCCTGCGCGCCGGGCACAGCCGTATGGTCCTGATGCCCGCGCCGGCCTTCCCCGTCGGCCCGCTCTACAGCCAGTTCATCAACGACCTCCAGAGCGCCCTCGGCCGCCTCGACTACACGGTCGTGCAGTACGGCACGGTCGGTCTGCACGACGACGAGGCCGCCCGCTCCTGGGCGGAGCTGCGGCCCGTCGCCGTCCTGGTCCCCGGCTCCGGACTCGGCCCGCGCGGAGTCGAGGTGCTCAAACGCTCCGGGGCGCGGGCCGTCATCACCCTCGGCCCCGAATCCGTCGAGGGCGCGCACGCCCTGCTCATGGACCACGACGTCGTCGGCCACAGCGCCGGCGCCCATCTCTTCGACCGCGGCCGCCGCCGGATCGGCGTGGTCGTCCCGCGCGAGCCCGGCCTGGAGGCCTTCTCCGCGCCCCGGCTGGCCGGCGTGCGCGCCGCCGTGGACGGCACCGACGCCACGGTCACCGAACTGCCGCTGGCCCACGACGAGGGCGCCGCCGCCCGGCTCGCCGCCCGCTGGCGCGATTTAGGCCTCGACGCCGTGTTCACGTACAACGACGAGTACGCGATGCTGCTCATGCGCGCGCTGAAGGACGCGGGCCTCCGCATCCCCGAGGAGGTCGCCGTCGTGGGCGCGGACAACCTGATGCTGGGGCGGCTGCTGCGGCCCCGGCTGAGCACCGTCCACCTCGAACTGCCCTCCGGCCGGGAACTGGCCGAACTGGTCGACCGCGCGGTGCGCGACCCGGCGGCCGCACCCGAGGCCCACAAGGTGCTCGGGGCGTCGGTGGTGCGACGCGAGTCCAGCTGACACCGTCGGAGGCGGCCGACGGGCGCCGGGACCGCACCCGCGCCGGCCGCGGTCACTCGCCCGCGGCCGGTGCCTGCCCCTGCTGTGCCTGCCCCTGCTGTGCCTGCCCCTGCTGTGCCTGCTGCTCGGCGACCTGCTTGCGGACCTCGTCCATGTCCAGCTTTCGGGCCTGCCCGATGACATCCGTCAGCGCGGCCTCGGGCAGGGCACCCGGCTGGGCGAACACGGCGACCTGATCGCGCACGATCATCAGCGTGGGAATCGACTGGATCCCGAAGGCCGCGGCCAGTTCCGGCTGCGCCTCGGTGTCCACCTTTCCGAACACCAGGTCCGGGTTCTCCTCCGCCGCCTTCTCGTACACCGGTGCGAACTGACGGCAGGGACCGCACCATTCCGCCCAGAAGTCGATCAGCACGAACTCGTTGTTCGTGACCATCTCATCGAAGTTCTCTTTGGTGAGCTCAACGGTGCTGCTCATGGGTGATTCCCTCTTCCTGGTATCGGGGCGACCCGTCCGCACAACACGGCCGGCCGGTCACGTATTCCGCGCCCCTACCCATGTGGCCAGGGGGCACACCACCCACCAGACTGACGCCATGACGGAAACGCAATCGACGCACATGGAATCAAAGGCGTACGACGTCGTGGTGCTCGGAGCCGGGCCGGTGGGCCAGAACGTCGCCGACCGCACCCGCGCCGCCGGGCTCAGCACCGCGGTCGTGGAGAGCGAACTGGTCGGCGGCGAGTGCTCCTACTGGGCGTGCATGCCCAGCAAGGCCCTGCTGCGGCCGGTGCTCGCCCAGGCCGACGCCCGTCGCCTGCCCGGACTGAGCCAGTCGGTCCAGGGCCCCCTGGACACCGATGCCGTGCTCGCCCGCCGCAACTCCTTCACCTCCGACTGGAAGGACGGCAGCCAGGTCCAGTGGCTGGAGAGAGCCGGCGCCGACCTCTACCGGGGATACGGACGGATCACCGGCCCGCGCACCGTCACCATCATCGGCCGGGACGGCGGCCGTCAGGTCCTCACCGCCCGGCACGCCGTCGCCGTCTGCACCGGCAGCCGCGCCAAACTGCCCGACCTGCCGGGACTGGCCGAGGTGGCGCCGTGGACCAGCCGGGAGGCCACCAGCGCGCAGTCCGTGCCCGGTCGGCTGGTCGTGGTCGGCGGGGGCGTCGTCGCCAGCGAGATGGCCTGCGCCTGGCAGGCGCTCGGCTCGCGGGTCACCGTCCTCGTGCGCGGCAGAAGCCTGCTGGACCGCATGGAGCCGTTCGCCGGCGAGATGGTCGCCGAGGGCCTCGCCGAGGCCGGCGCGGACATCCGCACCGGCACCTCGGTGAAGTCGGTGACCAGGGAGAACGGCACGGTCCTGGTCGTCACCGACGGCGGCGACCGGATCGAGGCCGACGAGATCCTCTTCGCCACCGGCCGCGAACCGCGGACCCACGACATCGGCCTGGAGACGATCGGCCTGGAGCCCGGTTCATGGCTCTCCGTCGACGACAGCCTCCGGGTCACGGGCCACGACTGGCTGTACGGCGTCGGTGACGTCAACCACCGGGCGCTCCTCACCCACCAGGGCAAGTACCAGGCCCGGATCGCGGGCGCCGCCATCGTCACCCGGGCCGCCGGCGAGTCCGTACGCGCCGAGGACTGGGGCGCCCACGCCGCCACCGCCGACCACGCCGCCGTTCCCCAGGTCATCTTCACCGACCCGGAGGCGGCCGCCGTCGGCCTCTCCCTGGCCGAGGCGGAGCAGGCGGGCCATCGCGTCCGCGCCGTCGACGTCGACCTGACCTCGGTCTCCGGCGCCCTTCTCCACCGCGACGGCTACAAGGGCCGCGCCCGCATGGTCGTCGACCTCGAGGAGGAGATCCTGCGGGGCCTCACCCTCGTCGGCCCCGGCGTGGGGGAGGTCATCCACGCGGCGACCATCGCGGTGACCGGCCAGGTCCCCATCGGCCGGCTGTGGCACGCGGTCCCGTCGTTCCCGACGATCAGCGAGGTGTGGCTGCGCCTGCTGGAGGCGTACCGGGACACCTGAGCCGCGCCGGCCCTCCCTTCTCATGGCAGCTCGAAGCCCAGGTGCCGTGCCGCCTCGTCCGGCGTCGGCTGCGACCAGCGCTCCGCCACGGCTGCGTCGGACGACAGTGAGCGCGGCTCGGCGCGGTCCAGGTACAGCGTGCCGTCGAGATGGTCCGTCTCGTGCTGCACGATGCGGGCGGGCCAGCCGGTGAACACCTCGTCCAGTGCCCGCCCGTGCTCGTCCTGCCCGGTCAGCCGCACCTCGGCGGCGCGCGCCACCACCGCCTGGTATCCCGGCACGCTCAGACACCCCTCGAAGAACGCGGCCCGCCCGGTGCCGACCGGTTCGTAGACGGGATTGACCAGTACCCGGAACGGCTGCGGCACCCGCCCGCGCGCCACGCGCACCTCCTGCGGAACAAGCGCCGGATCCTCGATCACCGCGATCCGCAACCCCACTCCGACCTGCGGTGCGGCCAACCCGACACCCGGCGCCGCGTGCATGGTGCCCCGCAGGGCCGCGACGAACCGGGCCAGCAGAGCGGGCCCCAGCTGGCCGTCGTACGGCTCGGTGGCCGCGCGCAGCACCGGATCACCGGCCGCGACAATGGGCAACGGCCCCCCTGTGTCCAGCAGTTGCTCGACTTGCTCGGCCAAGGGTGCGCGAGCGTCCGGAATTTCCATCCTGTCAGGATCGCACGCCCAGCGGCGAGGGCGGCGGACGTACGGAGACGGCGCCACGGTGTCATGACCCGGGCCGCACGGCTACGCGTCGTCGAACTCGCCGCCCAGCGCCGCGGCGATGCGCAGATGCGGCCGGGCCTCGTCGTCGCGTCCCTGCCGCTGGAGGGTGCGCCCCAGCATCAGCCGGGCGTAGTGCTCCACCACGATGACCCTCAACTCCGCCTCCGCCCGGCGCAGCTGGGCCGAGTGGTAGTAGGCCCGCGCCAGCAGCAGCCGCGGTCCGGTCTGCTCCGGCACCTCCTCGACCAGCGTGCCCAGGACGCGCGCGGCAGCGGCGTAGTCCTTGGCGTCGAAGAACATCCCGGCGCGTTCCCAGCGCTCGGTCGGCGTTCCGTGGTCGTAGTAGATGGTGTCCACTCGTGACCTCCTTCGGCGCCGACAACGGGTCGCGTCAGTGGTCTATTCCCATGACGGTGAAATGGATTTCTCTCCCCGCTCGACGGGCGGTCGGCTGATCGCCGACCTCCCTACGCGTCCCGGCGGTGCTGGGTCTGGATCACGGCTGTGAACTGCGTAAACCTCGAGGGATCAGGTGATCGAACCAGCCCCGGTGAGGTCGGCCGCGACGGCGGACCAGGTGGTGCGCATGCGCGTCGACCACGGGGGCGGCTGGACCAGCCGCCGGGGAGACGAGCCTCTGACGGCGGCCATACCGCGATACAACCGTGCGGCCACACGAATCAGCGCATGGACGATCTGTCCAGGCGCTGGACGTGTCGTCTAAGGTGAGGGGAGGAGAAGGCGGGAGGTCTGCCCATGACAGCCGTACCGGCCAGGGACGCCGAGCGGGACGCGATTCTCGCCGCGCTGGCGCCGGTCGTCGACGGGATCGCGGCGACGTTCGGACCGGTGTGCGAAGCGGTGTTGCACGACTACCGGCGCCCCGAGCAGTCGGTGGTCGCCGTGGCCGGGTCGGTGACCGGGCGCGCGGTGGGCGGGGCGATGAGCGAGATCGGCATGCGGGTGCTGGCCCGCGGCGACGAGGCGGCCGACGAGCTGAACTACGTCACCCGGACCGGGAACGGCACGCTCGTGAAGTCCTCCACCATGGTGCTCCGGGACTCCACGGGAGCGGTGTTCGGCGCCCTGTGCGTCAACGTCGACGTCACCGCCGTCGGCCAGGTGCACACCCTGCTCGGCGCGCTCGCCGGCCTCGGCGCGGGACCGGCCGAACCGCCGACGACGACCTTCGGCAACGACATCGACTCCGTGGTCGAGGCGATCGTCGACGCCCACCAGTTGCGGCAGCACCGCGGCTGGGCACAACTCGACCGCGCGGAACGCCTGCGGCTGTTCCGTGACCTGGACGCCCGCGGGGTGTTCGCCGTACGGCGCGCCGTCGAGCAGGTCGCCGGCCGGCTCGGGATCTCCCGCGCCACCGCCTACAACTACCTCTCCCAGTCCAGGACGACGACCGACCCGACGCCCTCCGGAGGCACCGCGTGACGACCACCACCCCGCCGATCACCCTCGACGACGTCCGCTCCGCCGCCGAGCGCCTCAAGGGCGTAGCCCACCGCACGCCGGTCCTGCGCTCCCGCACACTGGACGCGCTCGTCGGCGCCGAGGTCCACCTCAAGTGCGAGAACTTCCAGCGCGTGGGCGCGTTCAAGTTCCGCGGCGCCTACAACGCGGCCTCCCGGCTCACTCCCGGACAGCTGGCCCGGGGCATCGCCGCCTACTCCTCCGGCAACCACGCCCAGGCGGTCGCCCTGGCCGCACGGGAGCTGGGCACCACCGCCGTCATCGTCATGCCCGAGGACGCCCCGCCGTCGAAGCGGGCGGCCACCGAAGGGTACTGCGCCGAGATCGTCACCTACGACCGGTACACCGGCGACCGGGTCGCCGTCGCCGAGGCCCTCGCCGCCGAGCGGGGCCTGACCGTCGTACCGCCGTACGAGCATCCGCACATCATGGCCGGGCAGGGCACCGCGGCGCTGGAGCTGGTGGAGGAGGCGGGTGAGCTGGGCGTCCTGCTGGCACCGGTCGGCGGCGGCGGACTGATCGCCGGGAGCGCCACCGCGGTCAAGGGTCTGCACCCCGCCACGCGGGTGATCGGAGTCGAACCGGAGACCGGGGACGACACCAAGAGGTCGCTGGAGGCGGGACGGCGCGTCAGCATCCCGGTGCCGCGCACCATCGCCGACGGCCAGGCCCTGCCCACCCCGGGTGAGCTGACCTTCTCGGTCAACCGGCGGCTCCTCGACGGAATCGCGCTCGTCGGCGACGACGAGATCCGGGACGCGATGCGGTTCGCCTTCGAACGGCTGAAGATCGTCCTCGAACCGAGCGGCGCCACCCCGCTCGCCGCGCTGCTCACCGGCCGAGTGGCCCCGCTCCGGGGCCGGGTCGGCGTCATCCTGTCCGGCGGCAACGTCGACGCCGCGCGGTTCGCCCAGCTCTGCGGGGCGGGCGACTGACGGACCGCCCGGCCGTCGTCACCCGAATGGCGGCCCCGAGTGGACGGACGGACGATGAAGAAATGGGGCCCGGGCCCGCCGGTGCCGTTCGGGCCGGACGGAGACCGGACCCGGTCGTAAAGGGTGACGACCGGAAGGGAGCAGGGGCATGTTCGAGGTGAAGACGCTGGACAAGCCCGACGAGCGACGCGACTACCCCAGGGGGCACCTGGAAGCCGTCCACCTGACCGGACTGGACTTCGCCGTCGCCACCTTCGAGCCGGGGTGGCGCTGGTCCGAGTCCGTCGGCCCCATCGCGGGGACGGAGACCTGCCAGATCCACCACAACGGCTACGTGGTCCAGGGACGCATGCACATCCGCATGGACGACGGCGGCGAGGGCGAGCTCGGCCCCGGTGACGTCTACGTCTGCCCACCGGGGCACGACGCGTGGGTCGTCGGCGACGACCAGGTCGTGGTGTACGACTTCGCCGGCGCCATGGCCCAGGACTACGCGAAGGCGGAGTAGCCGGCCAAGGCCTGCCCGGTCACCCGGAGTTGTACCCCCAGCGGGCACGGCCGTCCTTGCCCGTGAAGCACTTGGCGGGACGGCCGTCGGCCGTGGTCGCGGTCGCGCCCACGGGTGAGCAGAACTGCCCGAACCCGACACCGGCCTGACCGCCCCCGCCGGAGCCCGAACCGCCGGTGGAGCCACCGCTGGTGGAGCCTCCCCCGTTGGATGAGCCCCCGCCGGTGCTCCCTCCTGTGGAGCCGCCACCGGTGCTGCCGCCGGTGCCTCCGCCCGTCGAGCCGCCGCCCGTGGTGCTGTTGTACGAGGGTTTCGGATCGGGCTTGGGCTCGGGTTTCGGCTTCGGCTTCGGCTTGGGCTCCGGGCTGGGCTCGGTGCACGGCTCGCCGGAGCCGATGAGCCACAGGCGGACCGACTCCGACCCCAAGATCCGGACACCGGGCTCGGGGTGCTGGCGGCAGACGGCCCAGTCCTCCGCGTCCTCTTCGCGCAGGAGCTTGCCCGTATGGGCGTGGAAGGGGAACACCGGGTCCAGACGGAGGACTTCGAGCGTCTCCGAGGCCTCGTCGAACTGCGAGCCGACGAGGTCCGGCATCGTCAGCCGACGCGGGCCGAGCAGCCGGGTCGGGCACTCCTCCTGCACGGGGACCGCGTACAGCGTGAGCGTCCCGCCGGACGGACGCACCGTCAGGTCGGGGGAGGGTGCCTGGAAGCACACCCGCCAGCCCGGTTCGTCGGGCCGCACCGACCGCGGGCCGGAGGCGGCATAGGACGCCGAGACCGTCGCCCAGCCGTCGTCACGGGCGCGGGCCGCCGCCGTATCCAAGGCGGAGCCGGTGAAGTCGGCGACCACGGCCGCGGACCGCTTGCTGTCGTCCCGGGCCAGGGGTTCCTGCCCGTCGGACCCGGACCCGGATCCGGAACCCAGCCCGCCCACCACCATCGCGGCCGCGAGCACGGTCACCGCGACCGGGTGCCGCCGCACCCATGTGAACAGCCGGGTACCCCGTCCCGGACGCAGCGGGGAACCGGGGTGCAGCAGTTCCCCCGCCGCCTCCAGGAGTGCGCCCTTCGGGTCGATCTTCGATCCGTGCAGCCTGTGCGGCCTGCCGTCGACGAGGATCTCGACGGAGTCGAGCACCCCCGACGCCCGCCGGAGGATGTGCAGGGGTCGCGGGACCCGGGTGGCCCGGGGGGAGAGGACGCTGCCGAGCAGGATGAGTCCGTCGTCGGTGAGCACGGCGACGCCCCACCCGTCGTGGTAGACGGCCCGCACGGTCTCGCCGGACCGGAGTTCCGCCCGCAGTGCCTTCCTGTGACTCTCGGGGACGGTGACGGTTTCACCCGCGGCGATGACGGCGGCAAGAGGGTCTGGGGTCAGTGGATCGGGCATCGGTTCCCTCGTGCTGAGCGGCCGTCGGTCTCGGACATAGCGGGATGTTAGCCGATCGTCGATCTTCCTCGGCATGGACTTGACACGAGTAATCGGGGAGTGCTCCCCGTTTGCGTGGTAGTGTCGGCCAGCAGAAGCGGGGACAGGTCCCCGATGGGGAGGAGGGGTCGGTGTGTTCGATACGGCACTGGTGCTGGGCGGCGGCGGGCTGACCGCGTACGCCTGGGAGACCGGCGTACTGGCGGGGCTGGCGAAGGCGGGCGTGGAGGTCGGCGACGCCGAGGTGCTGGCCGGCACCTCGGCGGGCTCGCTGCTCGCGCTGGAGCTGGCGACGGGAGCCGCGCCGGCCGACCTGTACGAGGAACAGGTGAGCGGCAAGCGGGTCATGCCGGACGTGCACTTCACCCTCGGCATGACGGTCAAGTACCTCTGGGCGGCCCTCGGTTCACGCGACCCGGACACGGTGGTCCGCAGGCTGGGCAGACTCGCGCTGTCGGTGCGCGGAATGTCGGAGACCGATGTCTTCGACGCCCTCGGACCTCAACTGCCGGTACGGGAATGGCCGGAGCGGACACTGCGGTTCTTCGCCACCGACGCCTGCACCGGGCGGACCGAGGGGTTCGGCGCCGACAGCGGCGTCGAATTGCTGCGGGCCATGGCGGCCTCCTGCGCGCTGCCGCCGGTGTTTCCGCCGATCGCGGTGGGGGAGGGGCGCTGGATGGACGGAGGCGTGCGGTCCACGACCAACGCGGACCTGGTGGACGACTGCCGGCGGGTCGTCGTCCTGGCTCCGATTCCCAAGGGGCCGGGAGCGAGCCCCAGCACCGTCGACCAGGTGGCCGCGCTGAGGGCGGGCGCTGCCCACGCCACCCTGCTGACGCCGGACCGGGAGGCCCGCCGGGCCTTCGGCCGCAACGCCCTGGACGCCTCCCGCATTCCGGGCGCGGCCCGGGAGGGACTGCGGCAGGGGGCCGAGTACGCCGATCAGGTCCGGGCCGTCTGGCACGCCTGACCCACGGCCGCCCGGTCCGGCGGCCGGGTCACACCGGCAGCAGCCGCCCCACCAGCGCGTTCAACTGCCGTACGGTGCGGCACTCGTGCATCTCCAGCAGCTCCGCGTACTCGGGTGCCGCGGAGTCGCCCGTGCCCCAGAGGGAGCGCTGCTCGGGGTTCAGCCAGTGCACGCGCCGGGCGCGCCCGACCAGCTCGCGCACGGCCGGCAGATTGGGGTCGCCCATGTTGGTGCGGGCGTCGCCGAGAACGAACACCGTGGTCCGCGGGCCCACGGCGTCGGCGTACCGCTCGGTGAACTCGCCCAAGGCCATGCCGTAGTCGCTGCTGCCGTGCCAGCCGGTGAGAGTCGCCTCGGCGCGGATCCGGGCGCCGAGGCCCTCCGCGTCGGCCGCGCCGTGCACGAGCAGCCCGGTCACCTCATCGATCCGGTTGACGAAGGCGAACACCCGTACCTTGCTGAACTGGTCGTGCAGCGCCTGCACCAGCAGCATCGTGAAGTCGGAGAACCCGGACACCGAGCCCGACACGTCGCACAGCAGCACCAGTTCGGGCCGTGCGGGCCGGCGCCGGCGCAGCACGGGCCGCATCGGCACCCCGCCGGTCGACAGCGAGCCGCGCAGGGTGCGGCGCAGATCGATGGTGCCCCGCGCGGCCCTGCGGCGGCGGGCGGCCAGCCGGGTCGCCAGCTTCCGGGCCAACGGCTCCACCGTCCGCCGCAGTTCAGCCAGCCGGTCCTTCCCGGCGAACAGGAAGTCGACCCGGTCGGCCGTCGGCGCCACCGCACGCCGGGCGACCTCGTCACGGCCCCGCCGTTCCGCCACCCGGCGCCGTGCCTCCACGGCCACCATCCGGCGGAACTCCTCGATGCGCCGCCGGATCTCGTCCTCGAGGAGCCGGTCGCCGAAGCTCCCGCCGCCGTCCCTCCCGCGCACCTCGTCCCGCACCCGCGCCAGCAGCGTCTGCGGACGGATCCGGTCCAGGGCCTGGTACGACGACCAGCCGTCCGAGCCCGGTGAACTGCCGTATCCGCCGAAGCCGTCGACCGCCTCCACCGCCAGCCGGCCCAGCCGTGCCGTGTCGTTGTCGGCGAGCGCGGCGGCCAGCCGCTCACGCAGCTCGTCCCGGTCCCCGGACCCGCCCTCGGGGGCGCCGACCCGGCGGGGGAAGTACAGGTCGAAGACCGCGTCGAACACCGGGCGTTCGGCGTTTCCGTGCAGCACGGTGGCCGCCAGGCCCTCGCGGAGCAGTTCCCGGTCGGCGAGTCCGAGCGCCTCCACCGCCCGCGCGGCGTCCACGGTCTCGCCCGTGCCGATGCGCAGGCCGTGGGAGCGGAGCGCGTCCACGAGCCCGGCCAGCCGGGCCGCGAGGTCCTGGTCGGCGACGGCGTTCACACGGCGTCCAGGTCGAGCTTGGCCGCCGCCTTCTGAATGTCGTCCCGGTGCTTGAGAATCACGCCGAGACTGTCGCGTACGACCGTCTCGTCCAGGGTGCCGGCGCCCAGCGCCAGCAGGGTGCGGGCCCAGTCGATGGTCTCCGCCACGGAGGGCACCTTGCGCAGATCCATCGCACGCAGGGCACCCACCACCCGGACGACGGAGTCGGCCAGCGCGGCGTCGATGCCCGGCACCTTCAGCCGCACGATCCGCCGCTCCAGCTCCGCGTCGGGAAAGCCGATATACAGGAACAGGCAGCGGCGGCGCAGCGCCTCGGACAGCTCCCGGGTGGCGTTCGAGGTGAGCACCACGAACGGACGCCGGGTCGCGGTGACGGTGCCCAGTTCGGGAACGGTCACCTGGAAGTCGCTGAGGATCTCGAGGAGCAGACCCTCGACCTCCACGTCCGCCTTGTCGGTCTCGTCGATCAGCAGCACCTTGGGGTCGTCGCCGCGGATGGCCGTCAGCAGCGGACGGGGCAGCAGGAACTCCTCGCTGAAGATGTCCGTGCGCGTCTCGTCCCAGCTCTCGTCGCGGCCGGCGCTGATCCGCAGCAGTTGCTTGGCGTGGTTCCACTCGTACAGGGCCCGGGACTCGTCGACTCCCTCGTAGCACTGGAGCCGCACCAGCCGCGCCCCGGCGACGTTCGCGACGGCCTTGGCGAGCTCGGTCTTGCCGACCCCGGCGGGGCCCTCCACCAGCAGTGGCTTGCCGAGCCGGTCGGCGAGGAAGACGGTCGTGGCGACCGCGGGCGACGCGAGATAGCCGGTCTCGGCGAGGCGCGCGGAGACGTCGTCGACGGAAGTGAACAACAGGGCCTCCGGCTGAGCACGGGGAACGACGGTGTCCGGACACCCCTCGGGTGCCCGGACACTATCTAAGCGCTTGCTCATCACTCTGTCACGGGGTCGCGGCCCCCGGCGGTTCACCCGACCAGCACGACGTCCAGCGCGCGCGGCCCGTGCACGCCCTCCACCCGGTCGAGTTCGATGTCGCTGGTCGCCGAAGGACCGGAGATCCACGTGAGCGGGCGGGCCGGATCGAGGCGTGCGAGGGCCTGCGGGACAGAGGAGACGATCTGGTCCGGGACCCGCACCACACAGATGTGGTGGTCGGGGACCAGAGTGATGCGCCGCCGGCCCTGGTCGGGGGAGCCGTCCAGCACGATCGTGCCCGTCTCGGCCACGGCCACCGCGCAGGCGGTCACCACACTGTCCACCCGGTCCAGCTCCCGCGGGGTGCTCTCCGCCCGGTCGGCCACCCGGGTCACCTCCGCCGACGCGAGCCACGCCGCGTCGAGACCGGACGGCACGAGCACCGACGACGCGCCACGCGCCGCGAGCAGCCCGGCGACCACACCGGCCAGCCCGGCCGCGTCGGTACGGTGCACGACCGCCCGGTAGTCGGCCAGGTTCTCGGCGAGCAGGTCGACCGTCTCTTCGGGCGTGCGCTGGCCGTGCACGCGCAGATAGTCCCGGGCCACCGCCCGCTCGTACGGCGTGTCGTCCCTCGGCACGTCGGCGAGGGCCCGCCGCACCCGGCCGAGGATCCGTTCCCTGCTGCTCACCCGGCACCGCCCTTTCCGCCCTGCGTACGCTTCCACCAGTCCCGGAACGGCTCCGCCGGCACCGGCGGCAGGTCCCGCGTGCCGCTCCACGCCCGGCCGGGGCCCGGCAGGGTGCGCGGATGCAGACGCCGGGTGCGCGAGGCGAGGCGCTGGCCGGCCCGCAGGGCTCCGGGACGGGTGAACGCCCATCGCGCGGCGCGCATCGCGGCACGCTCGGCGGCGTGCCCCTTCGCGGGTCGCAGCACCACCTTGTTTCCCGCCCGCGTCACCGGGCCGCCCTCCACCACCCGCTCCCTCAGATGCACCAGCACCTCGGGGATGTCGATGGCCACCGGGCACACCTCGTAGCAGGCCCCGCACAGCGACGAGGCGTACGGCAGGGACGCGTCGACCGCGCTGCCGGTGCCCCGCAGTTGGGGACTGAGGATCGCGCCGATCGGCCCGGGGTAGACCGAGCCGTACGCGTGCCCGCCCGCCCGCTCGTACACGGGGCACACATTGAGGCACGCCGAGCAGCGGATGCAGCGCAGTGCCTGCCGGCCGACCTCGTCGGCGAGGGTGTCGGTGCGGCCGTTGTCCAGGAGCACCAGGTGGAAGGTGCGCGGGCCGTCCTCCTGTGTGGTGCCGGTCCAGGTGCTGGTGTACGGGTTCATCCGCTCGGCGGTCGAGGAGCGGGGGAGGGTCTGCAGGAACACCTCCAGGTCCTGCCAGGTCGGCACGATCTTCTCGATGCCGACGACCGAGATCAGCGTCTCGGGGAGGGTCAGGCACATCCGGCCGTTGCCCTCGGACTCCACCACCACCAGCGTGCCGGTGTCCGCGACCATGAAGTTGGCCCCGGAGATGCCCACCTTGGCGCGCAGGAACTTCTCCCGCAGATGCAGCCGTGCCGCCTCCGCCAGTTCGGCGGGCGTGTCCGTGAGCCCGTTCGGGGCGGGGCGGCCCCACTCGCCCATCTCGCGGGCGAAGATCTCCCGGATCTCCCCGCGGTTGCGGTGGATCGCCGGCACCAGGATGTGCGAGGGCCGGTCCTTGCCCAACTGCACGATCAGCTCGGCCAGATCGGTCTCGTAGGCGCGGATGCCCTCGGCCTCCAGGGCCTCGTTGAGCCCGATCTCCTGGGTGGCCATCGACTTGACCTTGACCACCTCCGACTCACCGGTCTCCTTGACCAGCCGGGCGACGATCCGGTTGGCCTCGCCGGCGTCGGCGGCCCAGTGCACGGTGCCGCCCGCGGCCGTCACCGACTCCTCCAACTGGACGAGGTAGCGGGCGAGATGACGAAGCGTGTGGTCCTTGATCCGCTTCCCCGCCTCCCGCAGCTCGGCCCAGTCCGGCACCTCCGCCACGGCCTTCGCGCGCTTGGCCCGGATGGTGTGCGTGGCATGCCGCAGATTGCCGCGCAGGGTGGTGTCGCGCACGGCGTCCCGGGCGGCCTCCGGAAACGCCGGCATCCCGACGAACGTCCCGCTCATACGGCGGTTCCTCCTCCGTGCTCGCCAGGATCTCCGCGATGTGCACCGGCCGCATGCCGGTGCGCAGCCTCGTCATCGTTCCGCCGATGTGCATCAGACAGGAGTTGTCCGCCGCGCACAGCACCCCGGCGCCCGTCGACTCGGCGTTGCGCACCTTGTCGGTTCCCATCGCCGCCGAGACGTCGGAGTTCTTCAGCGCGAAGGTGCCGCCGAATCCGCAGCACTCGTCGGCGCCCGGCAGTTCGGCCAGCTCCAGCCCCTTCACCGCCCGCAGCAGTTGCAGCGGCCGGTCGCCCAGGCCCAGTCCGCGCAGCCCGTGACAGGTCGGGTGGTAGGTCACCTTGTGCGGGTAGTACGCCCCGACGTCGGTCACCCCGAGTACATCCACCAGGAACTCCGTGAGCTCGTACGTCTTCGGCACGACCGGCGCCAGGGTCGCCGCGAGGGCGTCCCCCCGCCCCTCCGCCCGGGCCCGCTCACCCATCCTCGGGTACAGCTCCCGCACCATCGCCCCGCACGACCCGGACGGCGTCACGATCGCCTCGTAGTCCCGGAAGACCTCGGAGAAGTGCCGGGCCAGCGGCTCCGCCTCGTGCCGGTACCCGGTGTTGTAGTGAGCCTGACCGCAACAGGTCTGCGCCATCGGGAAGTCGACATCGACGCCCAGCCGGGTCAGGAGTCTCACCACGGCGCGCCCGGTGTCCGGAAAGAGCGTGTCGTTGACGCAGGTCAGGAACAGAGCGACACGCATCGCGGCTCCTCAGCGGTTGGATCATCGGGTGACTGCAGGGTAGTGCCGGAGCGGGAGGCCGGGGGAGACCCGGGTCACCACCGGGCGAGCCGGGCCTGCCCGCCCGCCGGGTAACGGTCATTTCGGCAAAATTTCATGATCCCGGGCTCCTTGGCCGGAGGAACATATGGTGAACTGGGTCACGGTCCGACAATCCGTTCGTCCCGGGAGTCCCGTTGACCGTCAGCTACCGCCAGCCCGGCGTGGTCCTCACCGACCACCGCTTCACCGTGCCCCTCGACCACGACGACCCCTCGGGGGAGACGATCGAGCTGTACGCGCGTGAGGTCGTCGCGAGCGACAAGGCCGGCCGGGACCTGCCCTGGCTGCTCTACCTCCAGGGCGGCCCGGGATTCGGGGCTAACCGTTTCATCGGGAAGCAGGCCTGGCTCGGCCGTGCCCTCGAGGACTACCGCGTACTGCTCCTCGACCAGCGCGGCACCGGCCACTCCACCCCCGCCAACCGGCAGACGCTCCCGCTGCGCGGCGGCCCCGCCGCACAGGCCGACTACGTCACCCGCTTCCGCGCCGACGCCATCGTGCGGGACTGCGAGGCCATTCGTCCCCAGGTGACCGGCGGCGCCCCCTGGGCCGTGCTCGGCCAGAGCTTCGGCGGCTTCTGCACCGTCGCGTATCTGTCCATGGCCCCCGAGGGACTGGACACGGCGCTGATCACCGGCGGTCTGCCGTCCCTGGACGCCCACGCCGACGACATCTACCGGGCCGCCTACCCGCGCATCGAACGCAAGGTCGCCGCGCACTACGCCCGCTACCCGCAGGACGTCGAGCGCGCCCGCCGCATCGCCGACCACCTGCTCACCCACGACGTCGACCTCCCGAACGGCTACCGCTTCACCGTCGAGGCGTTCCAGTCCCTCGGCAGCATGCTCGGCGGCAGCGAGGGCAGCCACCGGCTGCACCACCTCCTGGAGGACGCCTTCGTGCCGACCCCGGGCGGCCCCGAGCTCTCCGACGCCTTCCAGGAGCAGGTCCAGGGCCTGCTGTCGTTCGCCGGCCACCCGCTGTACGCGCTCGTCCACGAGGCGGCCTACGGCCAGGACGCCCGGCCCACCGCCTGGTCGGCCGAACGCGTGCGGGCCGAGTTCCCTCGGTTCGACGCGGCCAAGACGCTCGCCGGCGACGAGCCGCTGCTGTTCACCGGCGAGACCATTCACCCCTGGATGTTCGACTGCGACCCCGCGCTGCGCCCCCTGCGCGAGACCGCCGAGCTGCTCGCCGCACGCACCGACTGGACGCCCCTGTACGACCCCGCTCGCCTCGCCGTCAACGAGGTCCCGGCCGCGGCGGCGGTCTACCACGACGACATGTACGTCCACACGCCCCACAGCCTGGAGACCGCCCGGGCCATCCGCGGTCTGCGCACCTGGGTCACCGACGAGTTCGAGCACGACGGCGTCCGCGCCGGCGGCCCCCGCGTCCTGGACCGGCTGCTCGCCCTGGCGCGCGACGAGGCGTGACACGGACCCCGCCGCGCTTCGGTGCGGCGGGTTAGTCTTCCGGCATGACCGAGCCGACGACCAGTCAACTCCAGCCCATGCCCGACGACTGGCAGCGCGCCCTGGCCGTGGTCGCCCACCCGGACGACCTCGAGTACGGCTGCGCCGCGGCGATCGCCTCCTGGACCGACGCCGGCCGTGAGGTCTCGTACGTGCTGGCGACCCGCGGCGAGGCGGGCATCGAGACGGTTGAGCCGGCGAAGTGCGGCCCGCTCAGGGAGCGGGAGCAGCGGGCGAGCGCGGCCGTAGTCGGCGTGTCGGAGGTCGCCTTCCTCGACCACGCGGACGGCGTCATCGAGTACGGCCCCGCGCTGCGCCGCGACATCGCCGCCGCCATCCGCCGGTACCGGCCGGAGCTGGTGATCACCCTGAACCACCGGGACACCTGGGGCGGCACGTACTGGAACACCCCCGACCACGTCGCGGTCGGCCGGGCAACGCTCGACGCGGCCGGTGACGCCGGCAACCGCTGGATCTTCCCGGAACTGATCGAACAGGGCCTCGACCCCTGGAACGGCGTCCGCTGGGTGGCGGTCGCCGGTTCCCACACGCCAACACACGCCGTAGACGCAACCCCCGGCCTGGAACGAGCGATCCACTCCCTCCTCGAACACCGCACCTACATCAAGGCGCTAACCAACGAAAACCCGGAAACCTACGCCCGCAACCTGCTAACCCGCTTCGCCGAAGAAACGGGCAAACGGTTCGAAAACCGCCTAGCGGTAGCGTTCGAACTATTCCCCCGCTAGGTGACGACAAGGCCTGCCGCCGCGATCCGCGCCCCGCTGCGGCGATCCGCCTCCCGCTGCCGCGATCCGCGCCCCGCTGCCGCAATCCGCGGGCAGTCGTGCCTCCCCCAGTGCCTTAAAGGCCTGGGAGGTACCCCCAGGGCGGCACGGGTGGGCGCGACGGCACCCCGAATGCGCCGGGCTGCGCACACATCCCCCGGGTCACACCAGCCGGCGGCACCCCGTATGCGCCGGGCCGCGCAAACACCCCCCGGGTCACACCAACCCGCGCCGCTCCGGCCACACCCGCAACCCCTCCGGCATCAGCGTCAGCCGCTCCGCGACCCGCAGCCGATACGCAGGATCCGGACGCAACTCATACCGCCGCAACAGCAACCCCAACACCAACGTCGCCTCATGCAACGCAAACTGCCGCCCGATACACGCCCGCGCCCCCGTCCCGAACGGCTTGTACACGTGCGCCCCCCGCCCCCGCACCGCCCGCGCCTCAAACCGATCCGGATCGAACCGCTCGGCATCCGCCCCCCACACCGAGGGGTCCCGGTGCAGCATCGGGGTGAGCACCAGCGTCCACGCGCCCCGCCGCATCGGATGCTCCCCCGCCAGCACCGTATCCGCACGAGCCTCCCGCGCGAACCCCGGCGCCGTCGGCCACAACCGCAGCGACTCGTCCAGCACCCGCCGCACATAGCGCAGCTTGGCGACCTGCTCATACCCGGGAGCCGCCGTGTCGCCCCACACACGGTCCACCTCCGCGCGGGCGCGAGCCGCGACCTCGGGCTCCCGGGACAGGTAGTGCAGGGCGAACGACAGCGCACCCGAGGTGGTCTCATGACCAGCCACCAGGAAGGTGATGACCTGCCGACGCACGTTCTCCGCCGACAGCCGCTCCCCGGTCTCCGGATGCGCGGTATCCAGCATCCGGTCCAGCAAATCCCCACCCCCACCGCCACCCGCCCGCCGCACCCGGATCACCTCGTCCACGATCCCGTTCAGCCGCCCGATGTCCGCCGCATTGCGACGACTCGCCCGGCGCAGCAGCAGCGGGGTCAGCGGCGCGGGAACGATGTTCAGCCGCTGCGCGTAGGTGAGCGTGCCGACCATCGCCGTAACGAACGGGTGCGGTCGCGCCCGCTCGAAGGACCCGAAGTCGTGCCCGAACCCGGTCCGCGCGATGGTCTCCAGCGTCAGCTTGGTCATGTCCCCGGGCACATCCACCGCCCGGCCCCCGGCCGCCGCACGGTCCCAGTGGTCCATCAGCCGCTCCGCCACGGCCAGCATCATCGGGTGGTAACCGGCCATGGCCTCACGGCTGAACCCGGGGGCCAGCACATCGTGCGCCAGCTGCCAGTTGGGCTCGTGGTTGTACGCGGTGAACAGCCCGTCGCCCGCGACCGGCCGCAGATTGGCGACCCCCAGCCCGACATGCTTGGCGAACCGCGACTCGTCCGCCAGGTCCGCCACCAGCTCCGCGCCCCAGGTGAACACGAACTCCCTGCCGAACGCGTTCCGCCGGAAGATCGGCCCCAGCCGGCGGGCGTACTTCACGGAGTCCTGGATCGGGGTGCGTCCGCCGGCGCCGATGATGTCGCCGGCCAGCGGCACGCGGTACGGCGGGTGGGGGATGCGGTGCAGCGCGGGCCAGCCCTGTTCCGCGCTGCGGAACCCCTTCGGCAGCCCGGTCCGTGTCGTCGTCTCCGCCATGACGCGATCCCCTCCGAACGCGATCTCCTTCGACCCGGCGAGCGAGTGCGACGTGTTGTACGCGAGTTCAATAAAGCGGCCTCAGTCTGGTCCGGTTGTTGAACCGCCGTCAAGTACAGTGCGGGAATGGCCGGGAACCAGGGCGGGCGGACGCGCCGCCGGCTCAGCACCGAGGAGCGCCGGGAGCAGCTTCTGTCGGTCGGGGCGCGGCTGTTCTCCGAGAGCCCTTACGACGATGTGTGGATCGAGCAGGTCGCCGAGATCGCCGGGGTCTCACGAGGGCTGCTCTACCACTACTTCCCGACGAAACGGGACTTCTTCGCGGCCGTGGTGGAGCGCGAGAGCGAGCGGATGCTCCGGATGACGGCGGCGGTGCCCGGTGTCCCGGTGCGTGAACAGCTCACCGCGGGTCTCGACACCTATCTGGAGTACGTCGAGGCCCATGCCCACGGTTACCGCGCCTTCCACCGTGCCGACGCGGCGGGGGACCAGGCGGTGCGCCGGGTCTACCGGCGGGCGCTGGCCGCGCAGGAGCGGCAGATCCTGGCCGCGCTCGCGGCGGACCCCGAGTTCGGGCCGGTGCTCGGGACCCGGCCGGACACCCGGATCGCGGTGCGCGGCTGGCTGGCCTTCACCACCGCCGTCTGTCTGGAGTGGCTGCGCGGCTCGGAGTTGGGGCGCGAGCAGGTACGGGACCTCTGCGCCCGTGCCCTGCTCGGTGTGCTCACGCCGTCAAAGGTCTCGTAAAGGCTGAAAGGTCTCGTAAAGATCACGCCACCTGGTTGGCGCGCACCCCGATCTTCGATAGCTTAGGCAAGGCTTACCTAAGAGGAGGTTCGATGGGTGACGACACGCACGGCTGGACGGCCGAGCCCGGCGCGGCGGAGCGGGCCCGCTCGGTGCTCGCCACCGCCTGGTCCTGCACGGTGACCGCGGGCGGCGCCCGGGAGGAGTTCGTCGGCGCGCACACCGTGACCGACGACGGCCGGGTGCTGCTGGAGGTGCCCGAGGACAGCGTCCTGCTCGCCGCCGCGATCTGCGCGCCGCGCGGCGAGCCGTCCGCCGTGCTGGAACTCGCCGACGTGGCACCCGTCCCCGTGCGCAGCCGTATCCGCGCCCGGCTGTGGCTGGCCGGCTGGTTCCGCGTCGAGGACGGGCGACTCGCCTTCCAGGCCACGCGGGTGGTGCTCCGCCGGCCGTCCGGTGCCGTACTCGTGGACGCCGACGACTTCGCCGCCGCCGCGCCCGACCCGCTCGCCACCGCCGAGGCCCGACTGCTGACCCACCTCGCCGACTGCCACGCCGACGCCGTCGAACGGCTGACGCGCCTGGTCGACCGGGGCAGTCTGCACGGCGCGGTCCGGGTCCAGCCGCTCGCCGTGGACCGGCACGGACTGACCCTGCGTATCGAGCGGGTCCGCACGGGCGGTGACGTACGCCTGCCGTTCCACGCGCCGGCGGACGACGTCGCCGAACTCACCGAACGCATGCATGTGCTGCTCTCCCAGGCCGCCGCCGCCTGCCCCCGAGCCCTGCAGCGGCAGCGCACGGACGGCGACCGGTGAGGCGTTCACGGCGAACCGGTGCCCGTGTCACTGCGAGCGCTGGGAGGCATCGGGACGTTTCCGGCGCAGGCGCTCCGGCACGGCCAGCCGCTCCCGCATCCGGGTGAGACGCGGCAGCCGCTCGCGCTGCTCCCGCGTGTGCCGGTCCAGTTCCTCGAACAGCCGGCGTGTGCGGTGCTCGGTGTCCAACTCGTCGAGGATGCGGTTGACCTCGGTCAGCACCGCCCCCAGCAGCTGCCACTGGCGGGGGTCGCGCTGGATCTCCTGGTAGAGCAGCTCGGCCAGCTTGTCGCGGGTGGCCGCCGCCTGCCGCAACTCGGAGGAGAGCCGCTCCTCCGCCGACTCGGCGTTCGCGCTGACGCTCGTGGTCACCAGCACCGCGAAGCTGACCACGGCGTCCGCGATCTCGGACAGCAACCGCTGGAACACCGCCGCCGTCTCGGGCTCGAACAGCCGGCCGGGCCCGCGCTCCTTGGCCAGGTCGGTCAGGGTGCGTGCCAGCACCCGCAGCACCACCGTGCAGATCTCCAGCGTGTCCAGGCCGGTGCGCAGCACGATGCGGTGCAGCAGCCCCTCACGCACCCGGGGGTTGAGCCGCAGACTGTCCTCGGCCTGCCGGAGGTCCGCGTCCACCTGGTAGATGTCGTGGTCCAGCCGGCGCGCCTCGTACAGCCGGGCCACCGCGCGCTCGGAGGGCGGGCCCTCCGCCGCCTCCTCACCGATCCGCAGCATCAGCTGCCGCACCCGCCGCGCCAGCCCCTCGATCGACTCGCCGGCCTCCTCCACCCACACCGGCGGCGCCAGCAGCAGGTTGAACGCCATGCCGACGACCGCTCCGATGAGCGTTTCCACGATCCGGGCCCAGGCGGTGTCCCCGGGGGTGGTCACGCCCAGCACCAGCATCGCGCTGATCGCCACTTCGGGGACGAACTCGTCCACCCGCACGAAATGGCCGACGATCAGCGACGCCAGGATGAGCAGACCCAGACTCCACCAGGTCAGACCCACCAGCAGGCTGAAGAGAATGGCCAGGACCACCCCGGTCACCACGGAGTTCACCCGGCGTATCCCGGTGGTCAGGGTGGAGTACAGGGTGACCTGGACGACGAGCAGCGCGGTCAGCGGGGCAGTGAGCGGCGCGGCCTCCGGACTCAGACGCACCGCGATGACGTAGGCGACCGTCGCGGCGGCCGCCGACCGGACGGTCTGCACGGTCACCGGGTCCCGGTGCCGCTTGACGAAGCGAACGGCCGGGGCGGTCATCTCACGTACCACTTGCATCCTCGGACGGTTCCCCGTCCCCGGACGCATCGAACGTGTTCAGGCGCGACGGGAGCCCCTCGGGGGACAAGCGGGCAGGGCCTACAGCTTGTCGAGAAAGGCGAACAGGTTCCCGCGCGTGCGGTCGATCTGCTCCTCCAGGGTGAGGCTCTCCTCGAAGCGGGGTCCGGTCTCCGTTTCCTTCAGACCGCGCAGATACAGGGAACAGGCGAGGTCAATGCAGATGTAGGCGCCGACCGAGTTGCCCTCCCGGCCGGCGGCACCCGCCTTGCGCGCCGTCATCAGGGAGACACCGCCGCGCGGATGGGTTGTCAGGCACAGGGAGCACATGCTGCGGTGCAGGAAGCCGCGCCGGGCGGGCTGGAACCGCATGGCCACACCGACGAGACGGTCCTGGCGCTCGGTGACGAGATAGCTGCGGTCGGGTGCGCCGGGATCCCGCCAGCCCAGGAAATCGAGGTCGCCCCAGGGCCGTTCGTCCAGGTCCCGGGGCACGGCGAGCCGCTTGGCCTCCCCCTTGGAACAGTTGATGAACGAGGTGCGGATGTCCTGCTCGGTGAGCGCTCTCATGGGGGCCGTCTCCTGGCGGTCTCTGTGCGTGTGCCGTGCACGCGTACGCGTGCTCCTCCGAAACCTAAACGGTGTAGGTTCCTGTTTTCCCAGCGTAAGTACCGGGCGGTCCGGGAAGCCACCGAATTTCCCCGGCGGTATGTTGCAGGTCGGGCAGGGTCGTGGAAGGTCTTGGAAGGAGCCCACATGGCGGGGCGGAACGGGCGCACGGTGCGCGACCTCAGACGGGCCAACCGCACGGCCGTGCTGCACCGGCTGTACTTCGACGGCCCGCTGAGCCGCTTCGAGCTCGGGCCCGCGACCGGGCTCAGCTCCGGATCCGTGAGCAATGTCGTCGCCGACCTGGTCGCCGACGGGCTCGTCGAGGAGGCCGGCAGTGTCGACTCCGACGGTGGCCGGCCGCGCACCTTGCTGCGGGTGGCGCCGCTCAGCGGCCACATGATCGGCGTCGACGTGGGCGAGACCCGGGTACGCATCGAACTGTTCGACCTGACCCTCACCGAGCTCGCCCGCGCGGAACGTCCGCTGGAGCAGCAGCGCTACGAAGTCGAGGTCATCGTCGACCACATCCGCTCCGGCATCGACGAGGTGCTCGGCGCCGCGGGACCCGCCCCCGAGCGGCTCCTGGGCGTCGGCATCGGCGTCCCCGGCATCGTCGAGCGCACCCCCGACCGGGGTGCCGTCGTACACGGGCAGACCATCGGCTGGGACACGGTCCCCCTGGAGACGCTGCTGCACACCGGCTCCCCGCTGCCCGGCACCGTGCCGTACTTCATCGACAACGGTGCCAAGACCCTGGGCCAGGCCGAGATGTGGTTCGGCGCCGGACGCGGCGCCCGCAACGCCCTCGTGGTGCTCTTCGGCTCCGGCTTCTTCACCCGCGGCGGCCGCCGCCCCGACCCGCACCCCGGATCCCCACCCCCGGCCTGGCACACGGCTCTGCGCGCCCGCGCCCCGCGTTGACCTGGGAGCGCGGAGCTTTAGGGCCTGTCCGCCGGATCATGGCGGGGACGCGGGGTCTGGCATGCCCATCTGCGGGGTTGTCGTCGGTCGTCGACTCCCCATCGCGTCGACTCCCTCCTCCGCCCTGCAGCTGGACGCACCAGACCTCGCTCACCTGCGTTGCACGGCGCCGCCCCTTTCCCCCGACTCGATCCGCCGGACAGGCCCTAAGCGGAGGGTTCGTCCGGGACGGGGTGGTCGGGGTTGGGGGATGCCGAGTGCGGGGCGCCCTGACGTCCGGTGCCGGCCTCGTCGGTGTCCGGCACGTCGGGCCCGGACTCGCCGGACTCCGGCTCCCCGTCCGTCTTCTCGCTCTTCTCGCTCTCCTGGCTCTCCCGTTCCGCGGCGGCGGGCGCGACCTCCCAGGGGTCCTCACCGGGACCGGCCTGCTGATCGGGCAGGTCGCGGGGGACGCCGGCGCCGTTCTCACCGGGGCCTTCAAGACGACGGTCGGTCACGGCCCTCTCCCTTCATCCGTGTGCGAGCCCTCGCGGGTACCTCCGCGCGGACCGCCGAAACCCGCTGCTCAGCCCACCTTCCGCCCCCGCATCGGCTCCGTCTCCTCCCCGGCGCCCTGCCGCACACCCAGCAGAAACTCCTCCACCGCCTGCGTCGCCGTGTGCACCGGCCGCCAGCCGAGTTCCACGCGCGCCCGCGTGCAGTCCATCAGCGGCAGCCGCAGCACGGCGTCAAAAAGATGCGGGGAGGCGGGCAGCAGCCGCAGCCCCCAGGCGGCGGCGATCGCCGAGCGGGCCGCGGTGCGCGGCAGCCGCACCCGGCGGGTGCCCAGCATCTCCCCGAGCAGATCAGCGTCGACCGCCGGTTCGGCCGCGAGGTTGAACGCACCCCGCGCCTCGGCGGACAGCACGGCCAGCCGGTACGCCTGGGCCGCGTCATCGGTGTGCAGCGCCTGCACCCGCAGACCCGGGATGTCGGGAAGGAAGGGCAGCAGATCGGGCCGCGCCAGCGGTCCCGGCAGGAAACGCCCGCCGAAGATGCGGCGCTGCTCGCTCGCCGACTCCCGCTTGAAGAGGAACGCGGGCCGCATACGGACCACCCGGGTGCCCGGGTGATCCCGCTCGAACGTGTCCAGGACCCGTTCCAGATAGGACTTCTCCCGGCAGTAGGCGGCGTCCGGCCAGCCGTGCGTCGGCCACGACTCGTCCACCGCCCGGTCCTTCGGCCCCGGCGAGTACGCCCCGACCGACGAGGCGTGCACCAGGGCCGGCACCCCCGCCTCGGCCACCGCGTCGAACACCCGCAGGCTGCCGAGCACATTGGTGCGCCAGGTGGCCACCGGATCATGGGTCGGCTGGAACGCCCAGGCCAGATGGACGACCGCGTCGGCACCGGCGAACTCCTCGACGAGATCGAACTGGTCCGAGGCCACATCCACGGCCGACCATTCCGTCTTCGGCGGCGACCACTCGGGCATCCGCCGGGCCAGACCCCGTACGGACGCGATCTCCGGCTCCTCCGAGAGGATCCGCACCAGGCTGGTTCCGACATTGCCGGTCGCGCCGGTGACGACGACCTTCCTGCCCGTTCCGCTGCTCACCACGCGCTCCTCTCGGCCGTACGCTCCGCGGAGCCGGCCGAGTACCCCTCGCGTGAATGCGTCACGCCCGCACGGCCGGGGACGCCGGGGCCGCACAAAGAACGCACAAAAAAGAGCCCCGACCGTGACGGGGGAATCACGGTCGGGGCGGACAAAGGGTGGGCGCGAACGGCGGTCGCCTCTCGGCGAAAGGCTCCACAGGGCTTCAGCCGAACGATCGTCCCTGTGGGCAAATGGTGAGGCCCGGGGACACTGTCCCGTCCGCACCCACGGTCTGTTCAACGGCCAACCACATCCGGATGTTCCGCTTCCGGCCACCCGCGGGCGTGAGGTACGTCACCGGCCCCGCTCCCTGCCGTCCAGCTCGGCCCAGATGTTCTCTGCCTGGAGCAGCAGCGCGCCGAGCACGGCCGTCCGCCCGGCGCCGTGCCCGGCGTGCTCCCGCAGCCCTTCCTGGAGCCGCTCGTGCAGCTCCCGCATCACCGCCTCGGTCCGCTCGTCCAGCAGCGGGTCCTCCTGCGCACCGGGGGACACCAGCCGGTCGGCCTGCGCCCGGCAGCTGGCACCGATCAGCTCCAGCAGCTCCCCGTAGCGGCCCAGCGCCGCAGCGTCCGGCGCGGCGGGCGTCCGCCCCTCGTCCGCGGCCACCGCCAGCGTGCGGGTCAGCGTCGTCACATGGCCGGTGACACGGCTGAACCGTTCGTCCTCCTCCTCCGGCGGCAGGGCCTTGGTCGGCACCCGGCTCACGGTACGCAGGATGCCCGAGGTCAGCCGCAGGCTCTCCCTGCTCCACCCGCGCGCCGAGCGCAACGCGTCCAGACGGCCATGGAGCCGCGAGGAGGCCCTGACCCAGCCGAGGGCCGTCTGCCCGTCCCACTCCCCCTTGCGCAGATCCCCGGCGACCATGTGCAGCACGTCACCCGCCTCCCGGGCGAGGGCCGCCAGGTTCTCCCGTACGTCCCGCAGATGGACCGGCGGCAGCACGAGCGCGTTGACGGCGACACCGATGACCGCGCCCAGCGCCGCCTGTGCCAGCCGGTGTCCGACGGCGGTCGCGCTCACCGTTCCCGTGGCGATGACGAACACCGCCGTGGTGGCCGCGTAGATGCCCTGGTCGCCGAAGCGCGGCCAGTTCGACAGCAGTATCAGCACCGGCACCGACAGCGCGAGGGCCCCCGTCGTGTCATCGGTGACCGCCTGCGCGCCCGACGCCACCAGGGCCCCGATGCAGATCGCGGCGAACTGCCGGGCGGCCTGGACCAGCGAGCTGTAGACGGTGGCCTGCACCAGCACCAGCGCCACCCACGGCGCCATCAGGGCCATCGGGTCGCCGATCCACACCCGCGCCACCACCCAGGCCAGCAGCGCCGCGGCGGCCGCCTTGAGCGACTGGACGAGCAGGTCCCGCTCCCGGCCCGGTCCCCGCCACGCGGCGCGTGCCGCCTCGGCGACGGACTCCAGGTCGCGCCGCACCGCGGCCGCCGCCCGTGTGACCGCGGACCCCCGTCCGACGGTCTTCCCCTGCCATGTCTCCTGTCCCAGTGATGCCATCAGCCGCGAGTATCCCGGTCGGGCCGGGGATCATGCCACCGGTTCGTCATGCGAACGGCCCGTCCGACAGGGACGCCAGCAGATGGGCCGGGTCGTCGTACACCGCTTCCGCGCCGGCCTCCTCCAGATCGGCGCGCGGAATGCCGCCGCACAGCACGCCCACGCACCGCACCCCCGCGCGGCTGCCCGCCCGCATGTCCCACACCGTGTCCCCGACGAAGACGGCCCGCTCCGCCGGCACCCCGGCCAGCTCCAGAGCGTGCTCGACGGGCTCCGGCGCGGGCTTGCCCTCCGTCACGTCCTCGGCGCTCGACATGGCGCCGATCGCCTCATCGGCGTCGAGCGCCCGGCGCAACGCGCTCAGCTCGGCAGCGCCCGCGGAGGTGGCCAGCACCACCGTCCAGCCGTCCCGGTTCAGCCGCTTCAGCAGCCGCCCGGCGTCCGGCAGCGCGGACAGCCGGCCGAAGTACTGCCCGTAGAGCGCCTTGTGGGCGGCGCTCAGCTCCTCGTCGCGGCCGGTGTCCCGGTCCTCACCCAGCAGATGCGCGACCAGATCGGAGGACGGCAGCCCCAGGGCCCGGTGGACGGCGTGCATCGGCACCCGGTGACCCGCCTGCCGGAAGGCCTCCCACCAGGCCGTCACATGCAGATGGTTGGTGTCGACCAGCGTGCCGTCGACATCGAACACGGCCGCCCGTTCCATGCGCGGTCCCTTCCTCTCCTCGCGGGCGGTACGGGTACCACGTCAGCCGCCCGGCACTCCGGAGGGCACCTTCCGCTCCCGGGTCCACGCCAGCAGCTCGTCCATGGACCAGGTGGTGACCACCCGCTCGGGCGGCACTCCGCACTCCTGCGCCCGGGCACACCCGAGGATCTGCCAGTCCAGCTGGCCCGGCGCATGCGCGTCGGTGTCGATCGAGAACAGCACGCCCGCCTCCACCGCCCGGCGCAGCAGGCGACGCGGCGGGTCCTGCCGCTCGGGCCGGCTGTTGACCTCCAGGGCGGTGCCGGTCTCCCGGCACGCCGCGAACACCTCGTCCGCGTCGAACTGCGACTCCGGCCGCCCCCGCCCGGTCAGCAGCCGCCCGGTGCAGTGCCCGAGCACATCGGAGTGCGGGTCGCGTACGGCGGCGACCATGCGACGCGTCATCGACCGGGCGTCCATCCGCAGCTTGGAGTGCACGGACACCACCACGACGTCCAGCATCCCGAGAAGTTCCGGGTCCTGATCGAGGGACCCGTCCTCGAGGATGTCGCATTCGATGCCGGTCAGCAGCCGGAACGGCGCCCAGGTCTCGTTGAGCTCCGCGACCACGTCCAGCTGCTCGCGCAGCCGGTCGGCGGACAGACCGCGTGCCACGGTCAGCCGCGGCGAGTGATCCGTGAGGGCGGCCCACTCGTGGCCGAGCTGTGCGGCGGTGCGCCCCATCTCCTCGATCGGGCTGCCGCCGTCCGACCAGTCGGAGTGCAGATGGCAGTCCCCGCGCAGCAGCGCCCGCAGCTCCCGCCCCGCCTGCTCCGCCTGCTCCGCGGGCTCGCCGGCGGCCTCGTCCTCCAGTTTCCGCAGATAGCCGGGCACCTCTCCGGCCAGCGCCTCCAGCACCACCTGCGCGGTCTTCGGCCCGACCCCGTTGAGCCGCTCGAGCGACCCGGCCGCCGCCCGCTCACGCACCTCCTCCGGGCTGAGCCCCGACAGCGTCCGCGCCGCCGCGCGGAAGGCACGGACGCGGTACGTCGGTGCCAGGGACCGCTCCAGCAGAAAGGCGATCCTGTCCAGTGCCTCGACGGGATCCATCGCCACCTCCTCGCGCCAGGGTTCCCCAGGGCGGGTACCACCGCACGGCGGACGTGCGAGGTTGGCTCCGGGCGCGCGGGGTACTGCGACGTGGCGCACCCCCGTTCCGGCCAGGAGGTCTCCATGTCGCTCCCCACCGTCCCCGGCACCAGGGCCGCCGTGATCACCGGCGCCGACTCCGGCATCGGCCGGGCCACCGCCGTACGCCTGGCCGCCGCGGGCCTCGACGTGGGCATCACCTGGCACGGCGACCGGGACGGCGCCGAGGAGACCGCCGAGGAGATCAGGGCGCACGGACGGCGGGCCGAGACGGTGCCCATGGACCTCACCCGGCTGCCCGCCGCCGCCGACGCCGTCGACGAGCTGCACGAGCGGCTCGGCCGCGTCGACGTGCTGGTCAACAACGCCGGCACCGGCACCATGACGCCCTTCCTCGAGCTGGACCTGGCGACGGTGCGCGACGTGCTCGACGTCGATCTGATCGGCCCGTTCCTGTGCGGGCAGAAGGCGGCCCGGCACATGATCCGCCAGGGCGACGGGGGCCGCATCGTCAACGTGACGTCCGTGCACGAGCACCAGCCCCGGGTGGGTGCCGCGCCGTACTGTGCCGCCAAGGGCGGTCTCGGACTGCTCACCCAGGTGATGGCGCTGGAACTCGCCGAGCACGGCATCACCGTCAACGCGGTCGCCCCCGGCGAGATCGCCACCCCCATGACCGGTCAGGAGGACACCGACCCGCACACCGAGCGCCGTCCCGGCGTGCCTCTCGGACGGCCCGGCGACGCCCGGGAGGTCGCCGCGGTCATCGCCTTCCTCGCCGGACCCGACGCCTCGTACGTCACCGGCGCCTCCTGGGTCGTGGACGGCGGCATGCTGCGCATGGGCCCCCAGGCCGGGTCGCATCTGACGAGCGACGACTGGCGGCGGCCCTGAACAAGGGCGCTCCTGGACCCCGCGTTCGCACCGTTTGCGGCCTACCCTCGATGCATGACCGAAAGCGCGAGCCCGTACATGTCGCACCCGCGGATCCAGGTGCTCGGGGTACAGCCCGGAAATCCGCCGTTCCGGATCGTGGAGATCGACGGACAGGTGGTCGGTGCGGCCAGGTCCGTCACCGACGTGCTGGAAGCCGCCGCCGCGTTCGGGATCACGATCCACGACCTGGACGACCCGGACGAGGTCCGCTGGGTGGGCGGTGACAAGTACACCTGGACCCCGCACCAAGTCACTCCGGCCAGCCAGGAACAGGAGAAGCGGTCTTAGTACTCCAGTCTGGTTTCGTGATCTACCCGGTGGGCTCGTTGCGTCGGGCTGTCGCCTGGTGGTGTCTGCGCAGATGGACCAGCGCGAGCGAGTGCCATCTTTCCGGCAGCACTGCCGAGCCGGTGGAGGCGGTTGTCGAGGATGAACGCGGCTGGCGCGGTGCGTCGCAGCGTGAGCGGTCCCGGCCACCGCGAGGCGGATGCCGAGCTATAGCGCGATGCGCCCGCCGCCGTGCTCGTGCCACCTGAGCCGGATGGTGTCGACCCGAACGCGGCAGAGTGGTGCCCGCCGTCTTTCGTACCGACGGAACGCGGGTCCGGTCTGATCAGATCGCGTACTACCTCGACCGTTACGGGTTCGCGCCCGAGCCCGAGCTCCGGCGGCACTTTGCCAAGCGCCCGGAGCGGAAACCTCAGGTCACGGCTGGGCTTCGCAGCGCGGCCGGCCGGCTGGTGCCTGCCGAACTCGAGGGTTCCCTGACGGGACGTCCCTCCTCCGGAACCTGCTCGTAGGGATGCGGCATCAGCTCGGGACCCCACGGGTCCGGAGCGTCACGGGAGCCACGGGCCATGGGGGTTCCTCAGGTCCTGCTGCCCGAGGCGGTGTCGGACGACAGCCGCTGGGCGAGGTAGATCGGTATGACCGACAGCAGGACGAGGACCGCGGCGACAACGTTGACCACGGGCGCCTGCTGGGGCCGGGCCATGTTGGAGAAGATCCAGATGGGGAGGGTCTGGACGCCGGGCCCGGCCGTGAAGGTCGTCACCACGATCTCGTCGAAGGACAGGGCGAAGGCGAGCAGCCCGCCTGCCACGAGCGCGGAACGCACCAGGGGGAAGGTGATGTCGACGAAGGCGCGGAAGGTGTGTGCGCCCAGGTCCATGGCGGCTTCCTCGTACGAGCCGGCCGTTCGGCGCAGCCGGGCGACCACATTGTTGAAGACGACCACGACGCAGAAGGTGGCGTGACCGACGACGACCGTGAACATGCCGAGGCCGACGCCGAGCGGTTCGAGGACCGTACGGAAGGCGGTGTTGAGCGCGACGCCGGTGACGATGCCCGGCAGCGCGATCGGCAGGACGATCACGAAGGAGATGGTCTCCCGGCCGAAGAACCTGAAGCGCTGGACGGCGAAGGCGATGAGCGTGCCGAGGACCAAGGCGATCGCGGTAGCGCCGAGCCCGGCCTTGACCGAGGTCCACAGTGCGGCGCGGGCACCGGTGCTTCGCCATGCGTCGCCCCACCAGTGAAAGGTGAGTCCGGGCGGCGGCCAGCCCGAGCTGCGGTCCGGGTTCAGGGAGTTGACCAGGACCAGCAGCAGCGGGATGTAGATGACCGCGAAGCCGAGCACGGCGGCGATGCGCACGGTGATACGCGCGGGGCGGGAGAGATTCATCGAGGGGCCTTCGGTTTGCGTACCGTCAGAGGCTGTCAGAGGCTGCTGAGGGCTCCGGTGCGGCGCACCGCGAGCAGATAGAACACGATGATCACCACGGGTACGGTGCCGAGCGCCGCGGCGAGCGGCAGGTCGAGGGTGATGTTGGAGTAGATGAGGTTCCCGATCAGCTGGGTCTTGCCGCCGACGATCTGCACGGCGATGTAGTCGCCCAGGCTGAGCGAGAAGGTGAAGATCGAGCCGGCCGCGATGGACGGCAGAATCATCGGCAGCACCACCAGGCAGAAGGTCCGGCCGGTGCGGGCGCCGAGGTCGGCGGAGGCGTCCAGCAGGCTGGCCGGGAGCTGTTCGAGCCCGGCGTGGATCGGCAGGATCATGTACGGCAGCCACAGGTAGGTCAGCACCAGAACGGTGGCCGTCAGTCCGTAGCCGGGTCCGTGGAGGCCGAGGGGCGCGAGCAGCCAGTCCAGCAGACCGCCCTCGGCGAGCATGAGCCGCCAGGCGTACGCCTTGACCAGATAGCCGGCCCACAGCGGGGTGAGGATGGCGACCACCAGCAGGGGCCGCCACCTGGGCCGCGCGATCCGGGCCGTGTAGAAGGCGACCGGGAAGGCGATCACGGCGCACAGGACGGTGACCACGAGGGCGACGCCGATGCTGCGCAGGGCGACCTGGCGGTAGACGTCGGTGGTGAACAGGGCGGTGAAGTTGTCCGTGTTCCAGACCTTCACCACGCTTGAGGTGAAGCTGTCCGTGGTCCAGAACGCGGATGTGAACAGCGCGGCGAGCGAGCCGAGGTAGGCGAGGACGAGCCAGGCCAGCGGCGCGGAGAGCAGCAGGGACAGTTGCAGCCGGGGACGGCGGTGCAGGGTCCCGGCGAACCGCCGGACGAATCCGGCGGTCGGCACGGTGTTCGTCATGTGATGCTCAGCCCTTGATCTCGGTCCATGCCTGGACCCACTTGCTGTAGGGCACGCACTTGGTGTCCTTGCGGCCGTCGAGGCACTGCGCGACGGGCGTGGTCCAGAAGTGGACCTTCTTCCAGTACGGCTCGTCGGCCGCGTGGTACGTGGCGCAGTGGTCCTTCACCGAGGTCAGGGCACAGGACTTGGCGTTGGACGGGGCCTCGCCGAAGTACTCGGCGACCTGGGCGTTCGCCTTGGGAGAGATGATCCAGTCCATCCACTTGTAGGCGCAGTTGGGGTGCTTGGCCTTGGCGGAGATCATCCAGGTGTCGGACCAGCCGGTCGCGCCCTCCTTCGGCAGCACCGCCTTGACCGGGGCCTTCTCCGCCTGTGCGGCGTTGACGATCACCTGCCAGGCAGTACCGACGACCGAGTTGCCGCTCTTGAAGGCGGAGATCTCCTTGAGGTAATCGCCCCAGTATTCCCCGATGTTGGCGTTCTGCTCCTTGAGCAGCTGGACGGCGGCGTCGAACTGCTTCTCGTCCAGGGCGTAGGGGTTCTTGATGCCCAGCGACGGCTTGCTCTTCATCAGGTACAGGGCGGCGTCCGCGATGTAGATCGGTGAGTCGTACGCGGTGACCTTGCCCTTGTGGGCCGAGGCCTTGTCGAAGACGGCGGACCAGGAGTCGGGGGCCGGGGAGACCTCCTTCGTGTTGTACATGAGGAGGTTGGCGCCGCGGCCGTGCGGGATGCCGTACGGGACACCGTCGACGGAGTTCCAGTCCTGGTTCTTGAGACCGGCGAAGACGTCCTTGTAGTTGGGGACGAGCTTGGTGTTGACGGGCGCGGCGTCGCCGGAGGCGATCAGGCGCAACGAGGCGTCGCCGGAGGCCGAGACCGCGTCGTACTGACCGGACTTCATCAGGCTGACCATCTCATCGGAGGTGGCCGCGGTCTTGGTGCTGACCTGGCAGCCGGTCTGCTTCTCGAAGTCGCTGACCCAGTCGACCTTCGGGTCGTTGGAGCCGTCCTCGACGTAGCCGGCCCAGGCTATGAGGTTCACCTTGCCCTCGGTCTTGCCGAGCTTCTTCTGCGCGTTGAGGTCGGGCGGGTTGAAGCCGCCGGCTGACGAGGGCGTGTCGGACGAGCCGCAGGCGGTGGCGAGGAGGAGGGCGCCGACCGCGGTGGCGGCCTTCAGCGAACGGGACATGCGCACGGAGAGCTCCACAGGGGATAGGGGGAAAGGTGGCGGCGACAGGACGTGCGGGGTGGTGCGATCACTGCGATTCGGGAACACGGACGTTGTGGCGTGGCTGCCACTGGAGCCTGACCCGCGAGCCGCGGTAGGCCGCGACGTCCTCGGACGAGGTCTCCAGGTTCTGCTGGAGGGCGGTGAGCCGCCCCCCGGCGTCGAGGTCCACGAGGAAACGAGTCGCGTCCCCGAGGTAGACGACCTCAGCGACGGTGCCGACGGCGCTGGAGCACCCCGGCTCGCTGCTGTCCCGGTCCTCCCTCAGCACGCGGATCTTCTCCGGACGGATGCTGAAGGTGCCGACCGTGCCCACCACCCGCTCCGCGGCCTGGCCGGTGAGCAGGTTGGAGGTGCCGACGAAGCCGGCGACGAAGGGCGTGGCGGGACGTTCGTAGATCTCGGCGGGGGTGCCGACCTGCTCGATGCGGCCCTGGTTGAAGACCGCGATGCGGTCGCTCATGGTCAGCGCCTCGTCCTGGTCGTGGGTGACGAAGACGAAGGTGATGCCGACCTCGCGCTGCAGCTCCTTGAGCTCGATCTGCATCTGCTCGCGCAGCTTGAGGTCGAGGGCGCCCAGCGGCTCGTCGAGCAGCAGCACCCTGGGCGTGTTGACCAGGGCCCGGGCCAGCGCCACGCGCTGCCGCTGGCCTCCGGAGAGCTGGGACGGCCGGCGGTCGCCGAAGCCTTCGAGCCGCACGCTCGCCAGGGCCTCGCGGGCCCGCGCCAGCCGTTCGGCCTTGGGAACCTTGCGGATCCTCAAACCGTAGGCGACGTTCTGTTCGAGCGTCATATGCGGGAAGAGCGCGTAGTCCTGGAAGACGGTGTGCACATCCCGCTCGAAGGGCGCGAGGCGGGTCACGTCCCTCCCGGCGAGTTCGATGGTGCCGCTGGTGGGCAGCTCAAAGCCGGCGATCATCCGAAGCACGGTGGTCTTGCCTGATCCGGACGGCCCCAGCATCGAGAAGAACTCGCCGTCCGCGATGTCCAGATCGACTCCGGCTACCGCCTTCGTCTGCCCGAAGGACTTGCACAGGTTCTGCAGTCGGACGGCTTTCCCTTCCATGGGCGGGAACCTTTCTGGCGCTGCCGGACGTTGACCTTAAACATATGAAGTCATAGTTCTAGTTTCAAGACCCCGCTAAGGTAAAGCTTGAGTCAACGAACATGGGGGTGGTTGCCGTGACGCGAGAACCGGGCGGCGCCCGGCAGGCCGTCTTCTCACCCGTCGACAATCGGGCCCGGGTGGACGCGGTGGTGCGGCGGCTCGGCGACGCCATCGAGCTCGGGCTGCTGGCGGACGGGGAGCAGCTGCCCGGCGAGTCCGACCTCGCGACACAGCTCGGCGTCTCGACCGTCACCCTGCGTGAAGCACTGATGGCGCTGCGCCAGCAGGGGTTGGTCACCACCCGCAGGGGGCGGGGCGGAGGGAGTTTCGTCACCGTTCCCGAAGGTCCCGCCGAGGAGCGGCTGCGGAGCCTCCTCGTCGGCTGGAGCACCGAGGAACTCCGTGACCTCGGCGACCACTGGGCCGCCATCTCGGGGGCCGCCGCCCGGCTCGCGGCCCAGCGCACCGAGCCCGGGGATCTGCTTCCACTGCGCAGGTCTGTTGAGCAGTTGACGGAGGCGGCCGACGGCGCGGCACGCAGCCGGGTGCACGGGCGCTTTCACGTGGAACTGGCCGCCGCGGCCCAGTCCGCGCGGCTGACCCGGGAGCAGATCGGCATCCAGACAGAGGTGGGGGCGCTGCTGTCTCTCGTGCTCGGACAGGAGGGGTATCTCAAGGACGTGTGCGATCGTCACCGCACCGTGATCTCCGCACTGCAAGATGGTGCGGACGAGCAGGCGAGAGCCCAGACCGAGGGGTGTGTCCAGTTGTGCATGGCGCGCTTGGTCGAACTCCGCCTCGGCTCCTCCAGCTCCGCTGGTGGTCCCCATCCCCAGGAGAACACCTATGGGTAGCAGTCCCCGTCCCACAGGCGGCGGACCCGACATCCTTGACGAGGTGACGGCCGCCGACGTGGCAGCCTGCGTCCGCGACACCCTGGAGGGCGTCTTCGACGCCGTCTCCGAGACCGGTACGGACGCGGCGGCACTCCTCGCCTCGGCCACCGAGAGCGGCCGGCGGCCCCTCACCGGCGACCTCGCCGCGCTCCGCCCCGGCCTGCACACCCGGCTCACGCGACTCGATCTGGTCTCCGGCGCCGGTTTCGTGGCCGCTCCGGGGCTGCTCGCCGACGTATCGGCATGGCTCGAATGGTGGCAGATCGGCGCGGGCGGTGCCGTGCGCCCGCTGGTGCTGGACCTGGACCCGGAGCACTCGGCGTACTCCGACTACACCCACTGGGACTGGTTCACACTCGCCCGCGACACCGGGCGGCGCGCGGTCGCGGGGCCGTACGTGGACTATCTCTGCTCCGACGAGTACAGCCTCACCCTGTCCGTGCCGGTGGCGGTCGGGGGCCGCTTCACGGGAGTGGCCGCGGCGGACGTGTACCTCTCGCATTTCGAGGCGGCGGTGATGCCGGTCATGCAGAAGCTGCCCGGCCCTGCCTTCCTCGTCAACGCGCGCGGCCGTGTCGCTGCCTCGGCCTGTGCCGACTATTTGGCCGGTTCTCTCGTCAAGGGCCCGGACTTCGGGGCCGTACTGGCCGGACCGGCGGACGGCGTCGAACACGGCGGGCTGCGGCTGCGACCCTGCGGTGACATCCCCCTCATCCTGGTCACGACTCCGCCGGTAGGGCGTGCGTAGGTCTCCGAGCCTCCCCCTACCGGCACTGCCGACCCGGCCCGGACGAGCGTCACCCGCTGTACTGCGCCGGCACGTTGCCCGCGCCCAGGCCCTGCCGCCCGCCGCGGGCGGCGGTCAGGACCTTGGCCTGCGTGTGTGCACGGCCCTGCTGAGGCGCCGGCCCAGGAGTAGGTAGCCGATCAGGGCACCGGAAGTGTTCAGGATGACGTCGTCGATGTCGAAGGCGCGTCCGGTCACCAGGGAGCCCTGGGCGAACTCCACGAGCAGCATCACCACGGCCGTCAGCGTCAGCACCCGCAGGAACCCGCGGGTGCTCGGTGCGACGACCGGGGCGAGAACGCCGAACGGCAGGCCGAGCAGGATGTTGCCGCCGATCTGCCGTACGGCGTCGCGCAGCGCGGGCTGGTCCAGATAGGCCCTCAGGGAGCGGCCGGGACGCAGATTCGTATGGGTCAGCGCCTCCGAGGCGGGGGAGGGCTGCAGGGTGAGCCGGGCGAGGATCACCGCGAAGGCGACCATGAAGAGGAAGGCGCACAGCAGCACCAGCAGCCGCAGGGGCAGAGGCAGCGGACGCGGGGCGGCGCGGACCATCTCATCTCCTCCAGTCGTCAACTTCCGTCCGGCACGACGCGGTTACCCCGGGACAAGGACATCAGTCGCCGTAGGTGACCCGCACCCGCTCGAACCCCAGCGAGCGCAGCAGGCCTTCGAGCATCTCGGTGGTGTTGGTCTCGGCCCGCGCGACGAGACCGCTCTCCTTGGCCGCGTCGCCGATGTGCCGCACCGCGAGCTTCTGCACGGCCTGTTCGCTGTTGGGGTTGTCGGCGAACAGGTCACCGAGCCGGTCGAGCAGCCCGCGCCGCTTCGACACGGCGTAGGAGCGGTCGGGATCCAGCGCCGGGGTGCCCAGGCGCGCGTGGGGCAGCCGCAGCGTCGCGGACGTGCGGTCGTCGTCGACCCGTACGTCGTCCTTGCCCAGCCGGCCGAGGTCGACATAGGCGTCCACGGTGCCGGCGCCCACGTAGAGCGTGCGGCTGCCGCGGATCGCGTCGGGGAGGAACTTCGCGTCCTTCTCCAGGTCCACCACCACCTGGAAGTTGCCCGAGGCGGCGTCGTAGCGGCTGATGTCCTGGATGGACTCCAGGAGTGCGGGCCCGGAGCGGTCCCGGGTCTCCGTGCCGAACAGGTCCTTCAGGCCCGGCAGCACGCTCAGCCGGATCCCGGCGAACAGCACGGCCAGCAGCAGCACCAGCGAGCCGACCACCTTCACCCACCCGGGCACACGGCCGGCCCGTCCCTTCACCGGAGTCGTCATGGCGACGGCCCTCCTTCCCTGCAGTCCGGGTGCCCCTCAGTTCCCGGAACAGACAGGGAAGTTGGCGGCGCACGGCCGCAGCGGAGGCACGAGGGGGCGCATGGCGGGCGCGCCCGGAGGGGGAACCGCCGATGGCGGGCGGGGAGGTCAGACCGGGCCGGAGGCGGACTCGGGCTGTTCCAGGGCGGCGTCCAGGGTCGGCCACGGGGGCAGCAGCCGGGACAGGCCGGTGACGCGGAGCATCCGCAGGGTGAGCGGGTGGGCGCAGACGAGGTGCAGGGTGCCGGATCCGTCCGCGGTCCGGTGCCGGGCCCGGTACAGCAGGCGCAGGCCCGAGCAGTCGAAGAAGTCGACATGGGTCAGATCGATCACGACCCTCGCGTCCGGCTCGGCGGTCGCCATGTCCAGATGGGGGACGATCTCCGCCGCCGCGGCGATGTCGATCTCGCCGCGGAACTCCAGCACCGTATGGCCCCGCTCCTGGCGGACGCGCAGATGCCGGGTCAGCGGTGCAGGTTCGTACCGCACGACGCCATCGCCTCCAGCCTGCTCCGTGCTCAAGGGAGGGGAGCGGTCGGATCCCAACACCGTTCCCTTCCCTGCAAGTTACCTTCGGTCGAGTGAATTTGAGCATGTTCGATTGACATATGTCTTCGAATTGCGACCGAGTTCGTTCGTGTCCCTGCTGAGCCCCGTCCCGCCGGAGCCGACTGAAACCGGCGACTGGGGACAGGTGTCACGTACAGGGCGGTGCGGGAGCGCCCCGCGTCCGAACCCCTGCGGAGGAGACATGACACTGGTGACGACGGGTGTGGTGGTGCTCGACTGTGCCGAGCCCGAGAAACTCGCCGAATTCTACAAGGAGTTGCTGGGAGCCGAGGAGGTCGACGCTCACGCCGGCCGGGTAGAGATCCGGGCCGCCGACGGCTTCCGCCTGGCCCTGCGCCGTGACGTCAACGCCACCGTGCCCAGCTGGCCCCGCCCGGAGAACTCCCTCCAGGCGCACGTGGAGTTCGTCGTGGACGATGTGCACGATCTCGACGCGGTGGAGCGCCGGATCGTGAGCCTCGGGGGCCGCCGGCTGGAGACGGGCGACCCCTCGGGACCCACCGAGGAACGCGGCTACGCCGACCCGGCGGGCCACTCCTTCACCGTCCGCCGCGGCACACCCACGGCGCCCAAGCAGGGCTGACGGCCGGTCAGTCGCGACCGCCGTCCGGCACCGGCCAGGTGCCCGTGGAACGTTCGATAGCCTTGGCGCCGGCCCGGTCCACGGCACTGCGCACCACCGCGAAGATGGCGCCCTGGATGGCCGCGGCCAGCAGGATCTCGCCCCACCGGCGGTCCCTGTCCAGCGCGTCCGGCGCGTCGTCCTCGTTCCGGATCACCTTCCAGATCTTCTGGAAGGCCATCCCCGCCACGGTGCCGCTCGTCCAGCCGAGCGCGAAACCGATGGGCTTGTACGCGAGGGGCATCTTGTTCTTGCTCTTCTTCGCCACGTGAATCTCCTGATTCGGCTTGGTCGTTGTCGTCGGATGGGAGTTCGCCGGGCCGGGCGGCCCTCGGGGGCGGTCAGGGGCGGCCCCGCGCCGGGACCTCCTCGCCGTCCGCCACCGGCTTCGGCGGGGTGCCGTCCCCGAAGGGCCGGCCGCCCAGCTCCTCGCGATGATGGGGCGCGGTCCAGCCGGACAGGTCGGGACCGCCGGGCACGATGCCCGACGGGTTGATGCCGGTGTGCACCCGGTAGTAGTGCCGCTTGATGTGGTCGAAGTCCACGGTGTCGCCGAAACCGGGCGTCTGGTACAGGTCACGGGCGTACGCCCACAGCACCCCGTTCTCCGCCAGCTTCCACCGGTTGCACTTGAAGTGGCCGTGGTACACCGCGTCGAACCGCACCAGAGTGGTGAACAGCCGGATGTCCGCCTCGGTGATGGTGTCGCCCACCAGATACCGCTGCCCCTCCAGCCGACGCGCGAGCAGCTCCAGCCGCCGGAACAGGGCCGCGTACGCCTCCTCGTACTCGTCCTGACCGGTGGCGAAACCCGCCCGGTACACACCGTTGTTGACGTCCCTGAAGACGTCGTCCATGACCGTGTCGATCTCGTCGCGCAGCGCCCGCGGATACAGATCGGGCGCCCCCTCACGGTGCAGGGACGTCCACTCGGTGGCGAGGTCGAGCGTGATCTGCTGGTAGTCGTTGGTGACCAGCCTGCCGCTGGGTATGTCCACGATCGCCGGCACACTCACCCCGCCCGGATAGTCCGTCTCCCGCCGGTCGTAGGCCTCGCTCAGATACCGGATGCCGAGCACCGGGTCGCGACCCTCCGGGTCCAGGGTGAAACGCCAGCTGCGGTCGTCCTGAACGGGGTCCGCGACCGCCAGGGACAGCGCGTCCTCGAGGCCCAGCAGCCGCCGGGAGACCAGAGCCCGGCTCGCCCACGGGCAGGCGCGGCTCACCACGAGCCGGTAGCGCCCGGCCGCCACCGGCCAGCCGTCCCGGCCGTCCGCGGTGATCCGGTCCGTGAAATGGGCCCTCGACCTCTTGAAAGCCTTCCTGCCGTACGCGCTGTTGCCGGCGCCCCCGCCGTCGCGGCCCATGGTGCCCTCCTCGTCGCCGTTCGGATGTCCCTGTGACCGCGTTCCCCGTTTTCCGCCGACAGCACGGTATGGCCTGGGCCGACCGGGGCAATCGGCCCAGGTGAGTACTCGATCGGATCGCAGAACCCGGATCACCGTGCTGGTGGCCCTCGCCGCCAACCTGGTGATCGCCGCCGCCAAGGCCGTCGGCGGACTGGCCGCCTCCTCCCCGGCGCTGCTGTCGGAGGCGGCGCACTCGGTCGCCGACAGCCTGAACGAGGTGTTCCTGCTGGCGGCGCTCCGGCGCAGCCGGCGCCCGCCGGACCGCCGTCACCCGTTCGGCTACGGCAAGGAGCGGTTCTTCTGGTCGCTGCTCGCCGCCGTCGGCATCTTCGTCATGGGCGGCTGTTTCTCCTTCTACCAGGGCATCGATGCGCTCAGGAAGGGGAGCGAGGAGCATCTGAGCGGCTACATCGCCGGACTCATCGTGCTCGGCGTCGCCCTGCTGGCCGAGGGCGGCTCACTGCTGCGGGCCCTGTACCAGGTGCGCAAGCAGGGCGGCCGGGGCCGCGGGCTGCGGGATCCGGCGCTGCGCACCGTGGTCGCCGAGGACGGCACGGCGGTGGTGGGCGTGACCCTGGCCATGGGCGGCATGGTGCTGCACATGGTCACCGGCCAGGTGGTGTGGGAGGCGGCCGCGTCGCTCGCCATCGGGGTGCTGCTGGTCTATGTCGCCTACCGGCTCGGACGCGACGCACGGGACCAGCTGATCGGCGAGGCCGCCGATCCGGAGGCGAGCGCGCGCATCCGGGAGCTGCTGCGCGCACAGCCGGAGATCGACAGTGTGGAAGCGCTCTTCACCATGAAGACCGGCCTGGACACCCTGCTGGTGGCCGCCCGCGTCGATCTGGCGCCCGGACTGGACAGTGAGCGGGTCGAGGAGGTCGCCGTACGCATCAAGCGCTCCATCACCAGCGCGTTCCCCGAAGCGGAACAGGTCTTCCTCGATGTCACCGACCGCGGCTCCAAGGAGGCGCGGGAGGCAAGAGAAAGCCCCGCCGCGACGGGGGAGCGCGGCGGGGCCTGAGGCACGGATGCCCGGCGGCCGGAGCTTCATGCGCCCGGAACGGAAGAATTTGTTCACCCCGCCCGCCGGGCCCCGCGTCCGTCAGCCGTGCTCGGACCGTTCCAGCACGAAGACGGGGACCTCACGGTCCGTCTTCCGCTGGTAGTCGGCGTACGGCGGATAGGCCTCGACGGCGCGCGCCCACCACTCGGCCTTCTCCTCCCCGGTGACCTCACGGGCCGTCATGTCCCACTTCGACTGGCCGTCCTGCAGCTCGACCCGGGGGTCGGCCTTGAGATTGTGGTACCAGACCGGGTGTGTGGGCGCGCCGCCGAGCGAGGCCACCACCGCATAACGCCCCTCGTGCTCGACCCGCATCAGCGGGGTCTTGCGCAGCTTGCCGCTCTTCGCGCCCACGCTGGTCAGCAGGATGACGGGGAGCCCCGTGTTCTGCAGGGTCGTCCCCTTGGTGCCGCCGGAGCTCTCGTAGAGCTCCACCTGTTCGCGCACCCATTGCGTCGGGCTGGGTTCGTACTCGCCTTGCAGAGGCATGACATCCGTCCCATCGTCACTCGTGGACCACGGCCGAGCCGATCATCCCGTGCAACACCCCCGCACGCCGATTTCATCCGGACACGGCCCGGCTCAGGCGGCCGCCACCGCCATCCGCAGGGCGAGCGCCGTCATCACGCCGCTCGCCACCAGCGCGGTCACCAGCCGCCCCCGGTGACCGGTAAGGGCCCGCCCCAGCAGGGCACCGCCCCCGGCCAGCAGCACCTGCCAGCTCGCGGAGGCGGCGAAGGCCGCCGTCACGAACAGGGCCCGCTCCGGGACTCCGGCCGCCTCCCCGCTCCGGTAGCCGAGCACGAGCGCCGCGAAGTAGATCACGGTGGTGGGATTGAGCAGGGTGATCCCCAGCAGCGTTCCATAGGCCCGGGCCGGACTCGGGGGCGCTGCCCCGCGCCGGGTGGCGAGCTGCTGGCCCCGGTACTGACGTACGCCGGTGGCCGCGCCCCAGGCCGCCAGCCCCAGCAGCACCAGCACACAGACCCAGCGCAGCGGACCCAGGGCCGGCCGCAGGGCCGCAGCCAGGGCCGAGCCGCCCAGGGTGGCGGCGAGGGCGTACAGTCCGTCGGCCGTGGCGATGCCGAGAGCCGCGCAGACCCCGGTGCGCAGCGAGGTGCGGGCGGTGAGGGAGACCAGGTACGCGCCGACGGCACCCACGGGGACGGCGATGCCGTAACCGGCGAGCAGCCCCGCGAGCAGCGCGGCCGTCATGACCGCGGCGGCGTCGGCCCCTCCCACGGACCGGACTGCTGCTGTCGGCCCGCGGCACACGTGGTGGCGGACAGCGGCATCGGGAGTGAACTGGTCGTCATGGCAGGATCCTGGGGCGTCCCCCTGGGGACGGGCAACCGGATTTCCCTGGGGTGACTAGGGTTGCCCGGATGAGCGAGAAGCCCTTCCTCTACGTCGTGGTCTGCGCCGCGGGTGTCGCCGCGGACGTCAGCAAGCTGATCACCTGCGCGCAGGAGCGGGACTGGGAGGTCGGCGTCATCGCCACACCGGTCGCCATGCACGGCTTCTTCGACGCCGCCGCCGTCGAGACGCAGACCGGCCGCCCGATCAGGTCCGCCTGGCGCGCTCCCGGCGACCCCCGCCCCTTCCCCGCCCCGGACGCCGTGGTGGTCGCGCCCGCCACCTTCAACACCGTGAACAAATGGGCGGCCGGTATCGCGGACACCCTCGCCCTCGGCACCCTGTGCGAGGCCGTCGGTCTCCGGGTCCCGATCGCCGTCCTGCCGTGCGTGGCCGGCGCGCTGGCCGCCCACCCCGCCTACCGGGACAGCCTGACCCGGCTGCGCGGCATGGGCGTGCGCTTCGGCGATCCGTACGCGGGAGAGGCGGAAGCGGACGGCGCCCGGCCGGAGTTCGGCTGGGAGCGGGCGCTGGAGCTGCTGGAGCGGGAGTGACGCCTGCCCGGCCTCGAGTGCGCGCGACGACGTACGCTCCACCTGACAGGTCCGGCGGCAAGGACGGCAAGGACGGCAAGCACCCTTCCCGAAGGCAGGAGCGGCAACGATGCAGTACGTGAAGCTCGGTTCCACGGGCCTGGAGGTCTCGCGAATCTGTCTCGGGTGCATGACCTACGGCGTCCCCGACCGCGGCACGCACGAATGGACCCTCGACGAGGACGCCTCCCGCCCGCTGATCCGGCAGGCGCTGGAGGCGGGTATCACCTTCTTCGACACGGCGAACGTCTACTCCGACGGCACCAGCGAGGAGATCGTCGGCCGGGCGCTGCGCGACTTCGCCCGCCGGGACGAGATCGTGCTCGCCACCAAGGTGCACGGCCGGATGCGGCCCGGACCCAACGGCGCCGGACTCTCCCGCAAGGCGATCATGACCGAGCTGGACCACAGCCTCACCCGTCTGGGCACCGACTACATCGACCTGTACCAGATCCACCGCTGGGACCCGGACACCCCGGTCGAGGAGACGATGGAGGCGCTGCACGACGTCGTCAAGGCCGGCAAGGTGCGCTACGTCGGGGCCAGTTCGATGTACGCCTGGCAGTTCTCCAAGGCGCAGTACACGGCGGAACTGCGCGGCTGGACCCGGTTCGTGTCCATGCAGAACCACTACAACCTCCTCTACCGCGAGGAGGAGCGAGAGATGCTGCCGCTCTGCGCCGACCAGGGCGTCGGCGTACTGCCCTGGAGCCCGCTCGCCCGGGGCCGGCTCACCCGGGACTGGGACACCACCACCCGGCGCAGCGCCACCGACCGCTTCGGCAGCGCCCTGTACCAGGAGGGGGACCGCGCCATCGTCGAGGCCGTCGCCCGTATCGCGGAGCGGCGCGGGGTACGGCGCGCCCAGATCGCCCTCGCCTGGCTGCTCCAGCGGGACACGGTCACCGCGCCCATCGTCGGCGCGTCCGCGGCCCGGCACATCGAGGACGCGGTGGCCGCCGTCGAACTGGAACTGAGCGACGAGGAGACCGAGGAACTCGAGCGGCCCTACACACCGCATCCGGTCGCCGGTCACTGACCGCGCAATCCGTCGCCCGCGCGCGTCAGGGCCCGCTGCCCGGCCGCAGCACCGTGATGAACACCGAGGAGGAATTGCCGGACACCGGGACGGGACCGGCCCGCCACGGCACCTCGAGCGGGTCCCGTTCATCCGGTGGTGTGACCAGCAGGGCCGCCGGGCTGGCCGTACGTGCGCCGCTGACCCCGGGGCTCGCGTAGCGCAGGCCCGCCCAGGCGCTGTCGCCGGGTGCCAGCGTCACCGTCGCCGCCCCGCCGGGGGTGCGCTTCGGGTCCGGGCCCAGCTGCTCGCCGGCCGCGTCCACGAAGGCGGCACCCGGATGGCCGTACACGGTGCAGGTGCGCGACGAGACGTTCGTCAGCACGACGGGGAAGTTACGCTGCCCCGCCCCCGGGTCCACCCGGCCGACGGAGGCGCTCAGCTCGGCGGTACGACAGCGGGTTCCGGGACGGTCGGCGTGCCCGGTGTCCGTCCGGGCCACGGTGGAGGCCGCCGATTCGCTCGGGACGGCGCTCGACGCCGGGGCGGCGGATGCCGAGGCCCGGGCGGAGGTCCCCGGCGTGCCGCTGCCGGTGCCGCAGGAGGCCAGGGCACCGAACACCACGAGCGCACCCGCCGCCGACGTGGCCAGGTGCCGCCGCCTGTTCGTCATGGGCCACCTCGTCTCACCTGTCGTCCACCAGGGCCAGTTCCGCCCAGATGGTCTTGCCCTCGGCCGTGTGCCGGCTGCCCCAGCGCTGGGTGAGCTGGGCGACCAGCAGCAGGCCGCGACCGCCCTCGTCCCACGTCTTGGCCCGGCGCAGATGCGGGGCCGTGTGGCTGGCGTCGGAGACCTCGCAGATCAGCGTCGAGTCGTCGTGGATCAGCCGCAGCCGGATGGGCGGCAAGCCGTACCGGATGGCATTGGTGACGAGTTCGCTCACCACCAGCTCCGCGGTGAACGACACCTCGGTCAGCTCCCAGGCTGCCAGCTGGTCGAGTACCTGCTTGCGGATGGGGGCGACCAGCGCCGGGTCGGAGGGGATGTCCCAGGTGGCGACCTGAGAGGCCGGCAGCCCACGGGCGCGGGCCAGCAGCAGGGCCACGTCGTCGGTCGCGCCGCCCGGCGCCAGAACCGTCCGCAGCACGCGGTCGCACGTCTCGTCGAGCGAGCCGGCGGCATGGGAGAGCGCCTCGCGCAGCAGCGCGTGACCGGTCTCGGCGTCCCCTCCGCTGGACTCCACCAGCCCGTCGGTGTACAGCGCCAGCAGCGCCTCGTCCGGCAGTTCCAGCTCGGCGGACTCGAACGGCAGCCCGCCCACGCCCAGCGGCGGACCGGACGGCAACTCCAGGTGCCGTGCCGCCTCGCCCGGCGGCACCAGGACCGGCGCGGGGTGCCCCGCCCGGGCCAGGGTGCAGCGTCGTGACACCGGGTCGTACACCGCGTACAGACAGGTCGCACCGACCTCGCCCTCACCGGGGTCGCCGCCCGACTCCTGCGCCAGATGGTGCACGAGGTCGTCCAGATGGGTGAGGAGTTCGTCGGGGGCCAGGTCGATGTCGGCCAGCGTGCGTACCGCGGTACGCAGCCGGCCCATGGTCGCGGACGCCTGGATGCCGTACCCCACCACATCCCCGACCACCATGGCCACCCGCATCCCGGACAGCGGGATCACGTCGAACCAGTCGCCGCCCACACCGGTGCGCGCGGCCGGCAGATAGCGGGTGGCGGCCTCCACGGCGGCCGTCCGCGGCAGGGTGCGGGGGAGCAGACTGCGCTGAAGGGCGAGAGTGGTCTCCCGCTCGCGCGAGTAGCGGCGGGCGTTGTCGATGCAGACGGCGGCGCGCGCGGTGACCTCCTCGGCGAGCAGCACGTCGTCGTGGCTGAACGCCTCGGGGTGGCTGAAGCGGGTGAACGCGGCGACGCCGAGCGTGGTGCCGCGGGCCTGGAGCGGGACGGACAGGATCGAGTGGATGCCGTGTTCCCGGATCCGCCGGGCCCGGGTCTCGTCCACGGCCATCCACGGGTCCAGCTCGCCCGAGGACACCGAGCCCATGACGCTGTGGCCCGCGATCAGCGAGTCGGCATGGGGCGCGGCGGCCGGGTAGACCACCATCTCACCCAACTCCGCCGCCCTTTCGGGGGCGCCCGGGGTGCGGGACAGATGGGCGACGCGGCGCAGCGAGACGGGTGCGGTCAGCGGTTCGGCGGGCTCGCCTCCGGGCTCGTCCGGCTCCAGCAGATCCACGCTGACGAAGTCGGCGAGGGCGGGGACGCAGACCTCCGTCAGTTCTTGCGCCGTACGGGTGACGTCCAGGGTGCTTCCGATGCGGATGCTCGCCTCGTTGACCAGCTGCAACCGCGCCCGCGCCCGGTACTGCTCGGTGAAGTCGTGGGCGGTCACACACACCCCCCGCACCCGGCGGGAGGAGTCGGTGAGCGGCGCGAGCCGGGCCAGCCAGGCGTGCGCGCGGGTCTCGCTGGTGGCCTTCATATACGTCTGCATCTCATGCGGCCGGCCCGTGCGCAGCACCTGCTCCAGATGCCGTTCGAGTTCGATGTGCTGTGACCGGCCGCCGATGTCGGTGGGCCTGAGGCCGCGCAGATGCCCGGCCGGCAGCCCGAGGAGGTGCGCCATGGCGTCATTCACCCCGCGCAGCCGCAGCCCTTCGTCGAAGACCATCGCCGCGCAGGGCGACTGGTACACGGCCGCCCTGACCAGCGGATCGTCGGGCAGTTCGTGCTCCGGTCCCTCCAGGGGCGTGACGGCGAGCCATTCGCCGGGGCCGTCGCCGGACGGTTGTCTGTGATGGGCGAGCACCCACACGGTGGCCGTGCCGCCGTCCCTGCGCCGCAGTACGACGGTGCCGCTCCAGCGGGTGGCCGGAAGCCGGTGCGGGACCGCCCCGTCGGCCAGCAGCTTGGTGACCGGCTGGCCGACGACCTCCTCGGCCGGGTAGCCCAGCAGTCGTCGCGCACCCTCGCTCCACCGCGTGAGCGTGCCGTCGGCGGCGATGACGGCCCGGGCCGTCTCGGCATCGTCGAACGGGTCGTCCGGCCTCATCGTCGCCACTCCCACGCGCATACTCACCGTGAACCGGTGTATCGCCAGGGTCCCAGCCTAGTGCGTCGGAGCCCGACGCGAACACGAAGCCGGCGACCGCCCCGCGGCGGGCGGAACGTCACCAGTCCTGTCCCCACCGTTGACGGACCGTCACACCTGCCACAGCCATGGTGCGCGGACGGATATGGGAGCGCTCCCATGACGCTTTCAATACCCCGAGGAGCCCCCACGTGAACGGCGAGGTCAACGCGCACAACCAGCACAGCCGCTGGTACGCCCGCCAACTCGACCCGAACCTGCCGAACCCGCCCGCCGGCACGCTCTCCGGCGGGCCCAACTCCAGCATCCAGGAACCTACGCCCAGTCCAAACTGCGGGGCTGCGTCGGCCAGTTCTGCTTCATCGACGACATCCAGTCCTGGTCGACCAACGAACACACGATCAACTGGAACGCCGCGCTGACCCGAATGGCCTCCTTCGTAGCCGACCAGGGCTGACGCTCCTCCCCACGTCCCGGCGGCCGCCCGGCCGCCGGGCCGTGCTCCACGGTACCCCTTCGGATGCCTGGTGACCTGGGGATATTTACGAGTAAGTACCCGGGCGGTACCGTGAGGCCATGCCAGCTCTCAACGTGGAGTTCAGCGACCGCGAGCTCGAGGACCTGCGGCAGATCGCCAAGGAGCGCGGTACGTCCATGAAGGCGCTCGTGCGGGAGGCGGCGGCGGCCGACATAGCCCGGCACCGCGCGCTCCAGGAGGGCGCGGAAGCCTTCCGCCGTTTCTTCGCCTCCCACCAGGACGAGTTCGCCGCGGCCTTCCCGGACGACGAACCGCCCGCCAAGGGCACGGGGCGGGCCGCCTGACCGATGGCGCCCGTGCTGCACATCGACGTGCCCTGGCTGCTTCAGCGGCACGAGGAGGTCCTCCCGGACCAGCCCACCGTCAACGACTTGTCCGCGCTGGTCGCGGCCGTCGCCCGGCACCGTGTGGATCCGCCCCGGCTGGGGGTGAACTCCGACGCGGCCTGGCGGGCGGCCGCCCTGCTGCACGCGCTCGCCGTCCTCCGGCCGCTGCCCTCGGCCAACGCCCGCTTCGCCTGCGCCACGGCCGTCGCCTACATGTTCGCCAGCGGGGCCGGTATCGACCCGCCCTACGGTGCCCTGGTCGATCTCGCGCGGGATCTGATCTCCGGCGAGGCCGATGTCTACGCCGCGGCCGACCGGTTGCGTTCCTGGCAGATCTGAGCCCGGAGCGCATCGGGCGATGCCTGGTGCGGGTGCGCGGGTGAGCGCCGGGGATCCCATATGTTGCACTGGCTGTGAGCCGGGGAAATCCCAGGACGAAAGCCTGAGCGAGGGCCGCCGGCCGCCTTCCCTTTCTGACTTTCTGTCAACGCGCAGATGTTGCCCGACCGCCTTGTTGGCCGACTGCGGGTTGTGCGAGAGTGAGCCACCCGCGAGGGGGTAAAGGCCGGGGACGCACACAGAGTTGATGAACCGGATCCGATTCGCCACAGGTGAATTCGAGCCCCCCGCACCACGCCAAAGAGGTATGCACCCATCGGGCTCCCTTTTCGGCGTCGGAAACGCTCGAGTGCCACATGCGCTGTGGGAAGGAACCATCTCAGTGCACACCCCCCACCCCCCTCGACCTCCCTACCCCCCGCCGGGCGACCCCGGCGAATCCGATGAGGCCCTGGCGGCCCGGCTGCGCGGCCGTCCGGAGGGCGAGGCCGCCCACTCCGTCGCGATGCTGACGGCGCGGCACTGGCGGGCGATGCAGGACTACGCCGCGATCTGCCTCGCCTCGTCGGGGCAGACCGCCGCGATGGTCACCGCGGCCGCCCTGCACCGTGTCCTCGACCGGGTCGCCGTCGGCGAATCGGCCGTCGCCCTCCGGCCGGTCCTGCTGGTGGAAGTGCGGGACACGGTCCGGGAGTGGGCCGCCGACGATCGAATAGCCGGAGTTCTGCCATCGCTGCAGAAACCGGCAGGCGGGCGCGGCATGCGCGCGGCGACGACCATGACTCCGGAAAACCGCTCACTCGCGCATCGGGCATTCCGCTCGCTGCCCGCACTCGCGCGCTGTTTGCTCTGGCATGTCGAGGTCGAGGCCGAACCGATTTCCGTACCGGCCGGTCTCCTGGGTATGGATCCCGACCTCGCGTCGGGCGCACTTGAGCAAGCTCGGTCAAAATTCCGTCAGGCTTGTGTCCATGCCCATCAGGAACTGGCGCCGACGACGGACTGCCGGTTCTACAACCGTCTCCTCGACGTTCCCATCCGCCGTGGCGGAGCCCTGCTCCCGGACGTACGGCAGCATCTGGGGGAGTGCCGCTACTGCCGGAACGCGGCGGAACAACTGGGCCACTTCGAGGGCGGGCTGGGCCCGCTGATCGCCGAGGCGGTGCTCGGGTGGGGGGCCCGGCGCTATCTCGACTCGCGCCCGGGACGCGCCACGGCCGGACCGCGGGCCGGACGGGTCGCCCGGCGCCGTCGCCGGGGCGGGGACGGGCCGTCCGGCAGCAGCCGGCACCGGCTGTTGTCCCGGATCCCTGTGCCCGACCGCCTCACGGGCGTCGCGCTCGACCCGGTGCGTTCCACTCGGACGCTGCTCACCGGCCTCGGCGCGGTGTCCGCCGGGGTGCTGGTGAGCGTGCTCATCGCCGGATCCTCCACCCCGGAGGGCGGCGCGGCCGACCCGACGGGCTCGACGGCTGCCGGCGGCCGCGCGGCCGTGCCGTCCGCGTCCCCGCCCGGCGCCGCCGGACTCCCCAGCGCGCCCGGGCGCACCCGACTGCGCCACGTCGGCTCCGGACTGTGTCTCGACACCCGGGGTGAGCCCCAGGACGGTTCGGGGGCGCGGCTGGCGGAGTGCTCCTCGGGGTGGACCCAGCAGTGGACGTACGAGGACGGCGGGCTGCTGCGCAGCGTGGCCGACCCCGGTCTGTGCCTGGACTCGCACAAGGACGCCGGTGTGGTCGTCCTCGGCACCTGTGCCGACATCGGCGACCGGCGCCGCGACGACGTGCGCTACGACCTCACCTTCCAGGGCGAACTGCTGCCCCGCTGGGACGAACAGCTGGCCCTGCTCCCCGCGGACCCCGACGCGAACGCCGACATCGTCGTCAAGGTGCGCGACCGGACGGTGGACCAGCGCTGGGTGGCCGAGCCCATACGGACGACCACGGGCTCGGAGTCCCTCTCCATCACCGGGACGGAGACCCCGCCGGCCCGTCACGCGGACCTGAGGGAGCCACTGGCGTGAGTGCGCGCGGCCGGGGCGGGCCTGCTCATGCCCCGGCCGCCCCTTCCCGTCCCGGCCCGGTGCTCCGGGCCCCGCACCCGCTCCTCAACCGCCGGACGGTCAGGCGGTGAGGTCGTCGGGGCCGACCGTCACCGGTGTGGTGTGGCCCGACAGGGCCAGCGTGAGGTCGAGTTCGGCCAGCAGGCAGCGGATGACGTGCTCCACGCCCGCCTGGCCGTCCAGGCCCAGCCCGTAGACGTACGGGCGTCCCAGCAGCACCGCCCGGGCGCCGAGGGCGAGTGCCTTGAAGATGTCGTCGCCGGTGCGCACGCCGCTGTCGAACAGCACGGTGAGCCGGTCGCCCACGGCGTCCACCACGCCGGGCAGCGCGTCCAGTGCCGCGACCGCTCCAGCCACCTGACGGCCGCCGTGGTTGGACACCACCACGCCATCCATCCCGGCGTCGGCGGCGAGCCGGGCGTCGTCGGGGTGGAGCACGCCCTTGAGGACGATCGGGCCGTCCCAGTTCTCCCGCAGGAAGGCCAGATCCGGCCAGGACTTGGCGGGGTCGGCGAACATGCCGACGAAGTGCATCACCGCCGCGTTCGGATCCTCGTGCACCGGCTTCGCCAACCCGGCCGCGAACGCCGGGTCCGAGAAGTAGTTGGCGGTGCCCACCCCGTGCAGGAACGGCAGATACGCCTGGTCCAGGTCGCGCGGGCGCCAGGACAGCAGGGGAGTGTCCAGGGTGACGACCAGCGCCGTGAACCCGGCCGCCTTCGCCCGGTTCAGGAAGCTCCGGGCCACCTCGACGTCTTTCGGCCAGTACAGCTGGAACCAGCGTTCCGCCTCGCCCATCGCCTCCGCGACCTGCTCCATCGGGGTGCTGGACGCGGACGACAGGACGAACGGCACCCCCTGCGCGGCGGCCGCCCGGGCGGCAGCGGACTCGGCGTCCGGATGCATGATCGACAGCACTCCGACCGGCGCCAGCGCCAGCGGCGCCGGCAGCGCGCGGCCCAGCACCTCCACGGACAGATCACGCTCGTGGACGTCCCGCAGCATGCGCGGCACGATGCGATGCCGCTCGAAGGCGGCCCGGTTGGCCCGGGCGGTGCTGCCGTTCCCCGCGCTGCCGGCGACGTAGCCGAACGGACCGGGGCCGAACCGCCGCTCGGCCATCTCCTCCAGCCGGGTGAGGTCGGTGGGCAGCCGGGGCACGGCACCCGTCATCCCGTTGAGGTAGATCTCGTACTGGAAGTCGGACCAGTGCTTCGCCATCCGTCCCGCCTGTCTGCTCGGCCGTGTCGTCCCGACGCATACTGGCCGGTATGCGCCGGGTGCTCCAGGGCCGGGTGGCCGGGACTCCGGCGATGTTCAGCAGCCGTCGGCGGACGGCCCGTCCTGCCGGGGCTCGCCGTCCGGCCCCTGGGCCCGCACCCGCTGGACATGCTCCAGCGACTCCCGCAGCTCGGTGAGCCAGTCGTCGGTGTGCTGCTGGACCAGACGCACGCACCAGGCCAGCGCGTCGCTGCGGCTCCGGGCCACCCCGCCCGCGATGAGGGTGTCGAGGACCTGACGCTCCGGCTGGCGCAGCCGGGTCATGACGGGTGCGGCGACATGGGTGAACAGGACCCGGCGGCCGTCGCACTCCACGCCCCAGGAGACCTTCCGGCCGAAGCGGTGTTCGGCGTCCCGTGCGACCGCGATCCGGTCCTCCCGGGTGCGTTCCCGGAACTCCTGGATCCTGCCCTCGATTGCCGCCTCCCGTTCGGCCGGCGAGGCGTCCTCCGCCGGCTCGGGGCCAGGAATACGGCCGATCACCAGAATCTCCTCGCGGTCGACCGAGATCTCGGCCGGTGCGTCGAAGAGGCCGTCGGGAAGCCGGCCCGCGAACCAGCCCCGTAGTCGTTCTCGTTGCTCGTTCGTAATCATGTAATAACCATTACTCGGACGTCTGGTGAACACAAGGGGTCGCGGAGTGGTCTGCCGACAGCAGAATCGGAATGTTTCAGGCCGATTAACTGACAGCTGTATTCGGCCATCTGGCCACTTCGCATATGCGACGACCGCCCGGTTACCGGGTCGAGGGTCCTTCGCTCTGTCACTTCGCGCCACTGATTGAATACGCAAGGTTACTGAAATGCGCATGCTCGACGTGAGTTTCCGCCCGGTTCTCGGCAGACTCCGGCACGCCGGTTCGGCACCACCGAGCACGGGCCGGCGACCCGACGAAACGAAGCGGAAGGATGCACACAATGCGGAAAACCGCGCGCTGGGCCACCACCCTCAGCCTTACGGCCGCAGCCGTCTGCGCACCCCTGTCCGGGGCCGCGCTGGCTGCTCCGGGAGATGCCCCGTCCGCGCTCTACGCCCCCTCGGCCCTGGTACTCACCGTGGGCCACGGCGACAGCGCGGCCACCGTCACGCCGGAACGCGCGGTCACCCTGACCTGTGCCCCCGGCCCCTCGGGCACCCACCCGGCCGCGGCATCGGCCTGCGCGGACCTGAACGGCGTCGGAGGCGACCTCAACGCCCTGACGATGCGGGAAGGCGTCTTCTGTACCAAGGAGTACGACCCGGTGCTCGTCACCGTGGACGGGGTGTGGCAGGGACAGCGCGTCTCCTACGAACGGATCTTCTCCAACATGTGCGTGATGAACGCTCACGGTTCGAGCGTCTTCGCGTTCTGAGACCGGGATCGCACGGTTCCCGTGACCGCGCGGCGGCCCGCAGACTTGGGGAGTGCGAGCCTCCTCGCGGAACGTGCGATCTCGCGCAAGGAGGCCGACGGGCGGAGTGGGGCCGCCCGCCGGCCTCCGGGCTCTTCCACTCGGCGTCCGTGCGCGCCGCTGCCGCGCTCCGCGGGCAGTCGTGCCGCCCGCCGGCCTCCGGGCTTTTCAATTCCCACCCCGCACGCGCCGGGCTGCCGCTGCCGCTGCCGCGCTCCGCGGGCAGTCGTGCCTCCCCCAGTGCCTTAAGGGCCTGGGAGGTACCCCCAGGGCGGCACGGGTGGGCGCGACGGCACCCCGCAAGCGCCGGGCTGCGCAACCGCCCCCGGCCCGCACGAACGCCGCGTTAAGGCACTGGGGAAGGCACGACTGCCCGCGGGGGCGGCACCGGGGCGGCCTTACGCCCGATCCCGGTGACTGGTGTCGCACCACGGATATCGCCGGCTCCGGCGACACGTGCACAGCGCCACCCGGAAACGGTCGGACGACACCACCGTGCCGTCCTCCAGTTCCACCTCCACCGGCCCCTCCAGCAGCAGCGGCCCCTTGCGCTGCACGGTGACGCGTCGCGGGACGTCAGACGGGGAGTTCGGCACGGACCACCACCAGCTCTTCCTCGTTCTGAGCCGCGGGCAGCATCCCCCGCCGCCGCAGCCACTGCTCCCGTTTCCGCAGCACCGGACCGAACGCGATACGCCGGCGCCGGGTCACCGCGGCCTTCATCCCGGCCGTCCGCAGCCCGCCGAGCGTCAGCTCGGGATCGCTGAGCGCGGACTGCACCAGCAGCAGCACACCGCCGGGCCGCAGCAACTCCGGAGCCTTCCGGCAGATCCGGTCCAGGACGAGCCGCCCGTCGTCGCCCGCGTCCCAGGCCCGCGCCGGACCGCGCGGCAGCCCGCGCCCGGCGGGGGACGGAACGTAGGGGGGATTGGCGAGGATCAGATCGAACGTCCGGCCCCGCACCGGAGCGAACAGATTCCCCTGCCGGACCCGGACCGGCACACCGGCCCGCAGCGCGTTCAGCCGGGTCGCGCACACCGCCCGCCACGACACGTCGACCGCGGTCACACGGCAGCCGCGCCGTGCGGCGGCCACCGCCAGCGCCCCGGAGCCGGTGCCCACGTCGAGCACGTCGGCTCCCGGTGGAACGGGTTCCTCGAGCAGGGCGCCGGCCAGCAGCTCGGTGTCCTCCTGGGGGGCGTACACGCCCGGTATGACGAGTGATCTCACAGGCGGCCGTGTACCCGCGTGCTCAGGAGTCATGGGTGAACTCCTGGGCCAGGGGGGTGCGCAGGCTCGAACGGCCCGCCCGCCAGTCGGCGAGCAGCCGGTCACCGAGCAGGTCCTCGGTGAACACCGTGGCGTCCACACCGAAGGCGATGTCCGGCGCGAGGTGCGGTTCGTCCTCCAGCAGACCGCCGATGACGTCATGCCGCACCACCTGCTCGTGCACCGCGTCCGCCTCCACGTGCTCGTCGTAGAAGTGCTCGGCGGCGGGACCCGCGCCCGTCCGGCGCATCGCCTCCGCGAGCCGCCGGGAACCGGGCGAGGACGTGATCTCGACCGTCGCGAAATGCCCCACCAGAGCGCCCCTGAGGGAGCGGTGGAGACCGAAGAGCGACATGAGGTTCACCGTGACGAGGAGTTCCGCGCGGGCGGCGTCCAGGTAGCGGCCGTACGTGGTGTCCAGGCCCAGGTCGGTCATCAGCTCGGCGAACAGGTGCGCATGCACACGGTCGGCCCGGCCGCCGCCGTACTCGTCGAACTCCACCGCCGCCATCGCCGCCTTGGCCCGCCCCCGCAGCCGGGGCAGTACCCAGGCGTGCGGGTCGGCCTCCTTGAGGTGGTAGAGGGAGCGCAGGGCGGCGTACTCGCGCAGGTGCCACAGCTCGCCCTTGTCGCGCAGGAAGTGACTGACGCCCGTGCCGTCCACCGGCTCCACCAGGATCCCGGCGAGCGCGTCGTCGACATCGTCGTGGCGCCGGGCGTCCGCGCGGAGCGCGGCGAGGAAGCGCCGCTCCAGGGCGGCACGGGTGCGCAGCAGTTCAGGGTCCCACTCCAGGTCGGGGGAGACGCCCGCGAACCCTCGGTAGTGCAGCTCGTAGCAGACGTACAGGGCGAGCTGGAGGTCGTCGCCGTACACGGGGGCGGCCGCGATGTCCTCCTCGTCAGGCAGCGGGCCGGTGCCCCGCAGATGGTTCTCCACGGCCCGGCTGAGGGGGCCGCGCGGTTCGGGCAGCAGCGGTTCCGATCGGGGGTGTTCCATGCGTCCCGGGTACCCGGACGGCGCACGGACACCCGCCTCCGTGTGGTGCCGGCCGCCGCACGGGGTACCCCATGTCGACATGAAGGCATTGGTGATCAACTGCACCCTCAAGAAGTCACCGGAAATCTCCAACACCGAGGCACTCTTCCGGACCGTCACCGAAGAACTCGAGAAGGAGGGCGTCGAAGTCGACGTCGTCCGCGCGGTCGACCTCGACATCGCTCCGGGCGTGGTGAGCGAGGCCGTGCACGAGGGCGACGACTGGCCGGACGTGCACGCGAAGATCCTGGAGTCGCGCATCCTCGTCATCGCGACACCGACCTGGCTCGGCCAGCCGTCGTCGGTCAGCAAACGGGTCCTGGAGCGGATGGACGCGATGCTGTCCGAGACGGACGAGGAGGGCCGCCCGGTCGCCTACAACCGGGTCGCCGGGGTGGTCGTCACCGGAAACGAGGACGGCGCGCACCACGTGATCAGCGAGATCACCGGCGGTCTGCAGGACATCGGCTACACCATCCCGGGCCAGGCCTGGACCTACTGGAACCAGGGCCCCGGCCCCGGACCGAGCTTCCTCGAGGGCGGGAGCGGCCACGACTGGTCCCGCAAGACGGGCCGTGCCATGGCCGCCAACCTGCTGGGCGTGGCCCGGGCCCTCGAGGCCCGTCCACTCGGCCCGCCGCCGCAGTAGGAAGGTCAGTAGAGCTAGTCGCCCCGGGACTCCTCCTGGGCCTCGGTGTTGGGGGTGATGGCGTCGCCGGCCTCCCCGCGGTGGCCGCGGTCCTCGGCGGATTCCTCCCGGTCGCGGCGCTCGGCCTCCTCGACCTCGCGCAGCACCTCCTCGACAGTCGACTCACGCTCCTTGCGGGCCTCCTCCTCGGAGCGGTCGTCCTGCTCGGAGTGGTCGTCCTGCCGCTTGCGGTCGTCCTGCTCGGACACGGGGGCCTCCTCTCGTCGTACGTCTCGGTCAGCCGCGCGCGGTGGCGATGTGCAGGGGCACAGGGTTGGTGGCGGCCGCCTCCTTCTCGTTGAGGCGGGTGATCTCCGCCCACCAGGACGGTCCGTCCTCGATGTGGCGCAACAACACCCCCTCGCGCAGCGCCCAGGGGCAGATCGTCACCGTGGGCAGGCCGGTCAGCTTCATCGCCGTATGCGCCACCACCGCGCCCGCCAGGCTCTGCACGGAGCGCGGCGCGGAGATGCCGGGCAGCCTGGCGCGCTCGGCGGCGGGCAGGGCGGCCAGCTGGTCGATCGCCAGCCGCAGGTCCTCGCTGGACAGCTCCCGCTCCACGAAGGGTCCGTGCCGTCCGGGCGCCGCCCCGCACAGCCGCCCCAACTGCTGGAAGGTGCGGGAGGTGGCGACCGCCGTGCGGGGGCCCTCCCAGCGGATCCGGGCCGCCGCGTCCCGCAGTTGGTGGCGCACCCGGCGGCGCAGCGCCCGTACCCGGTCGGGGGAGGGCGGATCCTCCTCCTCGAAGTACTCGTGTGTCAGCCGCGCCGCGCCCAGCGGCAGCGAGGCGGCGAAGTCGGGCAGCCTGCCGCGCCCGAAGGCGACCTCCAGCGACCCTCCGCCGATGTCCAGCAGCGCCAGCGGTCCGCACCGCCAGCCCATCCAGCGGCGCGCCGCGAGGAATGTGAGCTCGGCCTCGACCTCACCCGGCAGCGTGCACAGGTCGACACCCGTCCGCTCCCGGACCGTGCGCAGCACCGCCTGCCGGTTCGGGGCGCCGCGCACCACGGCCGTCGCGAAGGCCAGGGGGCCCGCCGCGCCCCAGCGCGCGGCGGTCCTGTTCGCCGCGGCCACGGCGTTCACCAGGTCCTCCACGGCCTGCTCCGGCACCGGCCCGCCGGGCGTGACCTGCTCGGACAGTCGCAGTCGCCACTTGGAGGTGTGCACGGGAAGGGGTGCACCGCCCTCGGTGTCCGACACGACGAGTCGGACGGTCTTCGATCCGACATCCACCACGCTGGTTCGCATGGCCCGTGGGTACCCACTTACCGAGCCGACCAACGGCCCGGCCACCGCGAACGGCGAAGACCCGCCCCCAACACGACCGAACCGCGATGCACAGCCGAGCCCACCGGCAACCTTCCTCACCCTGGACGACGGGCGCCCGGCGCCGGTGGCTGTGCCCACCCGTTCCGCCCTGCGGAACGACTGCCCACAGCCAGGCGAGCTGCGGGCAATCGTGCCTCCCCCAGTGCCTTAAAGGCCTGGGAGGTACCCCCAGGGCGGCAGGGGTGGGCGCAGCGGCACCCCGCAAGCGCCGGGCTGCGCAACCCACCCCCGGCGCACACGGCCGCCGCGCACCGAACGCACCCGCTAGCGTGCTCACGCCATCTGCCGTCGCACCAGCTCGTGCAGGCGCCCCCCGGTGTCGGCCAGCAGCTGGCCGGGCGGGCCCTGCTGGACCACCTTGCCACCTTCCATCACCACCACCCGATCCGCGTCCAGCACCGTCGACAGCCGATGCGCGATCACGATCCGCGTCGCCTTCAGCGCCTTCGTGCTCTCGATCACCGTACGCTGCGTCTCGTTGTCCAGAGCGCTGGTCGCCTCGTCGAAGAAGAGAATCCGCGGCCGGCGGATCAGTGCCTGCGCGATCATCAGTCGCTGCCGCTGACCGCCGGAGACCGCACCGCTGCCGGACACCAGGGTGTGCAGCCCCATCGGCATCCGCCGGATGTCCTCGGCCAGCCCGGCCATCTCCGCCGCCGCCATCGCCTCCTCCGGGGTGTACGGCTCGGTCCCGCAGATGACGTCCAGGATGGACCCGGTGAACGGCTGGGCGTGCTGGAGCACCACACCGCACTGCCGGCGCACCGCCGACTGGTCGAGCGCGGCCAGGTCCTGGCCGTCGTAGAGCACACTGCCGGACAGCGGCCGGTCGAAGCCGATCAGCAGCCGCAGCAGCGTGGACTTGCCGCAGCCGCTCGGGCCGACCACCGCCACGAACTCGCCCGGCCGCGCCTCGAACGACACGTCGTCCAGGACCAGCGGCCCGTCGTCGGAGTAGCGGAAGGACAGCCGCCGGGCCTCGATCGCGCCGGACAGCGGACCCGGCCGGGTACTGGCCGCCCGTACCTCCGGCGTGGCGTCGAGCACCGGCTTGATCTGCTCGAACAGCGGCAGCGCCGCAACCGCCGACACGAACGCGCCGGTCAGCTGGGTGACCGAGGTCAGCACCATCGTCACCGATGTGTTGAACGTGAGGAACTCCGCCGCCGTCATCGAGCCGCGCGCCGGTCCCGCCAGCAGCATGAACATCGCCAGCGTGACCAGCGGCAGATAGACCGCGCCCAGCACCGCCGTCAGGTTCTTGATCCGCCCGGCCTTCTGCTGGAGTTCACGGCTGCGGGCGAACTGGGACGCCCACGCGGCGTACGCGTAGTTCTCCGCCGCCGCCACCCGCAGCTTCGGCAGACCGCGCAGCGTCTGGAACGCCTGGTTGTTCAGCTTGTTGGTGAGCACCACCAGCCGCCGCTGCCAGCGCACCTGCCACAGCCCGAGCCCCAGGAACACGCCCGCGATGACGACCAGCATCCCGATCGCGGCCAGCGCCATCGGCACGCTGAACCACAGCAGCAGCCCCAGGTTCACCGCGCCCACGGTGACCGACTGGGTCACCGTGGGACCCACCCCGGCCAGCAGCCGGCGGATCGCGCTGATGCCCATCGCCGCGCTCGCCAGCTCACCGGTGGAGCGTTCGGTGAAGAACTTGGTCGGCAGCCGCAGCAGTCTGTCCCACACGGCCGGCTGGAGCGTGGCCTCCACCCGGCCCTCCAGCCGCAGCAGGGTGAGGTTCTGCAGCAGCATGAAGGCGGCGGCCACGACACTACCGATGATCACCGCGAGACACAGCTGCACGATCAGTTCGGTCTGCGCCGTCGGCACGAACTCGCCGAGCACCTTGCCGGTCGCGAGCGGCACCAGGGCCCCGATCACCACCGTCACCAGACCGCTCAGCAGCAGACCGGTCAGATCGCCCCGCGTACCCGTCATACAGAACCGCATCAGCCGCAGCGGGCTGAGCCGCCGCTCGGGGAGCGGACGGTAGAACATCACCGCGCGGGGCTCGAACTCCTCGGCGTTCGCCTTCTCGACCGGCGTCTCCCTGCCGGTCGCCGGATGCACCGCCACATAGCCGCCGCGCCGCCACAGCAGCGCGACGGGAGCGCCCGACAGCGCGCGGTGACCCACGAGCGGACCGACGTCGTCCCGCCACCAGCGGCCGTCCAGCCGTACGACACGGGTGCGCACCCGGGACGCCAGGGCGATCTGCTCGACCGGATCGAGCCGGTCCCCTCCGGTGCCGGACTGCGCGGGCGAGGCGAGCGGGATGCCCGCGGCCCGCGCCACCAGCTTGCAGGCCGCGTACGTGGCGTCCGCGTCGGCCGCCGTCGTGGGCTGCCCGGACCGCTTGCCGATCGCCGCCAGCAGCGTCCGGTCGGCCTGGGCGCGCACCGCCTCACCGGCCCTGATGCCCTCGGCGGTCCGGGTCTCGTGGGTCTGCTCCAGCTGCTCGATCCACCGGTCGAGCGTGGTCATCAGCCGGTACTGCTGGTCGACCATGCTCTGCCACAGCGCGGGATCCATCAGCAGATCGGCCGCCGCCTCCGCCCCGTACAGCGAGCCGTACTGCACACTGCCCGGCGGGACCTGCATCCAGAACACGTCGTCGTCGGTGGGGGCCGCGGCCCGTTCCGTCGCCATCGGCGCCTGGAACAGCACCGACAGGCTCCGTCCGACACCCAGCGCCAGGGCGTACTCCAGCGGGCTCGTCGTTGGCGGCACGTACTGCGGGTTGCCGTACTCGTCGTACGACCAGGTCTGGGTGCTCGCCGGCTGGTACAGCTCACGCAGGCTGATGCGGTGCACCACGCAGTCCCGCAGCGGACGCGCCACCAGCGTGTGCGCCGGACCGGCCACCGGGCCCAGCACCAGCGAACCCGCCTCCAGCCGGCCCAGATGGTGCCAGTGGCCCTGCTGCCGGGCGTCCACCGCGAACAGGTCCACGGCGCCGGACGCGATCAGCCACAGCGCCTGGGGCCCCTCCAGGTCCAGCCGGCCGAACCCGGAGCAGTCCATCGGCGTGCCCAGCGACCCGAGCGCGCCCAGGACGAGGTCGCCGCCCTGACCCTCGTGCACGGCTGTCATCTCATCGCTCCCTGACCAGCGCCGCGTACGCGCCGCCGCGCGCCACCAGTTCCTCGTGCCGCCCGCGCTCCACCACCGTGCCCTGGTCCAGGACGACGATCTCGTCGCTGTCGCGCACCGTGCTCAGCCGGTGCGCGATCACCACGCACGCGCAGCCGCGCCGGCGCAGGTTGTCCATCACGGTCAGCTCGGTCTCGGCGTCCAGCGCGCTGGTCACCTCGTCCAGCACCAGGATGCTCGGCCGGCGCACCAGCGCCCGCGCGATCTCCAGGCGCTGGCGCTGGCCACCGGAGAAGTTACGGCCGTCCTGCTCGACCGGACTGTGGATGCCGCCCGGCCGGCGCACGATCACGTCGTACAGCGCCGCGTCCTTCAGCGCCTCGACCACCGCCTCGTCCGGGATCGACGGATCCCACAGCGCCACGTTGTCCCGCACGGTCCCCTCGAACAGGAACACGTCCTGGTCGACGAACGACACGGACGCGGCCAGCGCCCCACGCGGAATGTCCTCGATGCGCTGCCCGTCGATCCGGATCACGCCCTCCCACGGGGTGTAGAGCCCCGAGATCAGCCGCGACACGGTCGACTTGCCGCTGCCCGAGCCGCCCACCAGCGCCACCTGCTGACCCGGACCGACCGTCAGGTCGAAGCCGGTCAGCAGCGGCTTGTCCAGCGGGTTGTAGCCGAAGGTGAGGTTCTGCAGCTCCACATGGCCGTGCAGCCGCCGGGTCGACTCACCGGCGCCGGGACGGCCGTACAGCGGGTCCGCCCGGAAGTTCTCGACGTCCTTCAGCCGGGCCACGTCCGCGGCGAAGTCCTGGATCCGGCCCGCGACGCCGTTGAGCCGGGTCAGCGGGGCGGTGAACCGGGTGACCAGCGCCTGGAAGGCCACCAGCAGACCGACCGAGATATGCCCCTCGACCGCCCGCATACCGCCGATCCACAGAATGAGCGCGCTGTTGAGCGTGGCGAGCGTCGGCGCGACGATGCCGAGCCACGCACTCGGCACCCCGAGCCGCTGCTGTTCCTCCAGGGTGGTGGCGTGCTGCCCCGCCCACTTGCGGAAGTAGCCGTCCTCCCCGCCGGTCGCCTTCAGCGTCTCGATCAGCTGCAGACCCGTGTACGCCGTGTTCGTGAGCCGCGCCGTGTCCGCCCGCAGTTTCGCCGTACGGGTCGCGCGCAGCCGGATGACGACCCGCATCGCCACGATGTTCAGCAGCGCCACCCCGATGCCCACGAAGGTCAGCTGCGGGTCATACGTGTACAGCAGCACGGCGTACAGCATGACCACGATCGCGTCCACGCCCGCCGACGACAGGTCGCGGGCCAGCGTCTCGGCCACCGCGTCGTTGGACTGCAGGCGCTGCACCAGGTCGGCCGGGCTGCGCTGGGCGAAGAACGTCACCGGCAGACGCAGCAGATGGCGCAGGAAGCGGGCGCTGGACAGGGTCGACGAGATCAGCCGGCCGCGCAGCAGATTGCCCTGCTGGAGCCAGGTCAGCACCAGGGTCAGCAGCACACACGCGCCCATCGACGTGAACAGCACGTCCAGCGTCGAGGTCCGCCCGCCGATCAGGAAGTCGTCGATGAAGGTGCGGCTGAGCCCGGGCACCGCCGCGCCGACGGCCACCAGCAGCAGGCTGGACAGCACCACGGCGGGCAGGGTGCCCGCCGTGCCACGCAGCCGGGCGGGCATCGCACCGAGCACGCCCGGCTTGCGGCCGCCCCGGGTGAAGTCCTCGCCGGGCTCCATCACCAGCACGACACCGGTGAAGCTGCCGTCGAACTCCTCCAGGGGGACGAACCGCCGCCCCTTGCCGGGGTCGTTGATGTACACGCCGCGCCGGCCGAACCGGCGGCCCATGCCGTCGTAGACGACGTAGTGATTGAACTCCCAGAACAGGATGGCCGGAGCCGTCACCTCGGCGAGGGCGGCCAGGTCCATCTGCATGCCCTTGGCGGTCAGCCCGTAACTGCGGGCCGCCTTCAGCAGATTGCTGGCACGCGAGCCGTCCCGCGAGACACCGCAGGCAATGCGCAGTTCCTCCAGCGGGACATGCCGGCCGTAGTGGCCCAGCACCATGGCCAGCGAGGCGGCGCCGCACTCCACGGCCTCCATCTGGAGCACGGTGGGCGTACGGACCGTCCTGGCACGGGACTTGGGCACCTTGCGGCGGGGCGGGCCGGCACGGCGTCTGCCGCGGGTCTCCTGCGCGGTGCTCACGGCAGCAGCCAGTCGACGGGGCGCCGGTCGGCCAGCCGGATGGAAGCCGAGGCCAGGGTCATCGACGTCAGTTCGAACGGCGGGCCCTCCGCGGAGGACCAGGCGTAACCGCTCTTGGTGGCGGACGACTTCTTCAACGCGACCGTGACGGCCACCGGTCTGCCCCTCTTCGTGAACTGCTCGCCCAGCTGGGCGTCCCCCAGGAACGCGGCGATCTGCTGGGCGGACTGGGCCGAACGGTCGACCGACTTCACCTCGCCGTGCAGCACGCCGTACTCCTGGCTCGGCACGGACTGCACGGTCAGGTCGACGGAGGCATGCGCGGGGATGCCGGCGGCGCTCTCGGCGGGGACGTACACCGTGGCGTACAGGGGGGCCTTGCCGCCGGTGACCCTCTCCACGGCGGCGACGTTCGCCCCGGTACCGATGATCTGTCCGGTGCTGGCGGCGAGCGCGCTGATCCGGCCCGCGTCGAGGGTGCGGACGACGGTGTCGCCGCCCTCGGTGAGCACCTTCAGGACGGGGGAGCCGGCGGGCAGCCGCTCGCCCTCCTTCGCGAGAACGGCGGTGACCTGGCCGGCCACGGGGCTCTGCAGGACGTAACTGCCCTGCCCGTACGTCAGGACGGCGGGCGCGCCGACCGTGGAGGACACCGATCCGGTCAGCGCCCATACCGAGGCGGCCGCCATCGCGATCACGGTCACGGACAGCACCAGCCAGCCCTGCGGGCGGGCGAAGCGCACCGGGAGATCGAGCTCCTCCGGTGACTGGAGCTTGGCGAGGGCCTGTTGGCGGAACTGCAAGGGTCTTCCCTCACCTGAACGAACTGTGCGAACTGTGCAATGTGACGTGCGGGCACCACGGAGTCCCGGAGCCGGGGGGCGGCTCCGGGACTCGGCGACGCAAAGGCGCGATCAGAGACCGGCGACCAGGTTCGTGACCGGGGCGGTGTTCAGGCCGGTGACACCCTCGACGGTGCCGACGGCCGTGTCGACCACGCCGGAAACCGGGGCGATGCTGTCCACCGCGCCCGTCAGGGTGTTCACGGCGTTCACGGACAGGCCGCCGGAGACGTTGTCGAGGTCGGCGTCGGAGATCTCGACGGTCTCAACCTGGGGGGTGGAGTTCATGTGGGAACTTCCCTTCGTATGGAATTTCACAAGGGGGGAGCGGCCCTCCCTGGTGACAGATGAAGGCCGCGACCGCGGGCGCCGGACCCCCGTCGCCGGGAGTCCGAACGGCCGTTGCGGTGCGATGGATCAAAGCACGCCGCTGGTACGGGCTTCCAATCAACCAAACGTCTCACCAGGCAACTTGCGCATCACGGGTGCCCAAGCGTGCAGACGAGGTCACCAGTCGGCGGCGAGTTCTTCACATGCCCCACCGCATCACCCCATCCGGCGGGTTGCGCCCCCGGGGCCGGAATCCGGCACACCGGCCCCAAAGGCGTGACCCGGTCGGCCGGCGTGTGGACAAACCCCGCCTCCGGTGAGCGGGTTGGGTATTCGCTGTGCAGATTCGCTGAAGCCGGGATTCCTCTCCACCTCCGCGACACAGCGCTCACGTCCGGTCACACCGCGTGAGGCTGAGGCGCCGTTGAACACGCCCGCCGCCCCATGCGTACCAACAGCCATCCAGGCGCCCCCGACAGCTGCCGAACGGCGGCACGACTCCGTTCCCCCCAGGAGGTCGAGTAGTTTGAGTCACAAGCGAATTCCGAAGCGCAAGGCCGCGATAGCCGTGGGCGGTGTGGTGGCGCTCGGAGCCGCCGCGATCCTGCTCCCGAACGCCAACGCGTCGCAAGACGGCGGCTCGTCAGACGCGGCGGTGGCGCCGAAGACCCTGAAGGCGGGCGACGCCTCGGATCTCGCCTCGCAGCTCGCCGGGCTCCTCGGCGACTCGTTCGCCGGCTCCTACTACGACGGCGAGAACAAGCAGCTCGTCGTCAACGTCGTACCGGGCGACAACAACAACGTGATCGTCCAGGCCAAGAAGGCGGGCGCGGCCGTCCGTGAGGTCGACAACAGCATGACCGAACTGGAGGCCGGGGCGCAGACGCTGAAGGCGAAGGCGACCATCCCGGGCACGTCGTGGGCCGTGGACCCGCGCACCAACAAGATCCTCGTCACCGCGGACAGCACGGTGACCGGTGAGAAGTGGGACCAGTTGGAGTCCACCGTGCAGAGCCTCGGCTCCGGCATGGCGACCATCAAGAAGTCCGCGGGCACGTTCAAGACGTTCGTGTCCGGCGGTGACGCCATCTTCGCCGGCGGAGCGCGCTGCTCGCTCGGCTTCAACGTCACCGCGAGCGACGGCAGTCCGGCGTTCCTGACGGCCGGTCACTGTGCCGCCGGGGGCGACCAGTGGTCCGACGCGCAGGGCGGGCAGCCGATCGCGACGGTCGACCAGGCGGTCTTCCCGGGCAACGGCGACTTCGCACTCGTCAAGTACGACGACCCCGCGACGCAGGCGCCGAGTGACGTCAACGTCGGCGACCAGACGGTGCAGATCTCCCAGGCCGCGGAGGCCACCGTCGGGCAGCAGGTGTTCCGGATGGGCAGCACGACGGGGCTTGCGGACGGTCAGGTGCTTGGTCTGAACGCCACGGTGAACTACCCGGAGGGCACGGTCACCGGTCTGATCCAGACGAACGTCTGCGCGGAGCCCGGTGACAGCGGGGGCTCGATGTTCACCCAGGACGGGCTCGCCATTGGCCTGACGTCGGGTGGCAGCGGTGACTGCACGTCTGGCGGGGAGACGTTCTTCCAGCCGGTGACTACGGCGCTGGAGGCCGTCGGCGCGACCCTCGGCGCGGGAGATGGCGCGGGGGCCGGTGACCAGGCGGGCGGCGAGCAGGCGGGGGCCGGCGACCAAGGAGCGGGCGATGGCCAGGCCGCCGGCGACGGCCAGGACGCCGGCGACGGTCAGGAGGCCGGCGGCCAGGACGCTGGCAACGGTCAGGAGGCCGGCACCGGCTCGGAGCTGACCGAGACCCACTGACCCGGCCGCCCGGGCAAGCGCGATCCCAGGCCCGGTCCCGCACGACACGTGAGGGGACCGGGCCGGGATGGTTTTCGGTCACCGGCGCGGGTGACTGCGTCGCGTTGCTGGTCACCCGGTGCGGGTGCGTCGCCGGGGGTGGGTTTCGCTTGCCGGCGCGTGCAGGGTGCCGCTGCGCCCACCCTCCCCCACTCTCGGCTTCGCTCGAGCGGGGGGACCCCCATCGCCCCAGCGGCACGACTGCCCGCAGCTATGCGGGCGGCTGCTCGCAGCTGCGCGGCAGGCGCCTGCGGCGGGAGGGGGTGGGGCGGGGGGTGTGCGCCCGCAGTGGATGGCGCGGAAACGTGCCGGGTGCCTGCCAAAGTGACAGTTTCGCGCCAGACCGAGGACGTACACCCCCGACCCGCCCCCGGCCCACCCACCCACAGAAGGCGCTACGCGCACCCCCACCCCACCCGCAGTTGCGCCGCAGGCATGGACGCCCACCCGGCAAGGCCCGCAGCCCAAATCCGAGCCGCCGAACGCGCACAGGGGCTGCGCAGGTGACCGGTACGCGCTGTAATGGCCAACGTGGTCGGTGAGGGCGCTGCGGGACGCAGCAGGAGAACGCTGCGTGCGGAAGGCGCCCTGAGGGCGATCGCAGCCGACCCGGACTCACCCGACCGGGTGCGCAGGATCCTGGAGCAGGCCCTCGTCTTCGCCGGCGCCGCGTTCGCCGCCCTGTACACGCCCGGCGCGGACGGAGAACAGCTCTGTCTGGTGGAGTCCGCCGGAGTCCCGAGGACACTGTGCGGGGTGCGCGACAGCTACCCCGTCGCAGGCCACTCCCCGGTGGCGGAGGCGCACCGCGGGCAGCCGGTGTGGCTGGGCCCGGAGGACCTCGCCGCACAGGCCCAGTCGCGGCGCGTACCCAGTCGCGACTTCCATCTGGGTGCCCTGCCCGTGCGTCACGACGGCGGCGGCTGTCTGCTCGCGGTGAGCGACCGCGCCGGCGGATTCGACGCCGACGACCGCCTCTGCCTCGGCCTGGTCGCCGACGCCGTCGCTTTCCCCGCGCCCCCCGCGGCAGCGAACGGCTCGGAACTGCCGCCGGGCGGCTTCAGCCTCGCCATGGACACCGGCCGGGTCCGGGTCGACGGGGCCGTCCTGGAACTGTTCGGCATGGACCCGGGCGAGTTCGACGGGCGGGTGGAGACCCTGCTGGGCCTGACGGTGCCGGAGGACCTGCCCTCGCTGATGTCCGTCGTCGAGGCCGACCACATGACGATCGGCGAGCGCGAACTGGAGTTCCGGGTGCTCCAGCCCACCGGCCCGCCCAAGTGGCTCCGGCTGCGCGGCCGGCTGGTGCCCGGCGGCGAGGGGCGCCCGGCGCGCCTCGTGGGCTCCGTCGCCGACGCCTCGACGCTGCGCTCCGACATCACGGACGTGGCCCGCGTCCAGCGCCTCGCCGCCGCGCTGGCCACCGCCGTCACCGTCGGCGACGTCGGCAAGGCCGTGGTCGCCGCATTGCGCAGGCCGCTGCGGGCCGACCGGATAGCCCTCGCCGAACTGGAGAGCGACCGGCTCGTCGTCACCGTCCTCGACCCGCCCGAGCCCGAGGCCTGGCCGGAGCTGTGGCGCGCGGAGTGGCGTACCGAATGGCCCGACGCCCCCGTGCGCACCATGCCGACCCTCGCCGCCGCGCTACGCGAGGGGCGCGCGGGCATCTGGCCCGCCGGGTCCCCGCTGGAGCCCGCCCTCGCCGAGGTGGGTCCGGGCGGCCTGGCCGTGCTTCCGCTGCCCGCCGGCAACCGCATGGCCGGCGCCTGCCTGATCGGCTGGGACACCCCGCACGACTTCGGCGCCGACGAACGCGCCCTGCTGACCGCCGCCGCGGGCCTCGCCGGGCAGGCTCTGATGCGGGCCCGCGCCTTCGACGCCGAGCACGAACTGGTCGGCATGCTGCAACGCCAGCTGCTGCCGCGCCGCCTGCCCCGGCTGCCCGGCGGGGTCGCCGTGGCCCGCTATCTGCCCAGTACCGCCGGGCTGGAGCTCGGTGGCGACTGGTACGACGTGATCCCCCTGCCCGACAACCACGTCGCGCTGGTCATCGGCGACGTCCAGGGCCACAACGCCGGCGCCGCCACCCTCATGGGCCAGATGCGCACCGCACTGCGCGCCTACGCCGTCGAGGGGCACCCGCCGGACGTGGTGGTCTCCCATGCCAACCGGCTGCTCATGGACATGGAGACCGATCTCTTCGCCACGTGCTGCTATGTCGACGTCGACATGGAGGAGGGCTTCGCCTGGTGCGTCCGCGCGGGCCATCTGCCGCCGGTCCTGCGTCACCCGGACGGCCGTACCGAGATCGCGGAGGCCGAGGGCGGCCCGCCGCTCGGGGTGGTGCGGCAGAGCGACTTCCCCATGAGCCCGCTCCGGCTGCAGCCCGGCACGATGATCGCGCTCACCACGGACGGCCTCGTCGAGTCGCACGAGGCCGACCTCGACGAGGGCATGGACCGCTTCGCCCGGCAGCTGTCCGATGCCGACCCCGCCCGCCTCGGGGCGGTCGCGGACGCCCTGCTCGGCAAGGCCCCGCGCAGCGACGACGTCGCGCTGCTGCTGATGCGCTACGACGGCATGACCTCGCGCCCGCTGCGGGAGAGCTGGACGGTGTGGCGGGTGCCCCAGGCGGTGGGGCACGCCCGCCGCTTCACCCGGCGCACCCTGCGCTCCTGGGGCGTCACCGAGGACATCGACGCCCCCCTGCTCGCCGTCTCCGAACTGGTGACCAATGCCCTGGTGCACACCGACGGCCAGGTCCGACTCGACCTCACCCTGGTCAACGGGCGGCTGCGCATCGCCGTGGCCGACGCCTCGCCCCGTACGCCGGTGAAGCCCACCAACATCGGCTGGGAGGCCACCGGCGGCCGGGGCATCCTGCTCGTCGAGGCGGTATCGGCGGCCTGGGGCACGGTCCCCGTGAGCGGGGGCAAGCAGGTGTGGGCGGAGTTCGTCCTGCGCTGACCGCAGTGGCTGGCGCGTGCAGCGACGACCTGGTGACCGTGGGACCGGACGACGCGACCTCGACCACGCGGTGCGGCTGATGCGCGAGTACGCCGTACCGCATCCCGGTCGTCTAGGGCGGCGGACACCCCGTCGGCGTCGTGTCGGCGGGCGACGCCGCCATGGAGCGCGATCCGAAGTCTGCCCTCGGCGACATCGGCGTCGCCTGGCCCCACGCCTGAGCCCCGTGGCCCTACGACGTGAACGCCCCGCGACGGGCCGGGAGTAGCGGGCCGTGCGGCCGGGCGCGGCGGCCCGGGCGTTTGGTCTTGCGCGCCGCTGGGGACTCGGAGGCCCAGCGGAAACGGGAAGGAAGATGATGTGCCGTGACCTCAGAGATCAGTGAAAAACCCCGTCCCCGACGGCCGGAGACCGGCTGGGCGCGAGCGCAGCGGCTGCGCGGCAAGGACCCCCTGCGGACCTGCCAGCCCGCCGTGGACCGCGGCGGCCCCTTCGCCACCCCGGCGCCGGAGGCGGAGGCGAACATAGTCAGGGGCGAGGACTAGCAGGGCGGGGACGGACCGGTTGAGCCGTCACGAGCACCTGGCCGCCGCCTACGGTGGAACCGTGCGACTGCTCCTGATGTCCGACACCCACCTGCCGAAACGCGCCAAGCGGCTGCCCCAGCCGCTGCTGGACGAAGTCTCCCGTGCGGACGTGGTGTTCCACGCGGGGGACTGGGTCGACGCCGACACCCTTGATCTGCTGGAGAGCCGCAGCCGCAGGCTGGTCGCCGTGTACGGGAACAACGACGGGCCCGCACTGCGCGCCCGGCTGCCCGAGGTCGCGTACGCGGATCTGGGCGGGCTGCGGTTCGGCGTCATCCACGAGACCGGACCCGCGCAGGGCCGGGAGGCCCGCTGCGCCCAGCGCTTCCCGGACCTCGACGTGCTGGTGTTCGGACACAGCCACATCCCGTGGGACACCACCGCGCCCACGGGACTTCGTCTGTTCAACCCGGGCTCTCCGACGGACCGCCGCCGGCAACCCCACTGCACCTATATGACCGTCAAGCTCACCGGGGGCAGGATCGACGAGGTGGACCTCCACCGTCTGCCCAGACGCTGACGGGCCGGGCCGCTTCGTCTCCAAGGAAGCGGCCCGGGCGCTGCGAGTAGTTGCGCTTTCACGGACCCCCTTCCCACGATCGGAGGTGATACCGGGCGACTACCCGCCCCCGGCGTACTCACACACCCCGTCGCACCATCGGGGAGCGCAGCCGCTCGCTCAGCCGGCCGAGGGGCCGGACCAACCTTCCGCCACCTGTCCCAGGCGAACCCGCTGTGGATGGTCGCCCACGGCGACGGAGACGGTCTTCTCGCCGGTCGCGAAGTCGATGGCGGTGACCCGGTCGGCGCCGCTCTCGGAGACCACGCAGGACTTCCCGTCACCGCTGACCGTGGCCCAGTACGGCTTGGATGCGGTGACGAGTGGCCCTTCCTCCAGGGTCGCGCGGTCGACGACGGTCGCGTAGTCGTCCATGGTGCCCGCGACGCACAGCTTGGTGCCGTCGGGCTTCATGGTGATGCCGTGGTGGCGGGAGTCGTTGACCCAGGTGGTGCGGTCGTTGCTGGTGGCCGGGTTCTTCGGCAGGGTCTTGGTGCGGGTGATCCGGTCGGTGGCGACGTCGTACTCGAAGAAGCCGTTGAAGAAGGACACCTGGAAGTACAGCTTCGACTCGTCCGGGGAGAACGCGGCCGGGCGGACCGCGTCGGAGTGGTCGCCGAGGCCGATGGCGTCGAGCCGCTCGCGCATGTCGATGACCCTGACCTGTTCGAAGGTGGTGGCGTCGACGACGGTGATGCGGCGGTCGCCCTTCGTCCAGTCCAGCCAGGGCGCGTCGAGGGCGGTGTTCACCTCGCCGATGGACATGTTCCAGATGTGCTTGCCGTCCGCGCTGAAGATGTTCTCGTGCGGCTTGTCGCCGGTGCGGAATGATCCGAGTTCCTCGCCGGTGCCGATGTCCAGGACATGCACGGTGTTGGAGGTCGAGGCCGAGACGGCGACGCGCTTTCCGTCGGGGGAGACGGCCATGTGGTCGGAGCGGTAACCGGACACCGGGAAGCGCCAGTTGACCTCGCCGGTGGTGAGATCGAGGGAGACCACGTCGGCGAAGCTCGGCCGGGAGACCACCACCGAGGTGCCGTCGGGGGTGGAGTACATGTCGTCCACGAACTGGTCGTGTCCCTCGCCGACGCTGTTCCGGATGCCCATGAAGTACATCCAGCGGATCGGGTCGGCGTTGATTTCCGCCATCCGCCGGTCCTTGTCCGGGATCACATTGATCCGCCCGAGCTTGGCGAAGTCGCCGCCGGACTCGATGACATCGGCGGTGCCGTCCCAGTTGTTGCCCACGAACAGCACCTCGCGCAGGGCGGCGGGGGAGCCGGAGGCGGGACCGGCGCTCGCGACGCCCGCCGGGGCGGTGACGGTGAGGGCGAGGGCGGCGGCCAGGACGCACAGGTGCCTGGTTCTGCGGAGCGGCATGACGGCTCTCTTCTCTGCGAGTGGGGGGCGCTAGGAGTGGGACATGCCAACAAGGCGGACGGGAACGGGAATCTGAACAGGCGTACTTTCACAATCAACTTACTGAAAAGTAAGGACGAGGCCCCCTTCTCCACAAGACTGCGTACACGACAAAATTGGCCGTGCGCACAAGGAGGGGAGGCCCGGTGCCGGACAGACCTCGGGCACCGAGCGGCCGTTACGGGGGAAAGTCCGCGGAGGAGCGGAAGGCCGAGCGGCGACGCCGCTTCCTCGGCGCGGCCCTCGAGCTGTTCGGCGCCGGCCCCGGCTACCGGTCCACCACGGTCGCCGCCCTCAGCGAGGCCGCGGGGCTGTCGACCCGTCAGTTCTACGAGGAGTTCCGCAATCTGGAGGACGTACTGGCGGCCCTCCATCTCCAGGTCAACGACCGGGCCGAGGCGGCCGTCATGGCCGCGGCCGCCCGGACGGCGGACACCCCGATCCCCGAGCGGGCCGATGCGATCTTCCGCGCCTACGCCGCCGACATCACCGGCGACCCGCGCCGGATCCGCATCGCGTTCGTGGAGATCATCGGCGTCAGTCCGCGCCTGCAGCGTCAGCGTCTGGCCCGGCGCGCCCAGTGGGTTGAGCTGATCTGCGCCGAGGCACGGGCCGCCGCCGCACGGGGAGAGGCGGCGCCCCGCGACCACCGCCTCGCCGCGACCGGCTTCATCGGCAGCGTCAACGGCCTGCTCCACGACTGGAGCGCCGGGTGGGTGGAGGCCACCCTCGACGAGGTCGTGGAGGAACTGGTCCGTCAGCTCCTGAGCATCCTGCGCCCGCCCGGCTGGACCCCGCCGGCCGGATGAGCGCCGTCAGCCGCCGGCCCGGGCGGCGCGGACCGGCCGGCTCCCGTCACTCGTCCCAGGCCTGGATCATTGTCTGCCCGGTGATCCTGCCGTCCCGCAGGGTGAGCATGGACTCCGAAAGCACCCGCACTCCGTCCGGGTACCGGCAGCTCTCGCAGTAGGCGGCATGGTCGCCCTGGACGACGCACGCCTCCAGCGAGTGCGTCATGTCGCGGCTGTAGACGTCGTCGAGCATGGCGGCGATCTCGTCCCGGCCGTGCAGGACGCTGGGGTTGCTGGGCTGGGTGTTGCGGTCCACGATGCGCAGTTCCGCGTCGTCCGCGTAGAGCGACACCAGTGCCTCCGAGGTGTCCGCCTCGATGCCCCGGCGCAGTGTGTCGGTGCCGAAGACGGGTTGTGCCGCGGTTGTCATGATGACCCACCTCCTCCGAGGCCGCAGCCCGGACCTCCGGCGGGCCGAGACGGCCTCTCCTACGAGCGTCCTCCGGCCCGAGGGCCGCGGCAAGCCATACGACGGCCCCCGCCGCGGCAAGCCATACGGCCCCCGCCACGGCAAGCCGCACGACGGCCCCCGCCGCGGTCACTCACCCGTCGCCAGGAACTGCGTCGCCGCCAGCTCCGCGTACAGCGGATCGCCGGTCACCAGCTCCCGGTGCGTGCCGACGGCGCGGACCCGGCCCGCGTCCATCACCACGATCCGGTCGGCCATCGTCACCGTGGACAGCCGGTGCGCGACCACCAGCACCGTCGTCGTGCGCGCCACATCGGCGACGGTGTCGCGCAGCGCCGCCTCGTTCACCGCGTCGAGCTGCGAGGTGGCCTCGTCGAGCAGCAGCAGCCGGGGCCGGCGCAGCAGCGCCCGGGCGATGGCGACCCGCTGGCGCTCGCCGCCGGACAGCTTGGTGCCGCGATGCCCGACGAGGGTGTCGAGACCGTCCGGCAGCCGGGACACCAGACCGTCGAGCCGGGTCGTCTTCAGCACCCGCGTCACCGTGCCGTCGTCCGCCTCGGGGTTCCCGAGCAGCAGGTTGTCCCGCAGGGAGCCGGACAGGACCGGCGCGTCCTGTTCCACATAGCCGATCGCGGCCCGCAGCCGCGCCGGCTCCCAGTCGGCCAGATCACGGCCGTCGAGCGTGATCACACCCGAGTCGGGCTCGTAGAACCGCTCGATGAGGGAGAACACCGTGGTCTTTCCCGCGCCGGAGGGGCCGACGAACGCGGTCATGCCCTGCGCGGGCACCGTGAACGTCACCCCGTGATGGACGTACGGCAGGTCGTCGGCGTAACGGAAGCGGACGTCCTCGAAGGCGAGCGCGGCGGGCCGCGTCCCGGGGCCGGGCAGCTCCACGGGGCCGGCCGCCGGTTCGGCGGGCAGCCGCAGCGCCTCCTGGATCCGGGCCAGGGCGGCGCTGCCCGTCTGGTACTGCGTGATCGCGCCGACGACCTCCTGGATCGGCGCCATCAGATAGAACACGAACAGCAGGAACGCCACCAGCGTCCCGATGTCGATCGCGCCCGTCGCCACCCGCGCGCCGCCCACCGCCAGCACCGTGATGAACGCGATCTGCATCGCCAGCCCGGCCGTGTTCCCCGCCGCGGCGGACCACTTGGCGGCCCGCACACTCTGCCGCCACGACTCCTGCGCGGCCTCGTGCAGCGTGCGCTCCTCCCGCGGCTCGGCACCCGACGCCTTCACCGTGCGCAGCGCGCCCAACACCCGCTCCAGCGAGGCACCCATCACGCCGACCGCGACCTGCGCCCGCCGGGCGGCCCGGTTGATGCGCGGCACGATCACGCCCAGCACCGTCCCGGCGACCGCGATCACGCCCAGCGTGACGGCCAGCAGCACCGCGTCCACCAAACCCATCAGCACCACGGTCGCGGCGAGGGTCAGACCGCCGGTGCCGAGACCGACCAGCGAATCGGTGGTGACCTCGCGCAGCAGCGTGGTGTCGGAGGTGATGCGGGCCATGAGATCGCCCGGCTCACTGCGGTCCACGGCCGTGATCCGCAGCCGCAGCAGATACGACGACAATGAGCGCCGCGCTCCCAGCACCACCGACTCCGCGGTGCGCCGCAGCACATACGAACCCAGCGCCCCCAGCACCGCGTTGGCGACGACCAGGGCCGACATCAGCAGCAGCGCGCCGGTGATGGCGCGGTCGTCGGAGAGGTCGTCGATCAGGTCCCGGGCCACCAGCGGCAGCATCAGCCCCGTCGCGCCGGTCAGCAGCGAGAGCAGGGCACCGCCCAGCAGCGCCCACCGGTGCGGCCGCACATACCCGAGCAGCAGCCGCCAGGCCGGCGGGTCGGGTTCCTCGGTTACGACGCTCACATGGCCCCCCTGGGTGTCGTATGGAGGTTCAGGCTACGTCGGGGGCGTGGACCCGCCGCACCGCGGTCGGCATCGGCGATCGTTCCCGCGTAGGGTCAAGGGGACGGACACCCGGCCGACGAAGGAGTCAGCACCATGGCCCAGGAAGTACGCGGCGTGATCGCACCCGGCAAGGACGAGCCGGTGCGGATCGAGACGATCGTCGTACCCGACCCTGGACCCGGCGAGGCGGTCGTGCGGGTCCAGGCCTGCGGGGTCTGCCACACCGACCTCCACTACAAGCAGGGCGGCATCAGCGACGACTTCCCCTTCCTGCTCGGCCACGAGGCCGCGGGCGTCGTCGAGTCGGTCGGCGACGGTGTCACCGACGTCGAACCCGGCGACTTCGTGATCCTCAACTGGCGTGCGGTGTGCGGGAAGTGCCGCGCCTGTCGGCGCGGCCGCCCCTGGTACTGCTTCGACACGCACAACGCGCAGCAGAAGATGACCCTCGCCGCCACCGGCCAGGAGCTCTCCCCGGCCCTGGGTATCGGAGCCTTCGCCGAGAAGACCCTGGTGGCCGCCGGACAGTGCACCAAGGTCGACCCCGCGGTGTCCCCGGAGGTCGCCGGACTGCTCGGCTGCGGAGTGATGGCCGGCATCGGCGCCGCGATCAACACCGGCAACGTCGGCCGCGGCGACTCGGTCGCCGTCATCGGCTGCGGCGGCGTCGGGGACGCGGCGATCGCCGGCTCCCGGCTGGCCGGCGCGGCGAAGATCATCGGCGTGGACATCGACGCCCGCAAGCTGGAGACCGCACGCTCCATGGGCGCCACCCACACGGTCAATTCGCGCGAGACCGACCCGGTGGAGGCGATCCGCGAACTCACCGGCGGCTTCGGAGCCGACGTCGTCATCGACGCCGTCGGCCGCCCCGAGACGTACAAACAGGCCTTCTACGCACGTGACCTGGCCGGCACGGTGGTCCTGGTCGGGGTGCCCACACCGGAGATGAAGATCGAACTGCCGCTCCTCGACGTCTTCGGCCGCGGCGGCTCCCTCAAGTCCTCCTGGTACGGCGACTGTCTGCCCTCCCGGGACTTCCCGATGCTCATCGACCTGCATCTCCAGGGCCGGCTGGACCTGGCCGCGTTCGTCACCGAGACCATCGGGCTCGACGAGGTGGAGAAGGCCTTCGACCGCATGCACCGCGGCGACGTGCTGCGTTCGGTGGTGGTGCTGTGATGACCGCCCGTATCGAACGTCTCGTCACCTCCGGACAGTTCAGCCTCGACGGCGGCACCTGGGACGTCGACAACAATGTGTGGATCGTCGGCGACGACCACGAGGCGATCGTCATCGACGCCGCCCACGACGCCGACGCCATCGCCGAGGCGGTGGGGGACCGCCGGCTGACGGCCATCGTGTGCACCCACGCCCACAACGACCACATCGACGCCGCACCCGCCCTCGCCGACCGCACCGGCGCCACCATCTGGCTGCACCCCGACGACCTGCCGCTGTGGAAGCAGACCCACCCCGACCGCGACCCCGACTCCTGGCTCATCGACGGCCAGGTGATCGAGGCCGTCGGCGCCGACCTCACCGTGCTGCACACCCCGGGGCACGCGCCGGGCGCCGTCTGCCTCTACGACCCCGGGCTGGCCACCGTGTTCACCGGCGACACCCTCTTCCAGGGCGGTCCCGGCGCCACCGGCCGCTCCTACTCCCACTTCCCGACGATCATCGACTCGATCCGGAACCGGCTGCTGACCCTCCCGCCCGAGACCAAGGTCCTCACCGGCCACGGCGACCCGACCACCATCGGCGCGGAGGCCCCGCACCTGGAGGAATGGATCGCACGCGGCCACTGAGCGGCCGGCCGGGTGACCGGCGCGAAAAGGCGACAGAAGATGTCCGGCTTACCCGTCACCCTCGAAGGGACAGCGAACAGACCGGTGACGGGAGGCCGTACATGTCGGAGTCGGAGCAGTTGCAGGGCAGGGTCGCGCTGGTGGCCGGGGCCACCCGGGGAGCCGGACGCGGCATCGCCGTCGAGCTGGGGGCGGCGGGCGCGACCGTCTACGTCACCGGCCGCTCCACCCGCGCCCGCCGCTCCGAGTACGACCGCCCCGAGACCATCGAGGACACCGCCGACCTGGTCACCGAGGCGGGCGGTCGGGGCATCGCGGTGCCGACCGACCACTTGGACCCCGCACAGGTCCGTACGCTCGTGGACCGCATCGCCGACGAACAGGGCCGGCTGGACGTCCTCGTCAACGACATCTGGGGCGGCGAGAACCTCTTCGCGTGGGACGCGCCCGTCTGGGGGCACGACCTGGACAAGGGCCTGCGCCTGCTCCGTCTCGCCGTCGAGACCCACGCCATCACCAGTCACCACGCCCTGCCGCTGCTGCTGCGCCACCCGGGCGGGCTGGTCGTCGAGGTCACCGACGGCACCGCCGACTACAACCGCGACACCTACCGCGTCTCCTTCTTCTACGACCTCGCCAAGTCCTCCGTCCTGCGCATGGCCTTCGCCCTCGGCCATGAACTCGGCCCGCGCGGCGCCACGGCGGTCGCCCTCACCCCGGGCTGGCTGCGCTCGGAGATCATGCTGGACCACTTCGGGGTGCGGGAGGACAACTGGCGCGACGCCCTCGAGAACGTCCCCCACTTCGCCATCTCCGAGACAACGCGCTACATCGGCCGGGCCGTCGCCGCACTCGCCGCCGACCCGGACGTGGCCCGCTTCAACGGCACCTCCCTCTCCAGCGGCGGCCTCGCCCAGGAGTACGGCTTCACCGACCTCGACGGCAGCCGCCCCGACGCCTGGCGCTACCTCGTCGAAGTCCAGGACGCGGGCAAACCGGCGGACGTGACCGGCTACCGCTGACCGCTGACCGCTCCGACCCCTGCCGCCGCGCACGTCCCGGCGGCTACCGTCACCCCCATGACGAGTGACACACGGCGTTTCGAGGGGTACGGAGTCATGATCACCGGGGCGGCACGCGGCATCGGCGCGGCCGCCGCCCTGCGATTCGCCGAGGAGGGCGCGCGGGTCCTGGTGGCCGACGCGGACCGGGACGCCGCGGAGACGACGGCAGCGGCGCTGCGGGAACGGGGGCCCGGCGCCGAGGCCTTCGCCTGCGACGTCACCGACCGGGCGTCGGTCGAGCGTGCCGTGGCGCACGCCGTGAGCGCCTTCGGCTCACTCGACGTCCTGGTCAACAATGCCGCCCACTGCACCCCCGACGCCGCCCGCTTCGAGGACGAGCCGGACGAGGAGTGGGCGGCGGACCTCGATGTCACCCTCACCGGCGCTTACCGCTGCAGCCGCGCCGCACTCCCGCACCTCGCCGCCTCCGGCCGGGGCGCCATCGTGAGCGTCGGCTCCGTCAACGGCCTCCAGGACTTCGGCAACCACGCCTACAGCGCGGCCAAGGCGGCCCTGCTCTCCCTCACCCGCACCCTCGCCGGACACGCCGGGCCGCGCGGGGTGCGGGTCAACCTCGTCGCACCGGGAACGGTCCGCACCCGCGCCTGGGCCGGCCAGGACAAGGAACTCGAAGCGCTCCGGCGCCTCTACCCCCTGGGGCGGGTCGGCGAACCCGAGGACATCGCGGCCGCCATCGCCTTCCTCGCCTCCCGGGACGCGTCATGGATCACCGGGACCACCCTCGTGGTCGACGGCGGGATCACGGCGGTCAACTCAGGCTTCCGGCATGCGCTGGACGAGGTCTCCCCGTAGCCGCCGCGCCGCTCCGCAGGGAACCCGGGCGGGCCGTACAACCGAACCTCCCCCTGGAACGTCTACCTGGCTAAGTGCGCAGGCCGCAAACTTCCGCGGAAAGGCAGAACGGACCATGGGGGACATTCACAGACGGAGTGCCGTCGTCCTCGGAGTCACCTCGCTGGTGGCTCCGCTCACACTCGCGCTCGGTGCGGCGCCCGCGCAGGCCGCGAGCTGCACCACCTCGGCGGGCCCGTACCAGAAGAAGGTGGAGAAGTTCCTCGGCCGTCCGGTCGACGGCAAGCAGTCCTCCGCCGACTGCAAGGCCATCCGCTCCTTCCAGACCAAGCACGGCATCAAGCCGAACATCGGGTACGCCGGACCCATCACCTGGGGGGTGATGGACCTGATGAACAAGCAGAAGGCGGTCGGGAAGAACCCGAACAAGTCCGGCAAATGCCCCACGAACAAGGGCCGGATCGCCTGTGTGAACCTGACGCTCCAGCTCAGCTGGATCCAGGACGGCAAGAAGCTGGTCTACGGGCCCGTCCCGGTCCGCACCGGACGCAACGGGTACGAGACCCGCACCGGCCTGAAGAAGATCTACTGGCGCAACATCGACCACGTCTCGACCATCTACGACGTGCCCATGCCCTACAGCCAGTTCTTCGACGGCGGCCAGGCCTTCCACTCGGCCGGCGTCAGCATGTGGAACCCGCCCGGCTCCCACGGCTGCGTCAACATGACCAAGACGGTCGCCAAGAAGTACTGGTCGCTGCTGAAGAAGGGCGACGACGTCTACGTGTACGGCCGCAAGCCGGGCACCTGATACCGCGCGCCGAGAGGTGAACTCACCCACGTTCCACGGCAGATGGACGTGATCAGCAACACTGTCGGAAATGTCCGATGCGCGTGCGAATACTCACAGCGTCTTCACGTCGGGAGCCGTATGCTTCACGGCATGTCCACCACTGTTGAACCCTCCTCCGAGCGATCGGCTGCCGAGGTCAACGAGGAGATCCGGGCCCTGTGGCTCCGGTCGGGCGGGACACTCAGCGTCGAACAGCGCGAGCAGTACCAGCGCCTGGTCCGGGAGTGGGCCTCGGCCCTTCCGCAGCCGGCCAGGGCGGCCTGACCGGCCCCTGCGGCCCGTCCCGGGGGCGGCCTCGGCATCGTAACCCCGTCCGCAGGGCACCCGTCAGTGAATGGGTGCCCTTCTCGCACTGACCTCGGCCCTCACCTACGGCATCGTCGACTTCGCGGGCGGACTGCTGTCCCGCCGTGTCCCGCACGCCGCCGTCACCCTCCTCGGCCAGATCGGCGGGCTGCTGCTCGCCGCAGGGGCCGCCCTCCTCCTGCCCGCCGACGCCGTCGCGGGCACCGATCTGCTGTGGGGCGCCCTGTCCGGCGTCGGCAGCGCCACCGCTATGCGCTTCCTCAACCGTGGCCTCAGTCACGGTGCGATGAGCGTGGTGGTGCCCGTGAGCGCCGTCACGGGCGTCGCCCTGTCCGTCCTGTGCGGCGTCCTCCTGCTCGGCGACCGGCCCGGCGCCCTGGCCTGGGCGGGGATCGCCGTCACCGGGCCCGCGCTGTGGTGGGTGTCCGGCGGCGGCACCCGTCTGGGCAGAGAGGCGACGGACGGGCTCCTGGCCGGCGTCGGCGTCGCCGTGCAGTACGTCGCCCTCGGCCAGGCCGATCCCGTCAGCGGGCTGTGGCCCGTCGCCGCGGGCCGCGTCGCCGCCGTCCTCGTCCCCGGGCTGCTGCGGCTGCCGGCGGGGCCGACCGCCCAGGCACTGCTGATCGGGGCCGGAGCGGCCCTCGGTCTCGTCCTCTATCTGCTCGCCGCCCAGCGGCAGATGCTCGCCGTCGCGGTGGTCCTCGCCTCCCTCTACCCGGCTCTGCCCGTCGTGCTCGGACTCGTCGTGCTGCACGAACACGTCTCCCCACGGCAGACCGCCGGCCTGCTGGGAGCCGCCCTGGCGACGGTGCTCCTCACAGTCGGCTGACCGGCCCGGGGCCATGGCCCGCTCAGCCCCACGTCGCCGAGTAGTGCCGCCGGTACGCCTTGCGCTCCTGCTCCGCGCGGATCCACCGCGAGGCCACCAGTGCGACCAGGCTGCCGCCGATCACCAGCAGACCGGGCCCGACGTTCTGCGGGTCGGCCAGCCGGGACAGCAGCGTCGAGGGGTCCGGGACGATGCCCCGCACCGGGGCCGACGATCCCGGAGAGGCGGAGTCCGGCGCCGCCGCGCCCCCGGCGTCCGACGGGGCCGGGGACGGCGCCGCCGCACCGCCGTCGGCGCCGGGCGCCACGATGAGCCGCACGTCGAGCTGCGCCAGCGCCTTCGTCAGCGGCTGGAAGTACGTCGTACCGCCGGTCCGGCAGTCACCGCTGCCGCCGGAGGTGACGCCGAGCGCGATGCCCTCCGAGAACATCGGACCGCCGCTGTCACCGGGCTCCGCGCACACATTGGACTCGATGAGACCGCTGACCGTCCCCTCGGGATAGTTCACCGTCGCATTGAGCGCGGTCACCTCTCCGTCGCGCAGTCCGCTGGTGCTGCCGCTGCGGAAGATCCGCTGCCCGACCTTCGGATCGGCGACCCCCGTGATCCGTATGCCCTTGCCGCCGCCGATGGCTACCACGCCCGCGCCCTCGCCGGCCCGCCCGCCGTCGTACTCGATGAGCGAGTAGTCGTCCCCGGGAAAGCTGCTGCCGACCGTGGTGCCGACCTTCTGCCTGGCCCGCTCGTCGGCGAACCACACCGACCCGTCGGGCCCGCAGTGCCCGGCCGTCAGGATGAACTCCCGTTCCCCGTCCGTCACGTTGAAGCCCGCCGAACAGCGGCCGGCCGTGGACAGAATGGGCTGGGCGCCGTTGAGGCGGGTGGTGAAGGTGCCCTCGGTCCGCTCCATGCGCACGAAGCCGCCGATGCCGTCCGCCACGTCCGTCAGCTCCGACCAGTCGTCCGCCGACACCGTGCTGTCGCCCCGGACGACCACCTCGTTGGACCGGTAGTCCATCACCCACGCCGTGCCGGGCACGCGCGGCGCCGAACTCAGCGTCTTCGTCGCGGACTTGAAGTCGTCCATGCTGTGGCGCACCATCTTCGGCTCGGCGCCCGCCTCGCGCACCTCGGCGGCCGCCTCCTCGTCCGTGACCGCGACCACCGTCCTCCCCTCGGCGTTGATCCAGCTGCCCGCCGTACGGGATGTGCCGAGCTTCGACACGAGACCGGCGCCCGGACCCGTCGCCGTGTCCTCGGCGGCGGAGAACGGAACCGCCTCGGGCACCTGCGGTTCACTGGCCACGGCGCGTGTGACCATCGTGGCCCCCAGGAGGAGTCCGCCGACGGCCGCCAGCCGTGTCACTCGCCGGACGACCCGTCGTCGTGCGTGCCTCATGCATGGCTCCCGAACCTCTGCAGTGCGGTGCGAACACCGCGGGGCCTCCGCTGAGTGGTGTGCCCCCTTCCCATACGGACCCCGGACCCCGCGTGTTCACCCCGGACGCGATCCGGTCTGCGCGAACCTGGTCAACGGTCGGTGTCTAGCGGCGGGTTGGCGGTGTCCAGGCCGAGCGCGACCGCGCTGCGCGGGTCGCCCCACACCGACGCCCGGTCCACGTAGGGGCGCAACAGCACGGCCAGAGCCGGATCCCCGCAGCCATTCAGCTCGTCCGAGGCCACCTTCCGCGCGATGCCGGCGAGGAAGTCCGCGAGCTGCACCCGGGGATCCTCCCGCGCGACGACCAGCCGCACCTCCTCAAGACAGATGCCGCCGCGCCGCGCGGTCTCCTCGATCCACGCGATGCGTTCGGGCGTCAGCAGGTTCTGCCGGTCGTGCACCAGCCGTACGGGCCGCCGTCCGCCCGCGCTCCAGTACGCGGCCGTGGAGACGATCGCCGGGAGCAGGGGATTGAGCACCGGTATCCGCACGTCCGGCCCGTCCGGCCGTTCCGTCCGGTACGCCTCGGCACGGTCCCGCCGCGCCGCCAGCCGCCCCAGCACCCGCGCGGCCGGCGTACCGGCGTGCGCGCCGCGCAGTTGGTCGACCGTGCCGAAGAACCCCGCGACGGACGCTCCCGGTTCCCCGCCGCGTACGCGCAGTAGCTCGTTGGCCGCCCGCAGGAACCGCGCCCAACCGTCGACCCCGAGGTCCCGCCGCCCGGCGCGGAACAGGACGACGGCTGCGACGGGGTCCTCGAGGAGCAGGTCGACCACGCGGTCCACCACGAAGAACGCCTTCTCCGTCAGATGCACATGGGCCCGGCCGTGCAGCGGCCCGCCGGGGGCCGGCAGCCACTCCAGCACCGACCGGTGCTTCTCCCGCAGCAGATGCGTCGCCTTGTACTCCGAGGCGGGTGAACGGATACGGTCCCGGATCTCCCGCACGGCGCCGGCCGCGGCCGCGGCGGACACGCACACCCCGGCGTGCGCGAACACGTCGGTGTTTCCGCCGGTCAGGTTCTCGCCGTCCGACCCCGACTCGTCGCAGGCGATCTCCAGCAGCGTGCCGGCGGTACGGTCACCTGCCTCGTTCTCCCGATGTCCGATCACACCGCGGCCCCTATCGTGTGCACATGACCAGGATCCCGCACGAAACGTCCGGTGAACCGAATCCCCTGCACGCCCTCACCCTCGACCGCCTGCGATTCCGCACCAGCATGAAGTGGCGCACCTATCCCGAGGACGTGCTGCCCCTGTGGGTGGCCGAGATGGACGTCCCCGTCGCCGAACCGGTCGTGCGCACCGTCACCGAGGCCATGGAACTCGGCGACACGGGCTACCCCGCCGGCAGCGCCTACGCCGAGGCGCTGGCCGCCTTCGCCGAGAAGCGGTGGAACTGGGGCGGGCTCGCCGTCGAGCGGACCGCGATCGTGCCGGACGTCATGCTGGGCGTGGTCGAGATGCTCAAACTGGTCACGGACCACGGCGATCCGGTCGTGGTGAACCCGCCGGTGTACCCGCCCTTCTTCGACTTCGTGCGGCACATGGACCGCCGGGTCGTCGAGGCTCCGCTGGGCGCGGACGGGCGGATCGACCTCGCCGTCCTGGAAGACACCTTCCGGCGGGAGACGGCCGGGCGGGGGCGGGCCGCCTATCTGCTGTGCAGCCCGCACAACCCCACCGGCACCGTGCACACCGCCGAGGAACTGACGACCGTGGCCGCCCTCGCCGAGCGCTACCGTGTACGGGTCGTCGCCGACGAGATCCACGCGCCGCTGGTCGTCGGCGACACGGCCTTCGTGCCGTATCTGAGCGTGCCGGGCGCCGAGCGCGGCCTGTCCCTCATGTCGGCGTCGAAGGCGTGGAATCTGGCCGGACTCAAGGCGGCCCTCGCCGTCGCCGGGCCCGGCGCGGCCGGCGACCTGGCGCGGATGCCTGAAGAGGTCGGCCACGGTCCGAGCCATGTCGGCGTCCTCGCCCACACCGCCGCCCTGCGCGACGGCACCGCCTGGCTGGACGCCCTGCTCGCCGGACTCGACGCCAACCGACGGCTGCTCGGCGACCTCCTGGCCGACCGGTTGCCGCAGATCCGCCACCGGCCAGGGGACGCCACCTACCTCGCCTGGCTGGACTGCCGCGCCCTCGGGCTCGGGGACGACCCGGCCCAGGTCTTCCTGGAGCACGGCCGGGTGGCCCTCACCTCGGGCCTCCCCTTCGGCACGGGCGGCAAGGGCCACGCCCGCCTGAACCTCGCCACCTCCCCCGAGCTGCTGACGGAGGCGGTGCGGCGGATGGCGGTCGCCGTTGAGCGGGCGGCGGACGCCCACGGCTGACGAGTGCTTCGGTGACCCACGCCTCGCGGCCCTCTACGACCCCCTTGACCCCGATCGCAGTGGCTGCTGTTCGCCCCAGCTGCGGGCAGTCGTGCCTCCCCCAGTGCCTTGAGGGCCTGGGAGGTACCCCCAGGGCGATGGGGGTCCCCCCGCTCGAGCGAAGCCGAGAGTGGGGGAGGGTGGGCACAGCGGCACCCCGCCAACGCCGGGCTGCGCAACCCCCCGCTCGGCCACCATGACGGCAAGCGTTGCCCAGCCGATCGCCGATCCCGACCTCTGGCACCGCACCCTGCGGGGCGCCCGCGCGGCGCTGCGGCCCGGGGACGGCAGGAGATCGAGGCCGACCTCGCCGGCCACGGATTCCAGCTGGAGGAGATACGGGACGCACCCGACCGCCCGGGCCGCGAGCTTGTCTTCGTCGCCCGCCGCCCGGACGACGCCCCCTAGACTTCCCCCATGGACGACGCGTTGGCGGCCCGGCTCGGGGCGGGGAAGTATCTGTTGCTCACCAGCTACCGGAAGAACGGCACGCCCGTGGCCACGCCCGTGTGGGTGGTGCGTGACGGTGACGCGCTCGGGGTCTGGACCGCCGCCGACTCCTGGAAGGTGAAGCGGATCCGCGCCCACGGCGACGTCCTCGTCGGCCCCTGCGACATGCGCGGCAATCCGACCGGGGAGCAGGCCCCGGCTACCGCGGAGATCTGCGACCCCGCCACCACCGCCCGCTATCGGGAGCTGCTGGCCCGCAAGTACGGCCTCCTGGGCCGGCTCACCCTGCTGGGCAGCCGCCTGCGCCGGGGTACGAAGGGCACGGTCGGGATCCGCATCACCCTGTGACACGGCTGCCGGTGTGTCAGGTCCAGGCCCGCAACGGCTCGTCGACCAGCTGGAAGACCGGTTCGCCCCGCACCGGGTCCTTGGCCGTCGACAGCCGGACCCGGTCACCGCTGTGGATGCCGATGGGCGGGCCCATGACCCTGCCGCGCACCACGAACCCCTCGGCCATCTCGATCAGGGACACATTGCGTGCCGCGGGGGTGTTCCGGTGCAGCACCGTGGAATGGCGGACCGTCCCGACGCCCTCGCTGCGCTCCGTACGCAGTTCGCTGCCCTGGCAGACCGGGCACAGCAGCCGGTGGTACATGGCGGTGCCGCACCAGGTGCAGCGCTGGTAAAGCATGGCCTCCGCGCGGTCGGCGCCCCGGGGCTCGAGGACGCCCGTCGCGGAGCCGGCTGCCTGCTGAGCGACGCTTCCTGAGTGGTGGTACACGCTGTCAACTCCCTGCATCCGGCCGTGATCCGGCGTGCCCGGCCGTCCGGGCACGCGTGTGCCCGGTCTTCGGCGCCACCGTGCACGGCCACAGCGTATGGCACTCAGTGCCACGCGTAAAGGCACTCCGTACCCTCAATCGCGGTCGGGGGTCAGCCGCGCCCGAGCGCGGACTCGAGTTCCCGCACCACCCGCCAGAGCGGCGCCCCGCGCCGCGCGACGATCACCACCACGTCCTCGGGCCCTCCGGTCACCGCAGGGACCGGAGGGGCCATCCCATCGGCGAACGCCGCACGCATATGCTCCAGCGCGTGGTCCACCGCCGCCTCGGCGTCCCCCTTGCCGTCCGAACGCAGCCAGGAGCGCAGCGCGTTGTTGTGGGCCGCGACCACGGCCGCGGCGATCACATCGGCCCGCAGGATGCCGTCGCGCAGACCCGCGTAACGGGACCGCAGATACCCGGCCAGGGCCCGCTCGTAGCGCCAGACCACGGACAACTCATACGCCCGCAATCCCGGCACCTGCCGGGTGAGACGGTAGCGCTGCACGGAGAACGCCGGGTTCTCGGCGTACATCAGGAGGACCAGCCGGGCGGCGTCACAGACCTTGCGCACCGGATCGTCGTCGGGGCCCGTGGCCAGGAACGCCGTCATGTCGGCCAGACACCGCTCGTGGTCGGGGAAGACCACGTCCTCCTTGGAGGGGAAGTAGCGGAAGAAGGACCGCCGCCCCACCCCGGCGAGCGCCACGATGTCGTCGACCGTGGTCTCTTCGTAGCCCCGTTCCAGAACAGCCGGAAGGCCGCCGCCACCAGGGCGTCCCGCATCGTCGGCTGCTCGGCCTTCTCACCGCGGCCGGGAGCCGCACCGCTGGAGCTCATGCACGGAACGTAGCACCGGGAGGCAGGCGATGGCACTCAGTGCCCGCCCCACACGGAACTCAGTATCCCCGGACGCTCCCACGCAGGTCGTCCCTATGATCGAGCCACCGTCGTCCCCAGGAGCCCGCATGCCGCCCGCCCGTCCCCGCGTCCTCTATGTCACCGACCTGGCCTACCCGGCCCGCGGGCGCCGCTACTGCGACGAGGACATCTTCCTGACCTCCCGGCTGCGCGAGCACTTCGACCTCGCCCTGTGCCACCCGCGGGACGCCGTCGCCCTGATGGACGGCTTCGAGGCCGTCGTGGTCCGCAACAGCGGTCCGGTGCTGGAGTACCGGGACGCCTACGACGCGTTCCGTGAGCACGCCACCGCGACCGGCACACCGGTCTACAACCCGCTCACCGGCCGGGGCGACATGGCCGGCAAGCAGTACCTGATCGACCTGACCGCCGCCGGCCTGCCCGTGATCCCCACCGTCGACCGGCCCGGGGACCTGCACCGGCTGCCGAAGGCGGAACGGTACGTCGTCAAGCCCAGGCTCGGCGCCGACTCCATCGGACTGCGCGTCGTCCCCGCCGACGAGCTGCCCGGCCTCGTCGACGGCGACGTGCTGGTGCAGCCGCACATCGACTTCGCCTACGAGGTGTCCTTCTACTACGTCGACCACTCCTTCCAGTACGCCCTGTACGCCCCCGACCCCGAGCGGCGCTGGCAGCTGGAGCGCTACGAACCCGCCCCGGGCGACCTGGACTTCGCCCGCCGCTTCATCGAGTGGAACACCCTCGGCCACGGCATCCAGCGCGTCGACGCCTGCCGCGCGCCGGACGGCGGCCTGTTGCTGGTCGAACTGGAGGACCTCAACCCCTACCTCTCCCTCGACGCCCTCGACGACGCCGGCCGGGAGGCGTTCGTGTCGGCGATGGTGACGTCCCTGCGCCGCTTCCTCCGCGACACCGCCGGGACGGGCGGCTGAACCCGGAGGCTCCGCGTCCCGTATCTCTCCCCACAGGCGGCTCAACTCCCCGCTCGGTACGGAAGGAGAGCGATGTGACGACACCGTCCGAGCCCGGGCGGCCGCACGACGGACCGCCCCTCGAACCCGTCCGCGTCCTGCGCCCGCGCCGCACCGACGCGCTCGCGGAGCTGTTCCGGGAGTTCGAGCGGGAACAGCGGGGCGGCGACGAGCCGGTGCCGCGTCCCCAGCCCCCTGCCGGATCCGAGGACCGGACCCAGGAAATGCCGCCCGTTCCCGCCGGCCCGCCGCCGACGGTCGGGCACCCCTCCATCCAGCGCGGCACCGCGCTGGTCCTCGCCGTGGCCGCCGCCGCGCTGATCGGCTTCGGCAGCGCCCTGCTGCTCACCGACCGGAACACCGAGGACCGCGCGGCACCGGCCCCCGTGCCGTCCACCGGCCCGCCACCGGCACCGTCCTCTCCCACCGGCCAGCCCCCGGTGCCGTCCGCCCCCGCCGACCCCGGCTTTCTCCGTGAGGGCGACTCCGGCCCCGAGGTGACCGAACTGCAGCAGCGGCTGCTGCGCATCCCGGACGTCTACCGGGCGGGAGCCACCGACGGCCGCTACGACGCCACCCTCTCGGCCGCCGTCGCCCGCTTCCAGCTCTGGTACGGCATCCAGGGCGACGAGACCGGCGTCTACGGCGACGACACCCGGCTGGCACTGGAGTCCCGCACGGGCGACCCGGCGTACTGACCCCGGACGGCGGCTACCGCACGGCTACCGTTCCTCTGGCACACGGATGTCCAGCACGCACACGTCGTCGCGCCGTTCGTCCTCCAGCATCGCGTCCAGCAGCGTGCCCAGGGACCCGAGTTCGTCGTCCGGGTGGGCGGTGACGGCCTCCGCGAGCCGTGCGAGTCCCACGTCGATGTTCTCCGGGGGGCGCTCCACCAGACCGTCCGTGTAGAACAGCACCCGGTCGCCCGGTTCGAGCAGGCACTCGGCCTCCTCGAAACGCGGCGTGGCGGTCGCGCCGAGCAGCATGCCCGGGGGCCGGCGCAGATAGCTGACCTCGCCGCCGCGCACCAGCAGGGGCGGGGTGTGCCCCGCCTGGGTCCACGACAGCCGCCGCTCCGCGGGCCGGTAGCGGGCCAGGACCATGGTCGCGGTGCCGTGGGAGTCGCGGGAGTGCAGCAGCAGGGTGTTGAGCCGGGTGAGCGCGCCGGTCAGCGAGGAGCCGGTGATGACCATGCCCTTGGTGGTGAACCGCAGTTGGGCCATGGTGGCGACGGCGTCCACCCCGTGCCCGGCCACATCACCGACGACGAACAGCGCGTCGCCGTCGGGCAGTTCGATGGCGCTGAACCAGTCGCCTCCGACATGGATGTCCGCCTGCGCCGGGAGGTAGGCGACCTCGACGCGCAGCCCGGCGAGGTCCACCTTCCGCTCGGGCAGAGGCAGCAGCGCGTTCTGCAAACGCGCGACCAGGACGCGTTCGGACTGCAGCACGTCGTGCTGGGTGAGCATCGCCCGCTCGCTCTCCCTCAGGGCGAGCTCGGCCCGCCGCCGCGCGGTCAGGTCCTGCACGATGCCGTGCGCCTCGACCGGTGTGCCGCGCCCGTCGGCGACCACTTCGACCACGAGCCGCAGATGCCGGACGCCGCGCGGGCCCCGGACCCGGAACGGGACGTCGAACGGCTCCCCCTCACGGGCCAGGGCCCCGACGGCACGGCGCAGCGAGGCCCGGTCGTCCGGCAGCGCGAGTGCGGGCAGGCCGTTCAGCGGGACCGGGCCCTCGGCGGGGTCCCGGCCGAGGATCTGGAAGACCTGCGACGACCAGGACGCCTCGCCCGTCGCCAGGTTCCAGTTCGCCCAGCCGAGATTGCCCAGCCGCTGGAGTTCCGCGAGCCGCTGCTCCTGCCGGTCGGAGGAGGCGTGCCGGACCCAGGTCACGACCAGCGCGTCCTCCAGCCGGGTCACCCGTACCGAGTAGGTGGTGAGCTCGGCGGCGCCGTCCACCATCTCCTGGTGGGCGAACGGCTCGCTCTCGTACGTCTCCCCGCCCGCCATGGTGTCCAGGCAGCCCTGCCACACCGGCGCGTCCGCCAGTCCGGGCCAGACCTCCAGCAGCCGGCACCCGGTCGGGTCGTCGCCCGTGCCGCCCAGCAGGTCGGCCACCTGGGGCGTGGCGGCGTCGACACGGAAGTCCTGGGGGTCGCCGGAGGGGTCGCGCAGCGGGGTCAGCAGCATCGCCGGCACCGGCAGCGCGGCGAACAGCGCCTGGACGGCGTCCGCGGAGGCCGCGGGCGTCGGCTCCGCGGCGGAGGTGAGGGTACGCAGCCGTCCGGCGCACAGCCGTACGGCTCCCCGCAGATGGGCGCGGTCGCGCGGGGTGAAGCGGCCGGGGCGGCCACGCAGCACACCGATGCAGATCTCGGAGCCGTCCCCGGCGGACAGCGGCAGCCAGGCCCGGGACCGCCACCGCTCGGGCGGTTCACCGATCAGCAGGTAGCGCGCGCTGTCCTCGGCGAAGTCCTCCAGCCAGCGGGGTTCCCCGGCGTCCAGGGCGTCCAGCACCGCGACCCCGCTGAACGGGGGCACCTGACGCCACTGCGCTGCGAGCTGCTCGTCGACACCCGCGTGCCCGAGCAGTTCGACGCCGCCTCCGGTTCGGCGGACGTAGATCAGAACCGAGTCGGCGCCCAGGTCCGGACCGAGGTGGTCGAGCAGACAGCGGGCCAGGTGCTGGTGCGTCTCCACGTGGACGAGGGCCCGGCCGAGACAGCCCAGCGCGTCGGCGACGTCGTCGGGCGCGGAGGCGGATGCCGGCGGATCGACGGCGGGGAGACCGTCCGCCATACCGTCCTGCCGGTTCCCGGGTCGCCTCCGGGCCGTGCCGTTGCCGAACCGGGCGGGGGCCAGTTCGCCGAGGGTGATCCAGCACTCCTCGAGCAGGGTGCGACGGGCCGCCTTGGCGCGCTGGAGCAGGGTCTCGCCCGCGGTCTCGGCGGAGCAGCCGGTCAGGGCGATCACGACACCCTTGGCGCGCTCCACGACCGCCGAGGTCGCGGCCTGCTCGCGCAGCCGGTCCAGTTCGGCGCGCTGCTGGGCGACGACCCTGGCCAGTTCCACCAGGTCCGGTACGGTTCCGGACTCCTTCGGGACTATGGGCTCGCGCTTCACGCGACGAGCATCGCACACCAGTCCCGGTTCGTTGACCGGCTCGTTCCGCCGGATTCCCGGAAGGGCCGGCCCGTCGGGCTTCCGGGCGGGGCCGGAGCCCGGTCAGCGGCCGTTTTCGGCCAGGGCCCGGGTGACCGCCCGTACGCTGCGGGCGAGGTGCTGGAGCTGCATGACCTCGGCCGCGTAGAGCTTGATGGAATGCTCGATGACCCCCTCGTGCAGCCCCAGCCGGGGCAGATCGGCCCGGGCGGTCTGCAGGGCGGTGCGGGCTACCCGGATCTCGTGCTCGATCTGCAGCTGGGCGTGCCGGGCCAGCAGGACGGGGTGCCGGATGAACGCCGGGTAGCTCGCGTAGCGCGCAGGCACCAGCTCGCGCAGCCACTTGGCCGCCGAGCGTTCCCAGTCGTAGCTGCCGGGGGCCTTGACCTGGCCGGGCCAGTCGGGACCGAGGCGCGTGGACATCAGGGGCATGATCATCGCTTCCGGGTGTGCGGCGTCGTCGGCGTGGACGACGGGCTGGGGCGGCCCCGGCCTAGGGGATGACCGGGGCCGCCACGGGTGGCCGGGCAGGGGATGCCCGGCCGAACACCCTGGCCGCCGGAGCGGGTAGGACCCGGCGGCTTCGGGTGTTCGCGCAGGAGCCCGGTCGGAACCGGTGTCATCCGCGAGCAGTATTTATATATGCCACCTGGTTGGCAAGACGCATGAAAACATTCATGCGTGCTTTGATCCGGAGATGCCGCGGGCGGGCAGGCGGCGGATCAGTCCTTCAGGAAGAACTGGTGCTCATAGGCCACGTGCTCGTACTCGTCGAGCCGGGCCTGCGTCCGCTCCGGATCCGCGTCCGTCATCGCCTGGAGCAGCGCCGCGCACATCACGCCCGGAGCCGCATAGGAGTCGAAGACCAGCCGGGAACCGGTGCCGGTGGCGAAGGTGATGTCGGCCTCGTCCACCAGCGGACCCAGCGCCAGATCGGTGATCAGCGCGACCTTCAGCCCGGCGCTGCGCGCCACCCGCACCGCTGTCAGGGTCTCCTGGGCGTGCCGCGGCATGGAGAAGGCCAGCACCCAGGTGCCGCCCGCTTCCCGCGACTGCAGCAGGGCGTCGTAGGCGACACTGCCGCCCCGCGTCACAAGCCGTACGTCCGGGTGGATACGCCGGGCGGCGTAGGCGAAGTACTCGGCCAGGGAGACGGAGATGCGAAGACCGAGGACGGTGAGCGGCGTGGACGCGGACAGCGCACGTCCCGCCTCGATGACCCGGTCGGCGTCGGCGAAGTCCCGCCGCAGGTTCTCCAGGTTCTCGATCTCGGCGTCGACCGCCGCCTGGAGTTCGTTCCCCCGGATCTCCTCGGCGGGAGCGCCGGTACGGGTGCCGAGGGTGATCGACTGGAGCTTCTCCCGCAGCGCGGGGTAGCCGCTGAGGCCGACCGCCGAGGCGAACCGGGTCACCGAGGGCTGGCTCACCCCGACCCGGTCCGCGAGGTCCGTGATCGACAGGAACGCCGCCTCCGCGATGTGCTCGATCAGATACTGGGCGATGCGTCGCTGGCCGGGGGAGAGCCGGGGGCGGTCGAACAGCGCGTGGAGCTGGGCAGTCGGGGACATCTCCGTGTCCTGGCCCGCTTTCCCCGAGGTGATCGCGGATGCCTGTGCGCGTGCCTGCTGCGGCGATGGCACCGGTGTGCCTCCTTCGTCTCCCACGAGGATTCAACATAGCCGACGCACCGTGGTGACCAGCCCGCTCGCCGGAGCGCACCGGCCCGCTTTCCCGGGGATACCCACGCCTCTTCGGGGAACTCGCGGCACAGCGCGACGAATGAAACCCCAGAGCGCAACGAAGCACACCCCAGGGAGCACGAGGAGCCACCGGACATGACCGTCCCCGAGGAGAACCGGCCGAAGACCCGGGACACCGACGACACGATCGAGCAGCGTGAGGACAACGAGACGCGTGCGCAGGGCGCCACCGGCCGCACGATGCGCGAAGCACTGGAGGAGGCCGAGATCAGCCCCGACGACTACGACGAGCGCTGACCGGACCAGGAACACCCCATCCCATCCCGACCTCGACGCGACGACGATTGGGCAGGTGACACCATGAGCGCCCTGAGCGCGCTGGAAGAGGCACTGGAAAACCGATGGCAGGCGCTGTGGGCGCGCATGTCCGGCCGGGACCCGGTCGAACTCGTCGACGCCCTGCGCCGCGAGTGCGACAGCAAGGCCGTGGTGTGCCGGGCGGGCCGGGTCATGGTCCCCAACGCCTACGACGTGGAACTGGCCGGCCCCGTGCACGAGGAACTGACGCGCCGGGGCGGCCGCGTCGGGCAGGTGCTCACCGACCGGCTGGCCCGGCACGCGGCACGTCAGGGCTACGAATGGGCGGGCCCGCTCGCCGTGCACGTCCACCGGTCCGCCGACGTGCCCAACGGCCGGTACCGTGTGGCGAGCAGCGTGATGCCGCATGTCAGCGCGGACGGCTTCCAGCGGGCCGGGGCGCCGGGGCAGGGCTGACGCCCCGCGCTCAACGCCGGTAGACCGTGATCGAGTGCCCGACGTCGTCCACCGGGCGGCTGCTTCCGATCAGCTCGGCCAGCCGCCCCGCCGCCTTGGCCGCGGCGGAGTCCGACACCGCCAGGATCCCGTGCACCTCCTCGGGCGGCACCCGGAGCGGATCGTCCGCGTCGATGCCGTAGTACGAGGGCACCCCGCTGCCCTTGTAGACCAGCCAGATCCGCTCGCCCCGGTACCGGTCCCGCAGCCGGTCGGCGAGCCGGCCGAGGTCCTGGCCCCAGTCCACGTTGGAGTCGTGCAGCCGCAGCCGGGTCTTCGACGGACCGCCGAACGCCTCGTTGGAGTACGGGAGATAGTAGGGAAAGGCCCGCAGCGAGCTCACCGCGACGAACGCGACGAGCAGCGCCGTCACCGGGGGAGCCCACCGCCACCGCACCCCCGGCACGCACCCCGCCGCCACCGCCAGGAACATCGGCAGGAACACGGCGTACCGGGTGCCGAAGTCCCGTGACCCGTACATCGCGGCGGCCAGCAGGACCGCGGGTACCGGCAGCAGATGCGCCGCCGCGGGCCGCAGCCGCCGCACCGCCAGCAGTACGACGGCGCCCGCGGCCCACAGCACGAGCATGCCGAGCGGCGTCTTCACCAGCAGCGCGGCCGGCAGGTAGTACCAGAGCGAGCCGGTGTACACCCGCCCGAACAGAAAGCCCTCCCACGCCCAGTACTCGAGGTTGAACTGGACGCGCAGGCCGTCCCGGTAGGCCTCCGGGAACGGCAGCAGTTCCACGAACAGCCCCCGCAGTCCCCGCACCACGGGCACCGGCTGCTGCGGATCCCAGCGCAGCCGGGGATCCACGGTCAGGTACACGGCCCAGACCACGGCGACCGCGATCAGGGCGAACACCGCGGCGGCCGCGGCAGCCCGCCCCAGCCGGCGCCACCGGTCGCCGGTGGAGGCGCACCACACCGCCACGGCCGCCGTCAGCACCAGCACCGGCGCGGCGGGCAGCACGCTCATCTTGACGGCCAGCGCCGCCCCGAACGCGGCCGCGGCGAGCGGCAGATGGACCCGCGGTCGCCGTCGTGCCCGCCACAACAGCCACACCGAGGTCAGCACGAACCCGGCGGCCGGCACATCGAGTGTGGCCAGCGAACCGTGCGCGATCACGTCGGGGGAGAGGCAGTACAGCGCGAGCGCCACCAACGCCCCCGCCATGCCCACCAGTTCCCGCGCGAAGGCGAAGACGACCAGCCCGAACAGCAGCGTCAGGACGATCACCGGCAGGCGCGCCCAGAACATGACCCGCCACGGGTCGTTGCCCGACTCGTACAGCAGCCGCCGTCCCAACGCGCTCTGGTCGCCGTCGAATCCCGGTTCCAGGTGCGGACCGGCGACCGCCACCCCGGCGGCGATCAGCAGTTTCCCGAGCGGCGGATGCTCGGGGTTGAACCGCAGACTGTGCTCCTCCAGATACACGGCGGCCGTGCCCACGTACACGGGCTCGTCGATCGTCGGCGTCTGGCGCACCGCGGTCGTCACCATCGCCACGGCCATCTGCCCGAGCAGCAGCACCACCACCACGAGCACCGGCCACCGCCGGCCGCGGCCCCCGGGGGCGGCGCCTCCCGCACCCTCGTCGAGGACAGGCTTCCGTAAGCGCGCCGCCACCAGACCCCTCATGGGCCCCTACTGTGGCACCCCCGCCCGTACGCGCGGGGTCACAACGCCCGGCTACCGGCCACCGGCGCCCGCGCGGCGAGCTCCTCCAGCGGGCCACCGGTCAGCCGGCACACCCTCCACTCCTCCAGGAGTTCCGCCCCGAGCGACTCGTAGAACGCGATCGCCGGCTCGTTCCAGTCCAAAACCACCCACTCGAAGCGTTCGAAACCGCTCTCCCGGCAGATCTGCGCGAGAGCCGCCAGCAGGTCCCTGCCGTGACCGGCACCCCGTGTGTGCGGGCGTACGTAGAGGTCCTCCAGGTGCATCCCCCGGGTACCGGTCCAGGTCGAGAAGCGCGGGAACCACAGGGCGAAGCCCGCGATCGCGCCGGTGTCGTCGTCCTCCGCGATCAGGACGCGGGCGGCGGGGTGCTCACCGAACAGGGCGGTACGGAGCTGTTCCTCGGTGGCGCGGGCCTGCTCCGCGGCCCGTTCGTACGCGGCGAGTTCGCGGATCATGGAACGGATCTCGGGGACGTCGGCCACGGTGGCTGCTCTGATCATGGGCCAGAGCCTGCGTCAGCGGGCCGTACCACGTCCAATCCGTTCTGACTGGCGGGACGCGCCCGGCAGCGCGGACTGCGGCACCACGAGGTCGGCGCGCTCGCGGGTCGGGGCGATCAGTTCGGCGTTGCGGCGGTCCGAGCGCTCCACCCAGGCCACCGCCTCCTCGTGACTCTTGCCGAACTCCTCGTGCCGCGCGACCAGCCGGCGCAGCCGCTCCGTCTCGTCCAGTTCGCAGAACCAGACCTCGTCCAGCTGCGCCCGCACCCGCTCCCAGACACCGCAGCCCAGCAGCAGGTAGTTGCCCTCCGTCACCACCAGCCGGACGGCCGGTTCCACCGGGACCGCTCCCGCGAGCGGCTGCTCCAGCACCCGCTCGAAGCCGGGGGCGTACACGACATCGCCGTACTCCTCCTCGCGCAGCCGCCGCAGCAGCGCCGCGTAGCCTGCCGCGTCGAAGGTGTCCGGGGCGCCCTTGCGGTCACGGCGGCCGAGACGGTCGAGTTCGGCGTCGGCGAGGTGGAAGCCGTCCATCGGCACATGCGCCACCCACGGCTCCCCGGTGCCGTTCAGCTCCCGCACCAGCCGCGCGGCGAGTGTGGATTTGCCCGCGCCCGGGCTGCCGGCGATGCCGAGGATCGCGCGCCGCCCCTCCCGGGGGAGATCACGGGCACGGCGGAGGAGGTCGTCGAAGGTCAGCGCCACACGGGAGAGTGTGTCACCTGGGAAGCGGGCGGTCCTCCGCCGAGTGGCCCGCGCCGCCCGCAGACCGGCGCCGCAGGGGGAACCGTGTCCGGTATGACGGATCTGGGTCTGCCCGATGACATCCTCGCCTGCCTCTTCGATCTCGACGGCGTCGTCACGAGGACGGCCGATGTGCACGCGGCCGCCTGGAAGCAGACGTTCGACGACTTCCTCCGGGCGCGGGAAGGCGACGCCTTCCGGCCCTTCACCGACGCCGACTACGACGCGTACGTCGACGGCCTCCCGCGCGCCGACGGCGTACGCACCTTCCTCGCCTCCCGTGACATCACACTGCCCGAGGGCGCACCGGACGACCCGCCCGACGCCGACACCGTGCACGGCCTCGGCAACCGCAAGAACGAACTGCTGCTGGAGAGGATCCGCGCCGGCGGCGTGACGGCCTACGACGGAACCCTGCGCTACATCGAGGCGGTCCGCGCCCGGGGACTGCGCACGGCGATTGTCTCCTCCAGCGCCAACTGCCGTGAGGTACTGCGGTCGATCCACGCCGAGCACCTCTTCGACGTCCGGATCGACGGGGTGGTCGCCGCCGAGCGCGGCCTGCCGGGGAAACCGCGGCCCGACACCTTCCTCGCCGCCGCCCGGGACCTCGGTGTGGAACCGTCCCGCGCCGCGGTGTTCGAGGACGCGCTCGCCGGCATGGACGCGGGCCGCGCCGGAGGCTTCGGATACGTCGTCGGCGTCGACCGGGCGGGCCGGGCCGACGCCCTGTACGCGCACGGCGCCGACGTGGTCGTCACGGATGTGGCCGAACTCCTGGGTGATCGGTGAGCGAGCGGGGGCCTTCCGGGTGGGATGAGACGGTTGGCTGTATATCGCCCTGCGTGCCCGTTCCCTGCGGGTTAGGTTGGCCATGATCTTCGGACGCCCGGTCATGCGGCCCTCACACCGCACGGCTCTGCGACCCGGCGCCCCTGACGTGCGCGAACGAAGGACGGACGATGACCGACGGCGCCGGCGCCCTGCTCGCCGCGGCACGACGACGCGAGCAGCGGTCCGGGCGGGACGCCTCCGGGAACGCACGCGCCGGCCGACCGCTAGCGGTGCTCGCCGCCGTCTTCACCCTCACCCAACTCGCCCTGGTCCGCCCCGTGCTGGGCCTCGGCTGGGACGAGATCGTCTACATCAGCCAGGTCACCTCCCACCATCCGGCCGCCTTCTTCAGCGCACCGCGCTCCCGGGGCGTCTCCCTTCTGGTGGCACCCGTGGCGTCCTGGTCCGAGTCCACCGTGCTGCTGCGCGTCTACCTCGCCCTGCTCTCCGGCGTCGGCCTCCACCTGGCCTTCCACGCCTGGCGCGGTCTCTTCCCGACCCGGGTCCTGGTCACCGCGGGCGCCGTCTTCGCCTCCCTGTGGGTGACCCTCTTCTACGGCCCTCAGGCCATGCCCAACTACTGGGTCGCCGTCGGCGCGCTGATCGCCGTGGGCGGCTTCCTGCGCCATCGCGCGGACCTGGGGCCTGTGGCGAAAGTCCCGTCTGCCGGGCGGACGACGGGACCTTCGCCCCAGGCCCCCGCGTCCGGCGGCCCGCTGTGGGCCGTCGCGGCGGGGACCGCGCTCATGGCGTTGATGCGGCCCACGGACGCCCTCTGGGTGGCCGTCCCGCTGCTCGTCGTCGCCCTCGCCGGCCGGCACCGGCGGTCACTGCTCGCCCTCGCCGGCGGCCTGGCCGCGGGCGGGGCCCCCTGGGTGATCGAGGCGTACACGGCCTTCGGAGGCCTCGGGGAGCGGCTGGCCGAGGCCTCCCGCATCCAGGGCGGGCTCGGCCGGCACATCGCCGTGGACGACCAGCTGCGCAGCCTGGGCGGCCGCGCCCTGTGCCGGCCGTGCACCGGGGCGATGCCCCACCCGGTGATCACCCTGTGGTGGTTCGTCCTGCCGCTGCTCGCCATCCTCGGCCTGGTCCTCGCCGTGCGGGCCCGCCGCACCCTGCGCACCCTGCTTCCGCTGGCCTGTGCCACCACCGCCGCGTTCCCGTACCTCTTCATGATCGAGTACGCGGCACCCCGCTTCCTGCAGCCCGCCTACGCCCTGCTCGCGATCCCGGTCGCCGACGCCCTGTGGCACCTGGTCACGGCACCGCGCGGGAGGTGGCGGACGACCGCGAGGACCCTGGTCGCGCTCGCGCTCGCGGGCCATCTCACCGTCCAGCTGACCGTCCTGGTGTACACCGTGGACCGCAACATCGACAGCCGCCGCGACTGGGCCCGTACGGCCGACGCACTGCACCGGCTGGGAGTCCGCCCGCCCTGTCTGATCACCGGCCGCGAGGCCATCCCCGTCGGCTACTACACCGGCTGCTCCTCCGGGGCCACCTCCGGCAACAACGAGAACACCACGGCCGCCGAGATCCTGCGCACCGCCGACCGCATCCCGGTCGCCACGCTCACCGCCCCCGGCGGCACCCCGCCCGGCTACGCCCGGCCCTGGCCCGCCCACCGGATCGGCGACTTCGACGTCCGCATCGCCCCGGCCCCGGGTTCCGGCACGCCCCGGTGACGTCGGCCCGGGGTGGTTTTTGACCTCACCGGAGCCCTCCCGGCCGTCCGGCGCACGGGATGGCGCACGGGATGGCGCATGGGATTAGGGAGCGCGTGAGGGGAAACGCGGACCGGATACCCGAGCCGAAACGAGCCGACGCAGCGCGACCAGGGAGGACGCCATGGGAACCAACCCGATGGCCGACGACGCCTACCAGCCCACCTACGAAGAGCAGGAAGACGCCGCGCCGCTCGACATGCAGGACGCTGTCGACGAACGTACCTACGACGACACCCTCGAGGAGGGCTACTCCCCGCCGGAGAAGCCGCTCGGCGTCACCAAGCACGGCACCACGGCCGCCGAGCAGCACGACCGCGAGACCCTCGACGAGCGACTGGCCCAGGAGGTGCCGGACCCCGCGTCCGCCGCGGACGAGGCGGGCGACGTGACCGGCGAGGACGAAACGGTCGACGCGGAGGCCGGCACCAGCCGCGCCGGACGCCTGGTCGCCCCCGACAAGGGTGTCCTGCCGGACACCACCAAGGAGACCGTCGCCGACGACGTGGGCATCGACGGCGGAGCCGCGGGCGCGGAGGAGGCCGCGGTGCACGTCGTCGACGAGACGGCGCTCCCGGAGGACCGGGACACCACCTGACCGGGCACCGGATACGGCGCGCCGACGTCCGTGCACGCACGGGAGCCGGCGGCGCCGTCCTGCCCAGGGGCGGGCGCGGATTCAGGGAAGCATCTTCTCCAGGGCGACGGGCCCCTCTTCGGCGAGCTTGCGCTCGGCCCATGCGAGGTTCTCGGGGGTGAGGTCCTTGCCGGAGGCAAGAACCAGGTCCTCCGGCGACACATCGGTGCCGGTGCGGGCGCGGAGCAGGCTGTCCGGGGTGGCACGGTCCTCGGACTGCTCGGACGCGTCGGGCTGGGACGTCGACATCTTTGGCTCCTCGGGTCTGCTGTTGCGGCCCCGGTGCTGTCATCGGGTCCGATACTCCACCATTCAACGCGGGAGACCGCCGTGCATCCGGAACGCTCACGGCACCGCGGTGAAGGGCCGCCTCCTGGCTCCCGGGGTACCTTCCCGGCCCCACCGGAAACCTGCCCCGGCTCCGGCCCTGGAACTGCCTCAGAACTCCGTCAGCGTCAGCCGCAGGCCCGTCGGCGCGGTGTCCTGGATGTACGAGGCGAAGTCGGCCACGTCGTCGAAGGCGAAGCCGTACGCCCGGCCGTCCTCCGTCGCCGCGTGCATGGCCTTGGAGTAGTGGTTGGTGATCTCGGTCCGGTAGAAGTCCGAGGCGTCGGTCGTCGGCTGGTCGGGGTGGCTGAGCAGCGTCGACCGGTTGAAGCCGGCGCCGAGCACCGCGGCGACCGGACCGGTGGTGCCGTCGTTGGGGGCGGCGAGGGCGCCGTCGCAGAAGAGGACGTCGCGCGTGGACGGCTTGCCGAAGGAGACCTGGGCGGGCCCGTCGAAGGTGAACCGGTCACCGCGAACCCGGCCGGTGAAGGTGCCCGCGTTGGTGGTGATCTTGAGGTCGCGGCCGGTGTAGGTGCTCCATACCTCGTCGATGTACGGGGCGAGGTAGTCCTTGGCGAACAGACCGGCGTCCAGTCCGTGGCCGGGGGCGATGATCCGCGTGTCGTCCACCACCAGCGGGGAGAACGCCTCGACCTCCTTGACGGCGGCGAACGCCGCCGCGCGCCCGCCCTCGCGAATCGTGCCGGTCGTCTGGTCCTGGGAGCCGGTGAGCCTGATGCTCAGCGGCACGCTGAGCATGTCGACCATCGTCGTGTTGCAGAACATGCCCGAGGAGTTGTAGGTGAACTCCGCACAGTCGTGCAGCACGCCGTAGTTCGGGTCGGAGGTGACCCAGCCGGCCGGGTACTGCAGCGCGGCGTTGCCGTTGCCGTCGGTGACCGCCTTGAACTTGAGCTTCGCGCCGAGGGAGACGTAGATCCGGCCGGACATGTACGGCAGGGAGAGCTTGGTCTCGCCGCTGCCGGACAGGCTGATGGCGTAGTCGGTGAAGCCGTCGGGGCCGTTGTCGGAGGCGGCGACGGGGACGACGGTGCCCTCGGGGGTGAGCCGCACCTGGCGCCCGTCCGCGTTGCCGACGACGTAGAGGTGCACGTTGGCGTTGTCGAAGGAACCGCTGTTGTTGACGATCGTCAGCGGCAGGGATCCGGCCGCTGCCGTGCCCGCCTTCGGCTTTCCGGACTGGTCCGCCAGCGCGTGCGGGGCGATCATCGCCGCCGCGGGGAGGGCCACGGCGGCTCCGCCCAGAGCGAAGAGGACCTTGCGGCGGCCGAGGTTGCGCTGATGACGAGGAGTCATGTGGGGGGTCTCCTGTAGGGCTCATGCGGGTTCCTGACGGCGCCGGCCGACATGGGGAGGCATCTAAGAGAGCGCTCTCAGAAGTGCGTCGGGGTGGGCGCGCGGGGTCGATGGTAGGGACACCGGCGGACCCCCGCCAGCGGTCCGACTTGTCCTCAACCTGCCCTGACCTGCGGTTACTTGAACGAACGACGAAGCGTCCCCGATTGCTTAACCGGCGTTTAAGGGGCTCTTAAGCCGGGCGGGCCCGGGCGACACGGAGTGCGCCGGGACCGCTCCGTTCCGCAGTCGGCGGACACGGCCGCGCGGGCCGCGCTCAGGGCGCCCCGCCGTCCAGCAGTGACTCGGCCGTGGCCAGGATCCGCGTGATCCGCAGGGCGAACGCCGCGTCACAGGGGTGCGGTATGCCGGTCCGGGCAGCGGTGAGCAGGGCGTCCACGGCCCGGGTGACGGCGGGGACGGCTCCGTCCGAGGACTCCGGGAGCAGGGTGACCCCCGCCTCGCCGTGCAGTTCGACTGTGGCGCCGGCCGCGGCCGGGGGCGCGGTCAGGCTCAAGGTCAGGCTGCTGGACGCGCCGCTCTCGTGGTCGAGGACCAGATGGATGGTGTCACCGGGGCCGTATGCCGCCGCCGTCACCCTGCGCGGTTCCCCGAGCACCGGAAGCAGTATGGACAGGGCGTGCGGGCCGACGTCCCACAGGGCGCCCTTCTCCCGCCGCCACGGCGAGGCGCCGAAGGGACTGTCCGCGGCGGTGAACACCGCCCCGAGCCACTGCGCCCGCCCGGTGAACCAGCCACCGGCGCGGGCCTGTTCGCCGATCCACGCCTCAGGACCGGGCTGGAAACGGGTGGTGAAGAAGACCACCGAGGCGACCCCGGCCCGCTCGGCGGCCTCGACCACCGCCCGGCCCTCGGCGACCGTCGGTGCGAGCGGCTTGTCGAGGAGCAGATGGCATCCCGCCCGCGCCGCGCGCACGGCCAGCTCCGCCTGCACCGCCGGCGGCAGCGCTACGGCGACAGCGTCCACGTCGGCGAGGAGCGTGTCGAGGTCGTCGTAGGCCCGGGTGCCGTGCAGCCTGGCCAGCTCCGCGGCGGCGTCCGGACGGCGGCCCCACACTCCGATGAAGTCGAGGTCCGGGTGCCCGCTCAGAGCGGGGGCGTGTGCCACCCGCGCCCAGGGCCCGGTGCCCAGCAGTCCGATCCGCATGCCGCCGCCTCTCCCGCGGGCCGGCGTCCGCCGGACCCGAGCGCTGCTCGTGCTCGGGTCAGAACGATGATCCCTGCCGAAATGCCATGTCAACAGTGAGCTGCCGGGAGAGGCGGGGCGGCGGGTTCAGTTCCCGGGCTGGTTGATGTTGACCATCCAGGGAATGCCGAAGCGGTCCGTGCACATCCCGAACACGTCACCCCACATCTGCTTCTCCAGCGGCACGGACACCGAGCCGCTCCCGGACAGCTTGTCCCAGTAACCGCGCAGCGTTCCCTCCTCCTCGCCGCTGAGGCTCACGGCGAAGTTGTTGCCCGGGTTGTACTGCATGCCCGGTGGCATGTCGGCGCCCATCAGGGTGAAGCCCTCGGCGCTCTTCAGCATGCCGTGCATGATCTTGTCGGACCCCTCGGCCCCGGGCTGCCCGACGTCGCCGAAGGTGTTGAGACGCAGCTCGCCGCCGAAGACCTCCTTGTAGAACTCCATCGCCTGCCGCGCGTTCCCGTCGAAACTCAGGTACGGGTTGAGGAGCAAGGCCATACGTACCTCCCGAAACGGTGCATAGGGTCGACTGCGCGCAGCGTAGCGCCGAGCACCCACGCCCGCGCGGCGGCGCCGCCGGGAGCGCCGCGAGATGACCCGGCTCATCCCGGTCACCCACGCCTACGGCCTGGAGGGCAAGCCGCTGCGCCGGATGAACGGCACCCTCGCCCGGCTGCTGACCACCGGGACGCGCCCCGACCTGGCCGACGGCCGCTTCGGCTCGCCGGCGTGGGTCGTCCTCAAGATGGTCGGCGTGGCGTGCCGACCGGCGCCGCGCTCATCTCGTACGACGACGTCTGGGCATCACCGATGGCGACGAGGGCAAGGCGGGGCTCGGCGCGCTGCGCGGCGGGGTCACCTCCGAGGACGTCGGCCACGCCTACGAGACCGGCGGGCGGCCCGCCGTGCAGGACTTCACCCCTCGGATGTCGCCCCCCGGCGAAACCATCGCCCTCTGCTCATGTCGGTGCCGTCGAGCAGCAGCCTCCCCGAGGTCGGCCGGATGAAGCCGATGGCTGAGCACAGTGGACTTGCCCGCTCCCGAGGCGCCCACGGAGACCGTACGGGCCGCGCTGCGCGACGCCAACGCGCTGAAGTTCGTCGACCGACTGCGCCAGGGACTCGGCGCTCTGGCCGGGGAGTGCGGCGCCCGGCTTTCCGGCGGTCGGCGGGAGCGCCTGCCCATCGCCCGCGCCCTGACCCGCGACCCGAGGGTGCTGGTGCCGGACGAGGCGACCTCGGCGCTGGACACGCACTCGAAGGCACTGGTGCAGGAGGCCTCGGCGCGGGCGCACCACGTTCGTCGCGGCGCGCCAAGCTGTCCACGGTGCGCAGCACCGACCGGATCGTGTTGATGGCGGACGGCCGCATCCAGGAGATCGGGACGCCCAAGGAACTACTGCGCCGGGGGCCGGGCGTATCCGGCGCTGCACAGCGGGCAGGTGGCCTGACCGCCCCGGAGAGGGTGCGGCTGTTTTCGGTCAATTGCGGTCACTTGAGCACATGGGATGCGTGCTTCCGCCTGGTTCGGGCATACGCAGCGAAAACAACCAGAGAGGGGCGCATTCGTGCTCGGACCGGACCCGAAGGTCGTCAGACAGTTGCTGACGCGGTACGCGACGCTGCAGATCGCTCAGGCGGAGCGGTACACGCCCGCGGCGGCGCGCGAGCTGAACGACGTCAGCCACACGCTCTGCGTGATGATGGGGGCGTCCGGTATCCACGACGCCATAGCGCAGGCCGACGCGCTGCTCGTGCGCACCCGGTCCGCGCCCGGCCCTGCCGGGCGGACGGACGGCGGGAACGGCCTGTCCCTGGCCGTCTAGCTCGCGGTGACCGCGCGCCGCCCCTTGAACGACGAGCGGTAGGCGTACGGCGTCGTGCCCACCACCTTGCGGAAGCGCTCGCGGAACGCCGTGGGCGATCCGAAACCGGCCTGCTGCGCGACCCGTTCGACCGTGTAGTCGCTGTTCTCCAGCAGATACTGGGCGCGCCGCACCCGGGCCCGCAGCAGCCACTGCAACGGCGTGGTGCCCGTCTGCTCGCGGAACCGCCGGCTGAAGGTGCGCTCGCTCATCCCTGCGCGGGCCGCCATCGCGCTCAGCGTCACCTCGTGGGCCAGGTTGTCCTCGATCCAGTCCAGCAGCGGCTCCAGAGCGGACCCGCGGGGCACGGGCGGGTGCTCGTGCACGATGAACTGGGCCTGGCCGCCCTCCCGTTCGAGCGGCATCACCGACATCCGGGCGGCGTTCGCGGCCACGGCCGAGCCCAGGTCCCGGCGGATCATGTGCAGGCACATGTCCAGCGCGGCGGCGGCGCCGGCCGAGGTGAGGATCTGCCCGTTGTCGACATAGAGCACGTCCGGCTGCACGTCGACGCGGGGGAAGTCCCGGGCGAGCGCCCCGGCGGCCACCCAGTGCGTGGTGGCACGCCGGCCGTCCAGCAGCCCGGCCTCTGCCAGCACGAAGGCGCCCACGCACACCGAGGCGATCCGGGTGCCGGCCGCGGCCGCCCGCCGCAGCGCGGCGAGCACGGCGGGGGAGGGCGGCGGTGCGCCTTCAGCGCGGCCGGGGACGATGATCGTGTCGGCGTCGGCCAGCGCCTCCAGGCCTCGGTCGACGCGCAGGCCGAAGCCGCCGTCCGCGGTCACCTCGGGCCGCTCGGCGCACAGCCGGACCCGGTAGGGCTGCCGGCCGTCGGGCAGCTGCGTCCAGTCGAACACCTGCATGGGCGCCGCCATGTCGAACGGCACGACGCCATCGAGAACCAGAATCGCCACGAGGTGCATGACCGCCACGATAGACGGATTCCCGCCATGCCCCTGAGCAGGGCCTCCGGGTGATGACGTTTCAGAACTTCGGCGTAAGTGGTTGGCGAGAACCCGTTGGAAGCTGTCGTTTCAGCCTCTGGGTGATCATCCGCGAGGCCCCTAACGTGAGCCCGGCACCGCTGATCACACCAAGGAAAGAGTCCCGGTGACCAAGCTCCTGCTGTCCCTCCACGTCCTGGCAGCCATCATCGCCGTCGGCCCCGTGACCGTCGCCGCCAGTATGTTCCCGCCGGCCGTACGCCGTGCCGCTCCCGAAGAGGGCGACAGGCCCGCCGCCACAGGGCTCACGACCGTCGCACTGCTCCACCGCATCTGCCGGGTCTATGCCCGGATAGGGGTCCTCGTCCCCGTCCTCGGCCTCGCCACCGCCCTCGCGATGGGCGTGCTGGGCGACGGCTGGCTCATCGCCTCGATCACCCTGACCGCGGCGGCGGCAGGGATTCTCCTCGCCTTCGTGCTGCCCCGTCAGGACGAACTCGTCGAGCAGCTCACCGGAGACGGGCCGGTCGACCGCCGGAGCACCGTTCAACTGGCGATGTTCACGGGGGTCTTCAATCTCCTCTGGGCGACCGTCACCATCCTGATGATCGTCCGCCCCGGCTCGACGACGGGCGCCTGACCGCCCGGATCCGCCCGCCCTCACCGCAATGCGCGGCAGATCCCGTGTGACCGTTCCGTGTCACTGCGTACCGGGGAAGTCCCACGTCGCACCGGACGGACGCCTACACTCGGCAGTCGCGTCCCCGCACCGGGGCCGCCGAGCAGAAAGGCACGTTGACGGGTGTTCCAGGATTCCCCCATCTACGACCGACTCATCGCGGAGTGCGGCGACGTGCCCGCACAGGTCCGCAGCGAGGCCGAACGCGTGAGCAGGGAACTGGAGTCGGTCATGCGGCCCCTGCGGTCCGGCGGCTTCGCTCCGGGCCCCGGCGGGCCGCAGTCTCCCGGCAACGGCTGGCAGCGCGCCGGCCTGCTGCCCGGACCGCGTCCGCAATGACCCCCGTGTGACGGCCGCTCACCGCACCGTGGTGCTCGCGCCGTTGAGCTCCGCGGGCTCGTCGGGAATGGGACGGGACAGCCACTCCGCGATGGTCCGCGCGATCGGCTGTTCCGTCTCCACCTCCACGAACCCGAACTGCCCCGACTGATTGCACTCCAGGAACCACCACATCCCGTCGGCGTCCTCGGCGAAGTCGAATGCCCCGTACGCCAGTTCGGCATGGCTCAGATAGGTGCGAACGGCGTCGGCGGTGCGTGCCGGGACCTCGACCGGCTCCCAGGGCGACCCGGGGGCGGCGAAACGTACATCCACCTCCTCCGGATCCGCGTCCGGCGCCGTCGCCTTACGGGCCGCCAGCAACCGCTCGCCCACCACGGTCAGCCGGATGTCGGCCCGCTTGGCGACCCGCCGCTGAAGCAGCGTCGGCCCGAACGCGACCGCCGAGAAGTCCGTGTCCGGCGCCACCCGGCTGGTCGGCACGGCCCGAGGCGGATCCTGCGGATGCGCGCCCGACACCGGCTTGACCACCAGGTCGGGGAAACGCTCGGCGAACTCCCGCGCCGCACGCGGGAACGTGGTGATCAGCGTGGCCGGCACCGGCAGGCCGCAGCGCTGGGCCAGACGCAGCTGCCACGGCTTGTGGCGGGCCCGCCGGGCCGCGTCCGGATGGTTCATCCAGCGCGCGTCGCAGCCGCGCAGCATGCCATAGAGCGCCTGCGAGGCCTCCTCGGTCAGCCACGCGGACGGCTGCGGCGCGCGCCCGGCCGGGGTTCCCGGCCGGCGCACCCAGACGGACCGCAGCCCGCCGATGCTCACCAGCCGCCCCCCGACGGACAGATGGCCCCGGAACCGGCCGTGGACGTATTCCCCGGACAGCGAGACGCCGTCGGTCAGATCGGCGGGGTCGAGGCGCACCACGGGCACTCCGGAGCCGTTCAGGTGGACGACCACCATGTCGGCGGTCACGTCCTCCTCACAGGTGAGGATCAGCACCGTCATCGTCTACGGTCCGCGTTCAGTCGTCGAAGTGGGTCTTGGAGCCCGCGGTGGACGTCGTGGTCCCCACCTCACGCAACAGTGCGTGATCGCAGGCGGCGATCCGTCCGTCCCCGAGTACGTTCAACTGCAGTCCGGAGTCGTACGCATACGGAGTGGCAACAGCCAACTCAACTGCCGGGCGTGCGTAGTTGAGCGCGAACGGTTGCATCGTGTCTCCCTCGTCGGTGCTGCGCCGACCAGACAACGGCCCGCTGTGGTCCGCCGCTTGGTCCGCCGACTTTTTTCGGCTTCCAGAGACTTATACGAATCGAACGGGTGGTTGGTTTCCTTACGGTGCGTAATCATCGGCGGGTTGCCGCCCCGACCGCCGCCAAGGCGCTCCGGGCGGTCCCGCGCCGAGGGAGCCACGCAGGGTGCGCAGAGCGAGCAGAAGTACGCCGATGTCGTCCAGGTAGACCGGATCGGGCAGCAGGTCGGCCGGCAGCACCAGATACAGGACGGCACCCCAGAAGACCCAGCGCGGTCCCGTGGGCAGCCCCGCCCGTCGCAACTCCCGCCGCGTACGGACCAGACGGACCAGGACGGCGACGGCTCCGGCCAGCACCGCGGCCGCGAGGATCACGGCGACGGTCAGCACCGTGGTGGTCGACTCCAACGTCGCTGCCCTCCTTCCGACGACCGGAGCATCGCGGCCCCGCCGGCCGCGACACAGCCCTCTCCGGTTGGATTCCCGCTGACGGCCCCGGTATGGCGGCGGGGACCGGCCATGCACGCACGCGTCCCATGCCCTGCCGTATCCCCGTGAAACGCCGGATCGCCGCAGGTCATCCGGGTGGAGTAGTCGAGTGGCAGCGAGGTGGGGTGAAGCCTAGTAATGGTCATCAGCATTCCTCAGGGAGCCGATCATGACCACTTTGCCTTCGTCAGCGCGCTCGAACGGAGCGGTCATACCCTCCGGGGCGGCTGGGGCCCCGCCCACCGAAGGCCCGGGCGCCACCGTCGGCCTCGTGGACCCCGTCGAACACACGGGGCCCTTGGATCCGCCGGGCCCCGCGCGCCCCGACGCCCCGGCGCCCGCACGGCCGTACGGCGACCCGGCGGGCGACCTCGTGCAGGCGGCCGTCGCGGATCGGCCCCTCGAGGAGGTCGTCGACCTGATCACCGCGCTGGAAGGGGCGCCCGAGCACACGGGGGCGGTCGCCGACGCCCTGCGCGCCGCGGGGATCGACCGGTCCGTGGAGGACGTCATCCGGCTGGTCGCGCTGCTGACCCGGGCACCCCGCGACGTCGGCAGCGCGGACGAGATGATCCGCGCGGCGGCGGCGCACCGCTCCGTCGAGGACGTCACCCTGCTGGTGGCGCTGCTCCACAAGGAGCCGCTGGCGCCCCACTGCCGTGAGGAGGCGCTGCGCGCGGCCGCGACGGGCCGCTCCGTCGGTGAACTGGTCGAACTGGTCGACCGGCTGGCCGTGCACCGGCCGCCCGAGCACCTGCTTCGGCTTGCGACGGAGGCGCCCCGGCTCGCGGACGGGAACGACGAGAGCCCGCGGGGCGGCCGCCGGTCCGACGGCGTACCCGCTCCCGCCCCGCGCGCCGGATTCCGCGTCTTCCGCCGGCGGCCCGCGGGGCGCGACGGCGCACGATGGACGCGGCGCCCGCGCCGTCGCCCGGGCACGGCCGCCCGGCCCCTGATCTGGTCCAGTTGGCTCGTCGCGGTGGCCCTCGCCGTGTGCGGGGCGACCCACTTCCCGCTGCGACAGGACGGCGTCCCCCTGGGGCTGCTCGCCCTTGCCGTCGGCCTGTCGGTCCTCTGCACGCTGGTGGCGCTGATCCTGGTGGTGCGTCCCGGTGCGGTGATGCTGGCGGTGGCTGTCGTGGTGCCGACCGCCCTGGCCGCGGCCCACGCCTACGGCGGCACCCTCCCGTCGGCCGCGCTGCCCCGCGCGGTGGCCCTCGCGGTCGCGCCCGCCTGGCTCACCACGTCGGCCGCCTTCGCGGCGGCGCTTCTGGCGCTGACGGCCCTGGTCGTCCGCGTTGCCTTCCCCTTCGGCCGCTGGAGACCCTGGCCGCCCCCGGAAGCCCACCGCGTGGCCGACGTGGGGGAGTGAGCGCAGACACCGGGCGGCGCGACGGCCGTTCGCGGCGGGACGTGTCTCCTTCCCGGCCGCCGACAACTGCGGGGGTGCCTGCGCACCTCGGCGCTACGAGGTGCCTCCCCCAGAGGGGGGTACCCCCAGCGCCCACCCGTGCCGCCCTGGGGGTACCTCCCAGGCCCTTAAGGCACTGGGGGAGGCACGGCTGCCCGCAGGCTGCGGGAGGACTGGCACCCTCGCCGCCCCCGGAGGCCCACCGCATGGCCGAAGTGGGGGAGGGACCGAGGCACCGGGCGGCGTAACGGCCGTTCGCCCGGTGTTCCGCCGCGCGGCGGGAGGTGTCTACTTCCCGGCAGCAGGCTGGCTCAGTGGTCGGATGTCGTCGACCGGCGTTCCGGGGCCGGTTCCTCGGGCTCCCCGGGCGTGGCGGGGCGGGTTTTGGTGCCGGCGGGCCTCAGGCGTTCCAGGGTGCGGGTCAGGTGCTGGAAGGGGCTGGAGGCCGTCCTGGGCGCGGGCGGGCGCACGGTGGGCGGGGTGCCGGACGACTCCTGGTACGCGGCCAGCGCCTCATGGGCCCGTTCGGCGGCCTCCCGGTACAGGTCCCGGGACTCCGTCATCGCCTTCAGGGCCTCGGCGTACATGGCCACCAGCGCCCGCTCCCGCGCGAGTTCCTCCTCCAGGGTCAGCAGGTGCCAGTCCTCCCGCAGCGCCCTCAGCGCCTCCCGCGCACCGTCCGGCAGCGCTCGCGGCAGGGCGTCGAAGCGGGCCACCGCCCCGACGAGGCCCGCCGGTTCGGTACCGTCCAGGAACACCGCCCGCACGGCGAACGCGTCGGCGTCGTACCCCTCCGGGACCGGAGCACCCGGCAGCACCACGGCACCTCCGCGCGGGACCCGCACACCGAACTCCCGCAGCGCCCAGTTCGCCACCCGCGACTGCTGGGGCGTGGCCCGGTGCTCCACGACCCGGTGCCGCAGGCCCGGCGGCAGCCAGCGCGCCAGCGGCACCCGGCCGCGCTCGTCCGTGGTCATCGCCTCATGGACGACGACATGGATGTGCCACGCGTCACGTGCGCAGTCGCGCAGCAGCCGTCGTACGGCCTTGTCGTCCGACGGGAGCGGATTGATCTCCCCGATGCGCAGTCCCGTCGCCGCGTCGTGGTTCCAGTCGGCGTCCGCCTCCTGCTCCCAGAACATCCCGGCCGGGGACGGCCAGGACTGCTCCCAGGGCCGCTCCGCCTCCGCGACCAGGGTCCAGTCCCGGCCCCGGTCCGTGCCGGGCGCGAGGCTCAGCCGGGCGCGCACGGTGACCTCCCCGGCGACCCGCATCCGGGATTCGAATACCAGGTCGGGTGCGGTCCCGTCGGCGGGGAGTTCCAGGAAGTCGTCGATGTCCCCGCCGTCCTTCAGCCGGCGCAGACCGCGCCGGAGGGCCTCGTCGGCCCCGCTGCCGGTGTGGCGGCCACGGGCCAGCCAGACCGTGGAAGGGATCGGGGGGCGGGCTGTGGGGGAGTTCGGCATGGGTCCAGGGGTGAGCGGGGGCACGTGCTCCTGCCAGTATCGTCGCCGACGGCCGGTGAAATGACGGGGGGCCCCGCCGCGACGGCTGCTCCGCCCTGCCCCTACCCGCCCTGTACGGCCCTCATGTGGGACGAGCGCGCGGCGTGTCGCGCGCGGGGTGTGCGCGGCGCACACCTGGTGACGTCCGTTCACCCATGTCCCGGCAGTACGGACATCACCACAATGGTCCCCTGAGCAGGGCCGGCCCACCATCCGCATCGGGGCCGGCCCTGCCCGCACCGGCACCGGACCGCCGACGCCGTCGCGAGGCAAAAGCCCGGACCTTATCAGGGGCGGATCACGTCTGTCGCATATTCCCCCGGAAAACACCAAAGCTCTCACCTCGATGGAGCACACACAGTAGCGTCGACGTCACGTTCGCGGTACAGCCGTGCGAGGAGGGGGATCCGGCGTGCCCGGAATCGACGAGAGTCTGCTGGAAGCCATGCGACTGCCCGGGGCCCGCGGTGCCCTGGTGGCCGACTGGGTCAGCGGGCTCGCCCTGGGCGCGGTGGGTGACGCACCCGGCGGCGACGCGGAGGCCACGGCCGCGGAGACCGCCGAGCTCGCCCGCCAGGCCATGGAGAGCGGCACACTCGCCTCGGCCGGCACCGGCCGGACGGGGACGGCCGGCCGCGAACCGCCCGTCGAGGACCTGATCCTCACCGGCGCGGACGCGTACCACCTGCTGCGTTTCGTCGTCACGACCTTCGACAGCACCGTGTTCCTGTACCTCTGGCTGGACCGCGCCGACGGCAACCTCGCCCTGGCCCGCATCCGGCTGGCCGAGATGGCGGACCGGCTGGTGCTCGGATGACCACGGCGCAACGCACGCACGGATCCGCACCCGAGCTGCTCGGCACCCTCGCCGCCGACCACGCCACCGGGGCGCTCTCCACGGAGTCCGGGATCTTCTACCTCGCGGCGGGACATGTCGTCCATGTCGAGTCCGCCCACAGCCCCGACCTCGGCGACCTGCTCACCCGCAGCGGTGCCGTCGCGCCGGCCGGCTGGTGGGAGGCGGTCGAACGGGCGGGCGCCGCCCACCAGGTGGGCCGCCGGCTTGTGGACAGCGGGCGCCTGACCGCCGGCGCCCTGGAACTGTGCCATCTGGGCGCGCTGTTCGACGCCGCGTACTTCGCGCTCGCCCACGACGGGGCCGCGCTCCGCTTCCGCCCGGGCGTCGCGCACTGGTTCGGCGCGGTGCGCCCCGTACCGGTGGCCACGGTGCTGCGCGAGTCCCGACGCCGCGGCGACCTGCTGCACCGCATCTGGCCCGACCCGGCCGTCGACACCGCACCGCTCACCCGCGCGGCCGGCGCCGATCCCGCCGGGCTGCCGCCCCGCCGCGGCCGCACCCTCGCCCTGGTCGACGGCGGCCGCACCGCCGCGCAGATCGCCTCGGCCCTCGCCCACCGCACCTTCCACACCCTCGTCGAACTGCGCCGTCTGGCCGCCGACGGGCTGGTCACGCCCGCGCCACCACCCCCGCCCGGCACGCCCCCGCACCCCGTCCCCGACGCGGGCGGCACGGCGTGGGACGAGCCCGACACAGCGCTGCTGCGACGGCTCCTGGACGCCTTGGAGGCACTGTGATCCGCGCGCGCCGGCAGCGTGCCGAAAGGAGACTGCTCATGGCCGTCGAGACCGACGTGCTGGACGAACTGCGTCGGCTCCGCACCCGCATACCCCGGCTGGCGGGAGCCCTCGCGGCCACCGTCGACGGACTGGTCCTGGCCCACGACGTCCCCGACACCGAACCGGAAGGGCTGGCCGCGCTCACCGCCGCCGCACTCGGCGTCGCCTACCGCCTGACCGACGCGGCCGCCCGCGGCGAGTTCCGCGAACTCCTCGTGCGCGGCAGCCGGGGCTACATCGCCACCTACGCGGCCGGTCCCACCGCCGTCCTGACCCTGCTCGCCGACGACCGGGTCAACGTGGGCCGGCTGCACCTGGAGGGCCGGCGCAGCGGCGCCCGGATCGCGGAACTGGTGGACACCCACGTCGGCCCGGGCGGGGGCCGGCACGCCGACCGGCTCGCCCCCCGCGCGCTCCCCGCGCGGGCCCAGGACACCGATCCGGCCCGGCCCATCGGCACCCTCCCGGTGCGGACCCCGCAACTGCCCGCACACCGCCCCCGGACCCAGCCCGGCGGCTGAACACAGGCTTTCGTCCCGGCCGGACGCCTCCGCACGACCCGGCGGCCGGCCCGAACCACCCATCCCGACGGAAAGGACACCACTCATGGCCAACACCGAGACCTCGCTCAAGGAATGCCTCAGCTCCATCGACGGCGCCACGGCCGCCGCACTTGTCGACTACACCAGCGGCATGGCCCTCGGCACCATGGGCGGCGGAAAGGACTTCAACCTGGAGGTCGCCGCCGCCGGCAACACCGATGTCGTCCGCTCCAAGCTGCGGACCATGGAACACCTGGGGCTCAACGACGAGATCGAGGACATCCTGATCACCCTGAGCAGCCAGTACCACATGATCCGCCTGCTCAAGGGACGCGGCGGGAACGGTCTCTTCCTCTACCTGGTGCTCGAGGCGGGCCGGGCCAACCTCGCCATGGCGCGCCACCAGTTGCGCCGGATCGAGGCCGAGCTGGAGGTCTGAGCCGGGCCCCGGGGCCGCGCGCGCCGTTCGGGCGCGCACGGCCCCGGCCGCCGCGCGTCAGGCCGCCTCGGGCAGCCAGAGGTCGGGGCCGAAGACCTCGTAATGGATGGACCGGGCGGGGACCCCGCGGCCGAGCAGTGCGCCGCGCACGGCGCGCATGAACGGCAGCGGGCCGCAGAGGTACACCGTCGCGTCCGCCGGGACGTCGACCCCCTCCAGATCCATCAGCCCCGTGCGGGCGCCGGGCTCCTCGGGACCGGGGCGCTCGTACCAGAACACCGCCTCCGCGTCGGGCAGCCCGTTCACCGCCTCGCGGGTCTCCGCTCGCAAAGCGTGCCCGGCGGGGGAGCCGTCGGCGTGCAGCACGAGCACCCGCCGGGTGGAACCCGTGGCGACCAGCCGGGCGAGCATGCCCAGCATCGGGGTGCAACCGATCCCGGCCGAGACCAGGACCAGCGGGGTGCCGGCCTCGTCCAGCGCGACATCGCCGGCGGGCACGGACAGGGTGAGCTCGTCCCCGGTGCCGATCCGTTCGAACAGCAGGTTGGACACCTCACCGTCCGGGGCGCCCTCATCGCCCGCGACCCGTTTGACGGTGATACGGCGCAGCTCCTCGCCGGGGTCGGAGGACAGGCTGTACTGGCGCACCTGCCGCACCCCGTCGGGCATGGGCAGCTTCACGCTGACGTACTGACCGGCCCGGGCCCGCGGCGCGGGCCTGCCGTCGGCGGGGCGCAGCACGAACGACACCACGTCGTCCGTCTCCTCATGCCGCTCCACGACCGTCCACGGGCGCCAGATGTCGCCGGGATCGACACCGGCGTCGTGGTACAGACGCGCCTCCCGCGCGATGAGGGCACCCGCCATCAGCCAGTACACCTCGTCCCAGGCGGCCGCGACCTCCGGGGTCACCGCGTCTCCCAGTACGTCGGCGATCGCGCCGAACAGGTACTTGTGGACGATCGTGTACTGGTCGTCGGTGATCCCGACCGCGACGTGCTTGTGGGCGATCCGGGCCAGCAGGGCGTCCGGCCGGCTGTCCGGGTCGTCGAGCAGCGCCTGGGCGAAACCGGCTATGGACCCGGCGAGCGCCCGCCGCTGGGCGCCGCTGGCCTGGTTGCCCCGGTTGAACAGGCCGTCCAGAAGCTCCGGCCGGTCGCGGAACATCGAGCCGTAGAAACGCGTCGTGATCTCGTCGAGCGCCCCGGCCACGGCGGGCAGGGTGGCCCGCAGCACTGCGGCGGATTCTTCGGACAGCATGAGGTCTCCCAAGGACGGGACCGAACAAGGGGGTTGGACCGCGGGTCCGGACCGGCGGCAGAACCTGTATAGCAATCAGCAATGCCGGTATCCGCGGGTAACACCGTCCCCACCGGCGACGCGGGACCGTCGTCCCGCGCGAACGGGACCACCGGCCCAGCCGGACGGCCGCCGCAGAGGGCCGACCGGCCCAGGTGTGCTGTCCCGGCACTTGGTGACACGCGTGCTGGGTGCTTGAACAGGTGAGGGCCTTCTGGGTTCGGTGTGGATTGCGACATCTACACCCGACCGCAGGAGGCCTTCCTGTCCCACCCGTAATGCCGCCCCGCTGACTCCGACCGGCAGGCTGCGTCTGGCCCGGTGTGTCGTGGACGACGGATGGCTGCTGCCGCGGGCCGCGGAACGTTTCCAGGTCAGCCATACGACCGCCGCACGCTGGGCCGGCCGCTGCAGGCAGCAGGGCGAGGCCGGGATGCAGGACCGCCCCAGCCGCCCGTATCGCCAGCCCCACCGCACACCGGCCGAGGTGGAGGCACACGTTCTGCGGCTGCGGCGCGAGCACCGCATCGGCCCACTGCGGCCGGCCGCCCGCACCAACATCGCCGCCTCCACCGCCCACCGCATCCTGCGCCGACACGGCCTGCCCGCCCTGGGTGGACGCACCAGACCCGGCTCACCTGGATTGCACGGCGCCGCCCCTTTCCCCCGACTTGTTCCGCCGGACAGACCCCAGCGGCCCCGGTGGGACCGGTCGGGCTCCCCGCCGGAACTGTCGTCCCGCCGATGCCGTACCGTCGCCTTTACTGGACCGTTACCGGACGCAGGGTCGGGAGACTGCCGGGGGCGGTGTGGAGGCGAGGGGACAGGAGGCACACGGGTGGAAGGCTCCGAGCGGGACGGGGATGCCCGCGTACGGCTGCCGCAGCTGCGCCTCGACGAGTTGCTGGAGGAGCTCCAGGCCCGTATCGACGCGGCCCGCGGTACCCGTGACCGGGTGCGCAGCCTGCTGGAGGCCGTGCTCTCGGTCGGCCGGGAACTGGAGCTGGAGCAGGTGCTGCACAGCATCGTCGAGGCCGCCGCCGCCGTGGTGGAGGCCCGGTACGCGGCACTGGGCGTGATCGGCCCGGACGGCAGGCGGCTGTCCGCGTTCCACACCGTCGGTGTCAGCGAGGAGGAGATCGCCCGCATCGGCCACTACCCCGAGGGCCACGGCATCCTGGGCGAACTGATCCGTCACCCCGAGCCGCTGCGGGTCGCGAAGCTCTCCGACCACCCCGCCTCCTACGGATTCCCGCCCCACCACCCGCCGATGAACACCTTCCTCGGTGTCCCCATCCGGGTCCGCGACCAGGTCTTCGGCAATCTGTATCTGACCGAGAAGCGGGGCGGGGCGCAGTTCGACGAGGAGGACGAGTCGGTCCTGTCCACCCTCGCGGTCGCCGCCGGCGTCGCCATCGACAACGCGCGCCTGTACGAGGAGTCCCGGCAGCGGGAACGCTGGCTGCAGGCGAACGCCGAGATCACCCACGAACTGATGTCCGGCAGCGAACGCGGCACGGCCCTGATGCTCATCGCGGAGCGCGCCCGCGAGATCACCGGCGCCGCCCTGGCCGTCGTCGCGGTGCCCGTGGCCGGGACCGACTCGCTGACCCTGGAACTGGCCGTCGGCCAGGGCGCCGAAAGCCACCGCGGGCTGGTCGTGCCCGTCCACGGCAGTCTGCTGGGCGAGGCGTTCACCACGGCAGCCCCCGTCACCAGCCCGGACATCACCAGCGACGAGCGGGTCTTCCCGGGCCCTCAGCGGCTCGAGGACCTCGGCCCGGCCGTGGCCGTGCCGATGGGATCGGGCGACAGCGTGCGCGGCATCGTCCTGCTGGTGCGGGCCGCCGGCCACACGCCGTTCTCGGACAAGGAGACCGAACCGCTCCAGGGCTTCGCGGCCCAGGCGGCCGTCGCGATGGAGCTGGCGGAACGCCGTCAGGACGCCGAGCAGATCGCCGTCCTGGAGGACCGCGACCGCATCGCCCGCGATCTCCACGATCTGGCCATCCAGCGGCTGTTCGCGACCGGCATGACCCTGCAGAGCGCCGGCCGGTTCATCGAGCACAAGGAGGCCTCGGAGCGGGTGCTGCGGGCCGTGGACGACCTCGACGAAACCATCAAGATCATCCGCTCGACCATCTTCGGCCTGCGCTCCCGCTCCGCCGCGGGCGCCGGCGGCCCCGGCCTGCGCGCCCGCGCCGTACGGGTGGTCGGCGAGGCCGCCCCCGTGCTGGGCTTCGCCCCCAGCGTGCGCATGGAGGGCCTGATCGACACCGAGGTGCCCAAGGAGACCGCGGACCACCTGGTGGCGGTGCTCTCCGAGGCGCTGACCAACATCGCCCGGCACGCCCACGCCGACCGCGCCGACGTGGTCCTGGAGACCGACGGGCGCGACGTCCGGCTGACGGTGGCGGACAACGGCGTGGGCATCCCGGCCGGGGGCCGCCGCAGCGGGCTGCGCAACATGGCCGAGCGCGCCGGGCAGCTCGGCGGCACCTTCGACATCACCGGCTCCCCCGGCGGGGGCACCACGCTCGTGTGGCGGGTCCCGCTGGGCGAGCGGTAGGCGCGCCCGTCGGCCCGGGTGTGGCCGTCACCCGGCGCGGGTACCCGTGGGCGGGCTGCGGCCCCAGCAGCCGCGAGGTGCACGGCCGGCACGGGTGCGCCTCGGCGGGAGGAGCGTCGATGACGGGCTGGACCTGGGAGTACGACGGGTACGACCCCGCCGACGCGCGCGTCCGCGAGTCGCTGTGCACCCTGGGGAACGGATACTTCGCCACCCGGGGTGCCTTCGCGGAGTGTTCGGCGGACGAGGTGCACTACCCGGGCACCTACGCGGCCGGCCTCTACAACCGGCTCACCTCCCAGGTCGCCGGGCGGCAGGTCGAGAACGAGGACATGGTCAACCTGCCCAACTGGCTCCCGCTGCGCTTCCGCCTGCCCGGAGAGCCCTGGCTCACCCCCGACACGGCGACCGTGCTGGACCACGCCGTGACGCTGCACCTGTCCTCCGGGCTGCTGGAGCGCAGGACACGGTACGGCCTCGGCGCACAGCGGGCGCTTGAAGTGCACCAGCTCCGGTTCGTGCACATGGCCGACCCTCATCTGGCGGGCCTGCGCACCGAGTTCACCGCCGAGGGCTTCTCCGGCACCCTGGAGACGGAGGCGGCGCTCGACGGCGGCGTCACCAACTCCGGGGTGCCGCGCTACCGGGATCTGGACGGCCGCCATCTGACCCATGTGCTCACCGGTACGACCTCGGCGGACACGGTGTGGCTGCGCTGCCGCACCCGCACCTCGGACGTGCGGATCGCCCTCGCCGCCCGGCTGACGTCCCCCGCGTCCGTCACGATCCGGCACGACCGGCCGCGTGCCCTCCAGACGACCCGGCTGGAACTTCACGCCGGGCGCACCGCTACCGTCGACAAGATCGTCGCCCTGCACACCTCCCGCGACGCCGCGATCAGCGACCCGCTGCACGCCGCCGTCGACCGGGTGAGCCGGGCGGGCGACTTCGACGCACTGCTGGCGCCCCATGTGACGGTGTGGAAGCAGATGTGGCGCCGGGCCGAGCTGGACGTGCCCGGCGAGGCGGGGACCATCCTGCGGCTGCATCTCTTCCACGTCCTGCAGACCCTCTCCCCGCACACCGCGGACCTGGACGTCGGGGTTCCGGCCAGGGGACTTCACGGCGAGGCCTACCGGGGCCATGTCTTCTGGGACGAGCTGTTCGTCCTGCCGTACCTCGACCTGCACTTCCCGGAAGTGTCGCGCGCACTGCTGCACTACCGGTACCGGCGCCTGGAACGGGCCCGCCTCGCCGCGCAGGACGCGGGGCGCCGTGGCGCGATGTTCCCGTGGCAGAGCGGCAGCGACGGACGGGAGGAGACCCAGCAGCTGCACCTCAATCCCCGCTCCGGCCGCTGGCTGCCCGACCAGTCCCACCTGCAGCACCATGTGGGCTCGGCCATCGCGTACAACGTGTGGCAGTACTGCGAGGCCAGCGGCGACGAGGAGTTCCTGCACACCAAGGGCGCCGAGTTGCTGCTGCAGATCTCCCGCTTCTGGGCGGACTCGGCCGGCTTCGACGAACGTCTCGGCCGCTACCGCATCAAGGGTGTCGTCGGCCCCGACGAGTACCACGACGCCTACCCGGACGCCGCCGAACCGGGCCTCGACGACAACGCGTACACCAATGTCACGGCTGCCTGGGTCCTCGCCCGCACCGTGGAGGTGCTGGACGGTCTCCCCGAGCCCCGGCACCGTGAACTCACCGAGCGGACCGGACTGGACGCGGGTGAACTGGAGGAGTGGGAGGAGATCTCCCGCATGCTCCATGTTCCTTTCCACGACGGTGTCATCAGCCAGTTCGAGGGCTACGGGGAACTCGCCGAACTCGACTGGCGGGGCTACCGGCGCCGGTACGGCGACATCCGGCGCCTGGACCGGATCCTGGAGGCCGAGGGCGACAGCGTCAACCGCTACCAGGCCTCCAAGCAGGCGGACGTCCTGATGCTGGGTTACCTCTTCTCGCCCGCCGAACTCCAGGGTGTCTTCCACCGGCTGGGGCTGAGCCTCGACGAGCGGACCTGGCGGCGCACGGTGGACCACTATCTGCACCGCACCAGCCACGGCTCCACCCTCAGCGGACTGGTCCACGGCTGGGTCCTGGCCCGGGCCCGCCGCGCGGACGCCTGGCAGTTCTGCCAGGAGGCCCTTCAGGCGGACATCGCCGATATTCAGGGCGGCACCACCGGTGAGGGCATCCACCTCGGCGCCATGGGCGGCACCCTGGATCTGGTCCAGCGCGGACTGACCGGCCTCGAGACCCGCGGGGGTGCCCTCTGGCTCGATCCCGTGCCCCTGCCGGAGCTGTCCTCCTACGGCTTCACCCTGCGCTACCACGGCCACTGGGGGGTGCGGCTGCGGCTGGAACGAGGCCTGCTGGAGATCACCGTGCCCGAGTCCGGCCACTCCCCGATCGACGTGCACCTCCCGCACCACCGCTCGGTCCGCATCGAGCCGGGCGAGACGGGCCGGCTGGCCCTCCCGGACTGAACGCGCCGAGCGCCCGTCCGGTCCGCGAACGGACCGGACGGGGCGCCCGGGAGCGGGTTTCGCCGTCCTACGCGCCGCTCTCCCGCAGCATGTCCTCACGCTCGACGATCTTCACGCGCTCGCGGCCCTGCGGCTCGCCCAGCGCCTTCTCCGCGGCGTCCAGCCGGTACCAGCCGTCCCAGGTGGTGAAGCGGATGCCGCGCTCGGCCAGGAACGCGTCCACCGCCTCGGGTGCGGGCGACTCGGGCGTCAGCAGCCGCCCGCCCGCGTAGTCCTCCAGCAGGTTCGCCACGGTCTCGTTGGCGTCGCCCTTGGTGTGGCCGATCAGGCCCACCGGGCCGCGCCGGATCCAGCCGGTGACGTACGTGGACGGCAGGTGCTCGCCGGTCTCCTGGACGACCCGGCCGCCCCGGTCCGGGACGGTGCCGGAGCCGAGGTCCCAGGGCAGCTTGGGCAGCTTGTCGGACAGGTAGCCCACGGCCCGGTAGACCGCGCCGACCTCCCAGTCCTTGAACTCGCCGGTGCCCTTGACGTTGCCGGTGCCGTCGAGCGCGGTGCGCTCGGTGCGCAGCCCGGTGACCCTGCCGTCCTCGCCGAGGATCTCCACGGGCGATTCGAAGAAGTGCAGGAACAGCTTGTGCGGGCGGTCGCCGGTGTCGCGGATCGCCCAGTTCTCCAGGGTCTTGGCGACCATGTCGGCCTGCTTGTTGCCGCGCCGGGTGGCGATCGAGCCCTCGTCGTAGTCGATGTCCTCGGGGTCGACGATGACCTCGATGTTGGGGGAGTGGTCGAGCTCGCGCAGCTCCATCGGGCTGAACTTCGCCTGTGCCGGGCCACGGCGCCCGAACACGTGCACCTCGATGGCCTTGTTGGCCTTCAGGCCCTCGTACACGTTCGGCGGGATCTCCGTCGGCAGCAGTTCGTCGGCCGTCTTGGCGAGGATGCGGGCGACGTCGAGGGCGACGTTACCGACGCCCAGCACGGCGACCTTCTCGGCCTCGAGGGGCCAGGTGCGCGGCACGTCCGGGTGGCCGTCGTACCAGGAGACGAAGTCCGCGGCGCCGTAGGAACCGTCGAGGCCGATGCCGGGGACGTCCAGGGCGCGGTCGGCCATGGCGCCGGTGGCGAAAATCACGCCGTCGTAGAACATGCGCAGATCGTCGAGGTGGAGGTCCGTGCCGTAGTCGACGTTGCCGAACAGACGGATCTGCGGCTTGTCGAGCACCTGGTGCAGGGCGGTGATGATGCCCTTGATCCGCGGGTGGTCGGGGGCGACGCCGTAACGGATCAGTCCGAACGGCGCCGGCATGCGCTCGAAGATGTCGATGGACACGCCCGGTTCGGCGGCGACGTCGGACTTGAGCAGGGCGTCGGCGGCGTAGATCCCGGCGGGGCCGGATCCGACGATGGCTACCCGCAGGGGGCGGGGCATGTGCGGTTCCCTTCGAGCGATGACGGACGACTCATGGGGAAGCCTAAACTAAGGCATGCCTTACCTGGTACAGGGGTCTGTTCTATGACCTCATAAGCAGCCCTTATGAGCGGTCCCAGGCCCGGCTTATGACTCAGGGAGGGGCAGCTCCGCCCAGATGACCTTGCCGGTGGGCAGATAGCGGGTGCCCCAGCGTTCGGCGAGCTGGGCGACCAGGAACAGCCCGCGCCCGCCCTCGTCCGTCATGGTCGCGTACCGCAGATGCGGCGAGGTGCTGCTGGCGTCGTAGACCTCGCAGATCAGACTGCGGTCGCGCAGCAGGCGCACCTGGATCGGGCTGCCGCCGTAGCGGAGCGCGTTGGTGACCAGCTCGCTCAGGATCAGCTCCGTGGGGAAGGTCAGCTCCTCCAGCCCCCACTCGGCCAGCTTGCGGGTGACCGCGGCCCGCACCTCGCCCACGGCCGCCGGATCCGACGGCACCGGCCACTCGGCGATCCGGTCGGCGGGCAGCACCCGGGTCCGCGCCACGATGAGGGCGATGTCGTCCCCGGCCCGCACCGGCCGCCGGGAGTCCAGTACGGCCCTGCAGGTGTCCTCGGGGGAGTCCCCGGCCCGGGACAGCGCCTCGCGCAGCCGCTCCAGGCCTACGTCGATGTCGCGCCCCCGTTCCTCGACCAGACCGTCGGTGTAGAGGACCAGTCGGCTGCCCTCGGGCAGCTCCAGATCGGCCGACTCGTACGGCAGACCGCCGAGTCCCAGCGGGGGACCGGCGGGCACGTCCGGGAACTCGGCACTGCCGTCCGGCCACACCAGGGCCGGCGGGAGATGGCCCGCACGGGCCACGGTGCAGTGCCCCGAGACGGGGTCGTACACGGCGTACAGACAGGTCGCACCGGTCACCAGGGCACTGTGCTCGTCCTGTGCCTCGTCCTGGTCGATGCGGGCGACCAACTCGTCGAGCAGACCGAGGAGCTCGTCGGGCGGGAGGTCCAGCGCCGAGAAGTTGTGCACCGCGGTGCGCAGCCGCCCCATCGTGGCCGCCGCGTGCAGACCGTGCCCGACGACGTCGCCGACCACCAGGGCCACCCGCGCGCCGGACAGCGGCAGGACGTCGAACCAGTCCCCGCCCACCCCGGCCTGCGCCGGAAGGTAACGGTAGGCGATCTCCAGGGCGCTCTGCTCGGGCAGGCTGCGCGGCAGCAGACTCTGCTGGAGCGTCACCGCCATGTTGTGCTCGCGCGTGTAGCGGCGGGCGTTGTCGATGGCGACCGCGGCCCGGGCCACCAGCTCCTCCGCCAGGGCCAGCTCTTCGGTGTCGAAGGGCGCCGACTTCCGGGAACGCCAGAAGCTGACCACGCCCAGCACCAGGGCACCGGCCCGCAGCGGCACGGTGATCAGCGAGTGGATCCCGTACTCCATGACCTGTGCGGAGCGCTCGACGTCCTGTGCCTGCCAGCCCGGGGCCTCGGCGAGCCGGGGCTCCAGGACCGGCCGGCCGCTGGTGAGGCTCCGGCCCTGCGGGGACGACGCCACGAAACGGATCTTCTCGCCCTTGGGATAGAGCGGAGGGTCGTCGGCGATTCCCGTGATCGCGGTGCGGCGCAGAGCGCCCGCGGGGTCCGGATGCCCGCCGGCCAGCACATACTCGAACAGGTCCACCGCGGCGAAGTCGGCGAACCGGGGCACGGCCAGCTCGGTGAGCTCCTCGGCGGTGCGGGTGACGTCCAGACTCGTGCCGATGGCCACCCCGGCGTCGTAGAGCATGTTGAGCCGCTCCCGTGACGCCTCGGCACGGCCGGACAGGGCACTCAGCTCGGTGGAGTCGCGGACCGTGACGACACTGCCGGGCGGGCCGCCCGAGCGGTCCGTGGGCCGCTGGTTGACCGCCAGCAGCCGGTCGCCCACCCGGTGCACCTCGTCCGTGGCCACCCGCCCCGAGGCCAGCAGCTCGGCGGTGCCGGGATCCAGGCCGATGTCCCGCACATGCTTTCCCTCGGCGTCCGGGGGCAGGCCGAACAGCCGGCGCGCCTCGTCGTTGGCGAGCATGAGGGTGCCGTCGCCGTCGACGATGAGCACCCCTTCGCGCACCGCGTGGAGCACGGCGTTGTGGTGTTCATACATTCGTGTCATCTCGTGCGGGCCCAGGCCGTGGGTCTGGCGCAGCAGTCGTCTGCTGACCAGGGCCGCGCCCCCGGTGGCCAGCGCCAGCGCGGCGAGCGCGGCGCTCAGCACCAGCGGCAGCTGGGCCTCCGTGGCTCCGCCGACGTTCTCGATGGTGATGCCCGCCGACACCAGGCCCACCACCGTGCCGTCGCCGTCCTCGACCGGCGCCACGGCCTGGACCAGCTCTCCTATGGTCCCGTCGATCTCCTCCACGACCGGCTCCCCGGCCAGCGCGGGCTCGATGGTGCCGACGAACTGCTTCCCGATGCGGTCCGGCCGGGGGTGGGTGTAGCGGATGCCGTCGGTGTTCATGACGACGATGAAGTCGACGTCCGAGTCCCGGCGCGCCGCCTCGGCACGCGGCTGCAGTACGGCCGTGGGATCGGGGGAGTCGAGGGCCGCCACGGTGCCGGGCGCGTTGGCGAAGGTCTCCGCCACGGCGAGCGAACGGTTGCGGGCCTCCTGGGTGCTGTCCCGCCGGACCTGGAGCACCAGGGCGACGACGGCGGCCACGACCAGCAGCAGCACGATCACCAGATGCAGTACGAACACCTGTCCGGCGACGCTGCGCCCGCGCAGTGCCGACCGCAGTGCCGTCAGGGGATGCCAGCGGGAGGGGCCGCCCCCCTCCTGTCGGCGCCGCGCGGACGCCGCGGCACCGGGCCGCAGGGGCGACCGGGTCTTGGATCGACCCATGAGTCGGACCATGTGCCCTGTCTACACCGCCGCGCCACGCGAGGCGAGGGACGGGCACCCACCTGACCGGCGGGTTCCCACCCGTCCCGCTTACGGTGCCGCGGGGCGCGCGCGGCCTTCCCCCCTCGGCCGCGCGCGCCCCTCCCCCTGCGCGCGACTCGTCCCCCGAAGGTCGCGCGCGTCCGGTGCCCGGGCCACCCCCGGACGTGTCCGTCCCGGCCTCAGTCGGCCAGGGCCCGGGCCAGTTCCGTGGTGGCGCGGGAGATCTCGGAGTCCGGCTCGGAGAGCAGCCGGTTCAGCTCGCCGCGCCGGGCGCGCACCGCCTGCCGGGCGGCCCGCTCCCACACCACCGGGTTCTCGCGGCGGTTGAGCAGCTTGGGATACGCGGCGGCGGTGCTCTCCCACTGCCGGGCGTCCGCGATGGCCTTGAGCAGCTGGATGATGCGGGCCCGGCAGGTGACATGTGGCAGCTGGGCCAGCTCCCAGAGGAAGGGGACCGTGGCGGCGGTGGCCTGCTCCGTGACGAACCCGTACTGGCAGATGCGTTTCCGCAGATCCTCCAGGGCGGCGAGGGCCGTGTCGGAGTCCCCCCAGGCGATGCCGTTGAGCAGCAGGGGGATGGCCGCCGCCGATCCGGTGGAGTCCTGCATATCGGCCCACGGCACACGGGACAGTGCCGTGAGGGGCGTGGTCCGTGCCACTCCGGTGGGGGGCGTGTGGCGCACAGGGCGCTCGCTGCTCGGCTGTTGCGTCGAAGCGCTGCGCATGGCGTGGGTGCCTTTCCGCGGCAGTCGTGTCAGATGGGCGGTCGGGTGGACAACCGGGCCCACACCGTCTTGCCGGCCGGGGCCGCGGGGGTCCAGCCCCACGCCTCGGACAGGGCGTCGACGATGTGCAGCCCCCGGCCGTGCTCCTCCAGGCCGGCGCCGGGAGTGCGAACGGGCGGGTGGTCGTCGGGGTCGGAGACGGCGAGCAGCAGATGCGCCGGTATCCGGTGGAACTCGAGCCGGACGTCCGGCACACCCGCGCACCGCGGTGCCGCGTGGGTCACGGCGTTGGCGGCGAGCTCGGTCATCACGAGGGTGGCGTCGTCGCAGCGGTGGCCGAGCGACCAGACGTCCAAGGTGTCCCGGGTGAAGGACCGCGCACGGGCGAGGCCCTCCCGGCTGCGGGTGATGCGCAGCGCCACCGAGGCGGACGCGGTGCCGGCCGTCTCAGGCGCCGGATGTGGTTCCTCGTACGGCACCGCGGGCAGCGGGGCGTGGGGGGAAGCCGGGGCCGTGCCGGGGCCACCCGCCGGGATCACGGCGACGGCAGGCGGCCGCGGCTCCGGATACGCAGGTGAAGACACGGCATCTCCTCGATGCGACGTCAGGACGGGGCGCCTACACGGGGGTTGACGCCGCAGCTATTATCCACGCTGACAGCGCTCGCGTGCAATTGCACGAGAAATTGCGCGAGATTTTTCGCCATGCGCGACGGAAGCCGCGCCGGGTGGGGAACGAGAACAGCAAGGAGACAGCGGTGCCAGGAGTGCGGAACGGAGTGCGGGCCAGTCAGTTGGACGCCCGCTGGATCAAGAGCCGGCACAGCAATGCCGAGGGCAACTGTGTCGAGGTGGCGCCGCTGACCGGCGGGGAGATAGCGATGCGCAACTCCCGTGATCCCGACGGCCCCGCCCTCGTCTACACGTCCGCGGAGCTGGCCGCCTTCCTGGCCGGCGCGAAGGACGGCGAGTTCGACCATCTCCTCTGAGCGCCCGGGCAGCCGGCGCCGCCCGTCCCGGGGCGGCGCCGGCGAAACGGAGTTCAACCACTCACTTCTGCGGGGCTTCTCCGGGTCGGATGCGGTCAGGCACTGTCAGATGCGATAGTGTTAATCGCCCTTGTGCCGGTCTGCTGGGAGTCAGGATGTCCGCCGCGTCGTCGCATCGCATCTCCCGTCTGGAACCCTATCTGGACAGGTCCGAGCCCGCGCCGACCCTGCTGAAGATGCTGGTCGGCGTGCAGTTGGCGGGCTTCCGTGAGGATGCCGGGCTGTCCCAGGACCAGGCGGCCCGCTCCGTCGGCTTCAGCGGGGCGAAGCTGTCCCGTATCGAGTCCGGCAAGGGCCGGCGCCCGCCGACCGAGAGCGACGTCCGCGCGCTGCTGAATCTGTACGGCACCGAAGACTACGAGGCCTCGGTGCTGCTCAAACTCCTCCGGCGGGCCGGGGAGCCCGGCTGGTGGCAGCGGTACGACAAGCGGCTGATGCCCGAGTGGTTCGACCGCCTGGTCGGGCTCCAGGAGGCCGCCGCCACCATCCGCACCTTCGAGATCCAGTACGTACCCGGACTGCTGCAGACCGCCGCCTACACCCGCGCGGTGGTCGAACGGGGGCTGCCCAACGCCCCGGCGAGCGAGGTGCAGCGCCGGGTGGAACTGCGGATGCGCCGTGCCGAGCTGCTGCAGCGCGAGGCCCCGCCGCAACTGTGGGCCGTCATCGACGAGTCGGTGCTGCTGCGCGTCCTGGGCAGCCGCGCGGTGATGCGCGAACAGCTCGAGCACCTGGTGACGATGGCCGAGCACAGCAATGTGACGGTGCAGATCGTGCCGCTCGACGTCACCAACGCATCGGCTCCCGCGATCCCGGTGACCTATCTGCGCTTCGGCGGCCTCGATCTGCCCGATGTGGTCTATCTGGAGCACATCAGGAGCGCCAACTTCCTGGAGGACCGGGACGAGACGGAGGAGTACCGCATCGCCCTTGACCGCCTCGCCGACGAGGCCCTCAAGCCCCGCGACTCCGTCGAAATGCTGCGCAGCACGATCAAGGAGCGCTACGCCACCTCCCGGTGACGCAGCGCCCGCCTCGGCATCGCTTCGGGCCGGGGCCTACTGCGGGAGCCGGCCCACCCCGCCGAACTCGATCCACTCGTGCGTGAGCTGACGGGGCGCCACCTCGGTGTCCGGACGCCAGGTGGACACCTCGACCAGGCCCGGCTCCAGGACCTCCAGCCCCTCGAAGTAGCCCTCCACGTCCTTCGGTTCACGCACTCGGCCCCAGTGCCCCTGAGTCGCCTGGTCCATGAAGTTGGTGACGAACTCGCGGACTTCGGGATCGTCGCTGACCAGCTGGCACATCACCATGAAGCTGCCCGGCGCGAGCCGTTCGCGGACCCGGCGGGCCACCGCGAGCGGACCGTCGGTGTCGCTGTCGGGGATGCAGTGGAAGACCGAGTTGAACAGCACACAGACCGGCTCGGAGAAGTCGATCAGCCGCTGGGTCTCGGGGTGGCCGAAGATCTCGTCCGTCTCGCGCATGTCGGCCTGGATCACCACCGTGCGCTCGTCCTGCTCCAGCAGGGCCCGGCCGTGGACCAGTACCATCGGGTCGTTGTCGACGTACACCACGTGGGTGCTCGGGTCGATGCGCTGCGCGACCTGGTGGACGTTGTCCTGCGTGGGCAGGCCGGAACCGTGGTCCAGGTACTGCCGGATCCCGTACTCCTGGGTCAGGGTGCGGACCACGCGCTGGAGGAAGCGCCGGTTGTTCAGGGCCAGACGACGGGTGCTGGGCACCACCTTGTCGAGTTCCTCCGTCGCGGCGCGGTCCGCCGCGTAGTTGTCCTTGCCGCCCAGGTAGTAGTCGTACATACGTGCGGCCGTTGGCACGGTTGCGTCGATCTCGGTGGACAGCTGCTTGCCGGTGTGCATCGTTCCCCCTGCGGAATGCCGCGCCAACTGGACTGGCTGGACGGGAAATACATCCTAGGGAGCGCCATACGGCCCCTGCCAGCCCGTTGGCGAAGGAGGCCTCGAAGGAATGGTGTTCGATCTCCCTGTGGTCACGGGGGGTGCCCGTGCTGGCGCGGTGCGTGAGTGAATGGCAGGTCGGGGGCGGGGTACTTGGCGCGCAACGCCCATTTCCCATGGGAGGCCGAACGTTGGACAGCTCGACGAACCCGATCGCCAACCCCTGGGGCGCGCGCACACCGTATGCGCCCGGCACCCCGTGGCCGGCCCGCACCGACATGCATCTGGCGGAGGGCGTCCGGGAGGAGGACGTGGAGCGATGGGTGGGCTCCGCCTCCCTCCTGCACTCCAACGGCGACGCGATGGACATCGCCGTGCGCGACGGACGCATCGTGGGCGTCCGGGGCCGCGCCGCCGACCGGGTCAACCGCGGCCGGCTCGGCCCCAAGGACCTCTACGGCTGGCAGGCCAACCACGCGCCGGACCGCCTCACCCGGCCCCTCGTCCGGGAGAACGGACGGCTGGTGCGGACGGACTGGGACACCGCCATGGACCGGATCGCCTCCCGCACCAGGACCCTGCTGGACGAACGGGGCCCCTCATCCGTCGGCTTCTACACCACCGGGCAGCTCTTCCTGGAGGAGTCCTACACCCTCGCGGTCCTCGCCCACGTCGGCATCCGCACCAACCACCTCGACGGCAACACCCGGCTGTGCACCGCCACGGCCGCCGAGGCCCTCAAGGAGAGCTTCGGCTCCGACGGCCAGCCCGGCTCGTACGAGGACGTCGACCACGCCGACACCATCGCCCTGTTCGGACACAACGTGGCCGAAACCCAGACGGTGCTGTGGATGCGGATCCTGGACCGCCTGGAGGGCCCCGAGCCGCCCCGGCTGCTGTGCGTCGACCCCCGGTACACCCCCGTCGCCCGGCGCGCCGACTGCATCTGGCACCCCGCCCGGGCACCAACGTCGCCCTGCTCAACGCCCTGCTGCACGAGATCATCCGCACCGGCCGGATCGACCGGGCCTTCCTCGACGCCTACACCGTCGGCTTCGACGACCTTGCCTCCCGCGTCGAGGAGTACACCCCGAAACGGGCCGCGGAGATCTGCGACGTCTCCGCCGCGCAGATCGAACGTGCCGCCGAACTCCTCGGCGACGCCCGACGGCTGCTCTCCACCGTCCTGCAGGGCGTCTACCAGTCCCACCAGGCCTCCGCCGCCGCCGTGCAGGTCAACAACCTGCACCTGATCCGGGGCATGCTGGGCCGTCCCGGCTGCGGACTGCTCCAGATGAACGGCCAGCCCACCGCCCAGAACACCCGCGAGTGCGGCGCCAACGGCGACCTCCCCGGCTTCCGCAACTGGCAGAACGACCGGCATGTGGCGGAGCTCGCCGAGATCTGGAACGTCGAACCGGACGACATCCCGCACTACGGCCCGCCCACCCACGCGATGCAGATCTTCCGCTACGCCGAACAGGGCTCCCTGGGCATGCTGTGGATCACCGGCACCAACCCGGCCGTCTCCCTGCCCGAACTCGCCAGGATCCGCTCGATCCTCGCCCAGGAAGGGCTGTTCGTGGTGGTGCAGGACCTCTTCCTCACCGAGACCGCCCAGCTCGCCGACGTCGTCCTGCCGGCCGCGACCTGGGGCGAGAAGACCGGCACCTTCACCAACGCCGACCGCACCGTGCACCTGTCGGAGAAGGCCGTCGAACCGCCCGGCGAGGCCCGCGCCGACCTCGACATCTTCCTCGACTTCGCCGCCCGCATGGACTTCCGCGACAAGGACGGCGGACCGCTGATCGGCTGGCGCGACCCGCAGGGCGCGTTCGCGGCCTGGCAGCGGTGCAGTGCCGGGCGCCCCTGCGACTACACCGGACTCAGCTACGACAAGCTGCGGCACGGCGGCATCCAGTGGCCCTGCACCGAGGACGCCCCCGACGGCACCGCGCGCCGCTACACCGACGGCATCACCCACGCCCACCCCGACGCGTGCGAGAGCTACGGCAAGGACATGGTGACCGGCGCGACCGTCACCCCGGTCGAGTACCGCGCCCTCAACCCGGACGGCAAGGCGGTGATCAGGGCCGCCGAGTACCTCCCGCCCCACGAGGAGACCTCACCCGAGTACCCCCTCCAGCTGATCACCGGCCGTACGGTGTACCACTTCCACACCCGCACCAAGACCGGCCGCGCACCCGAGCTCAACGCCGCCGCGCCGGACGTATGGGCGGAGATCTCACCCGCGGAGGCCGCCGCGCAGGGACTGTCCGACGGCGACCTGGTCCAGGTCACGACCCCGCGCGGGGCCCTGCGGGCCCGGCTGCGGACGACCGTGATCCGCGACGGCGTGGTGTTCGTGCCGTTCCACTACGGCTACTGGGACACCCCGGAGGGCCACAAGCCGCCCGACGGCACCCCCGGCCGCGCCGCCAACGAGAGCGTCATCACCGACTGGGATCCCCTCTCCAAACAGCCCCTGTTCAAGACGGCCGCGGCGCGCATGACCCTGGTCGCCCGGCGCGACACGGGGCAGGGCGGGGGAGCGGACGGCACCGACCCGGCGGGGAGCACGGCATGAGCGGCATCGACAGCACCCTGCGCACCCTGCACAACGACGAACGGGACCTGGAACAGGACCTGCTCGCCGCCGCCGAACGCCATCGCGCCGAGCACGAGTTCCACCACGTCGCGACCGACGTCGCCCGCTGGTCCCGGGAGCACGCCACGCGGCTCGCCGCCCTCGGCCGCGACCACGGCCTCGATCTGCCCGGCCCCCGCGACCACCCCTCGCCCGGCGCGCTCGCCGCACTCCGGGAGAAGGCCTCGGAGGCCCTCGGGGGCCGCCCGGACACCGGCCTGTCCCTCCTGCACGACCTGCGCGACCTGCACCTGGCCGCCGCCCGGAACTCGGTCCACTGGGAGATGCTCGGCCAGGCGGCGCAGGCCACCCGGGACCGGGACCTGCTGGACCTTGTCTCCGCCTGCCATCCGCAGACCCTCCGCCAGATGCGCTGGACCAACACGATGATCAAGGTGCTGTCCCCGCAGCTCCTCGTCAGCGCGTAAGCGGCTCCCCCTCAGCGCGCCGGACCCGCGCCCACGCCTGCACGAGCGCCCATGCCCCGCTATCGTCGGTTTCGTCCCCACGGGACGGCCGTCACCGGCACGGCGGCGGCCGGCCCGTCCGCTCCCTGGGGAGGCAGGCAGTGATGGACGACTACGACGACTACTACGACCTCGGCACCCACGGCCGGCCCGTGACGACGTCCTCCGCCGAGGCCCAACTCTGGTTCGACCGCGGGCTGGTGTGGACGTACGCCTTCAACCACGAGGAAGCGGTCCTCTGCTTCGAGAAGGCCGCCGAAGCCGACCCGGACTGCGCCATGGCCCACTGGGGTATCGCCTACGCCCTCGGCCCCAACTACAACAAACCCTGGGAAGCCTTCGACGACGACGAACTGGTCAGCACCGTCGAGCGCGCCCACCGGGCCGTGGAGCGGGCCCACGAGAAGGCAGCGCACGCCACTCCCGTCGAGCAGGCCCTCATCGAGGCACTGCGCGCCCGCTACCCGCAGGCGCGGGCAGCGGAGGACTGCTCCGTCTGGAACGAGCCGTACGCGGACCGGATGCTCGCCGTGTACGAGAGTGCCCCCGGGGACCTCGACGTGGCCACGCTCTGTGCCGACGCCCTGATGAACGTCACCCCCTGGCAACTGTGGGACCTCAGGACCGGCCGCCCCGCCGACGGCGCCCGCACCCTCGAGGCCAAGGCGGTCCTCGACGGCGCGCTCGCCACCGAGGCCGGCGCCCGGCACCCCGGCATCCTCCACCTGTACATCCACCTGATGGAGATGTCCCCCACCCCGGAAGCCGCCCTCACGGTCGCCGACCGGCTGCGCGGCGCCGTGCCCGACGCCGGGCACCTGCACCACATGCCCTCGCACCTGGAGGTGCTGTGCGGCGACTACCGGCGGGTCGTCTCGGACAACACCGCCGCCATCGCGGCCGACGAGAAGTACCTCCAGCGCGCCGGCGCGATGAACTTCTACACGCTGTACCGCGTCCACAACATCCACTTCAAGATCTACGGCGCCATGTTCGCCGGACAGTCGAAGATCGCCCTGGACGCCGCCGCACAGCTCGAGGCCACCGTCCCCGAGAAGCTGATCCGGGTGCAGAGCCCACCCATGGCCGACTGGCTCGAGGGGTTCCTCGGGATGCGCGTCCACGTCCTCATCCGCTTCGGCCGCTGGGACGACATCCTCGCGCTGCCGTTCCCCGACGACCAGGACCTGTACTGCGTGACCACCGCCCTGCTCCACTACGCCCGCGGTGTCGCCCTGTCCGCGACCGGCGCCACCGACGCCGCGGAGGCGGAACGGCGCAGCTTCCGCGCGGCGGTCGACCGCGTCCCCGCGAGCCGGATGCTGTTCAACAACACCTGCCAGGACATCCTCGCCATCGCCTCCGCGATGCTGGACGGCGAGCTCGCCTACCGCAAGGGCGAGTACGACACCGCCTTCGCCGCGCTGGAACGGTCCATCGAGCTCGACGACAACCTGCCCTACGACGAGCCCTGGGGCTGGATGCAGCCCACCCGGCACGCCTACGGGGCGCTGCTCCTGGAACAGGGCCGCGTCGCCGAGGCCGAAGCCGTCTACCGCGCGGACCTGGGCCTGGACGACACCCTGCCGAGGCCCCAGCAGCACCCCAACAACGTCTGGGCGCTGCACGGGTTCCACGAGTGCCTGCTGCGCACCGGGAAGACGGGCGAGGCCGCGATCATCGCCCGGCAGCTCCAGCTGGCGGCCGCGCTGGCCGACGTCCCGATCGACGCGTCCTGCTTCTGCCGCCTGGAGACGCACCACCCGGAGCACTCAGGCACCGGCCACCCCTGTCACTGAGCCCGGCGACAGGGGCGGCCGGCGCGGAACGAAGCGGGACCGGACTGCGCGGCCCTCGCGACCGTCAGCGGGACGCCACAACGGCCTGGAACGCCTGCATGCAGGAGAAGCAGTGCCGGTCCGTCGTGTGACGCCGCGGTGAGTCCTCCTCCTTCTCCACTCCGCACAGCGTCGCTGTCTTGTCCGGGGTGAGGACATGCCACACCGGCTCCCCCGAAGTGTCTGCACCGCACCACATCTCGTGCATTCCCAGCTCCCTCCGGGTAGGCGTGGAGGCCGCTTCCATACGAGCACGGCACACCCCCGGACGGCTCGTCCGGCGGGCCAGTCGGGTGACATGCGGTGCCGGGATGCATATCTGCGGCGGCGGCCGGATGCTGGAAGGATGAGGAAGGCGCCGATCGTGGTACACCCGCCGCTCGGCTCGGGCGGACGCCGGGTGACCGTGCGCGGCGAGATCGTCGGCCTCGCCTACTCGGACCGTGACGTGGTGGAGTTCCTGCGGCGCGCGGGGCTCCCGGAGGGCGAACACCTCCTGGACGATCCCGCCTGGGTGAAGTGGGTAGGCGGCCGGGCCCACATCTACGACGCGGCCTGACGTTCCCGCCGGCCACCGTCGGCGCCGACTCCGACGGTGACCGTCCCTACCCGTGTACCCCCACTCCCCTCCACCATGCGCCGCGCCGCACCCGTAGCTGCGGGCAGTCGTGCCTCCCCCAGTGCCTTAAAGGCCTGGGAGGTACCCCCAGGGCGGCACGGGTGGGCGCAGCGGCACCCTGCCGGCGCCGGAAAGCGCACCCACCCCCGCCCAGCCCCACCCGCGCGCAGCCGCGTCCGCAACCGTCCCACCCGCAGCTGCGGGCAGCACCGGCGCTCGCGGCGCTGCTCAGCATCGTGAGCACCGCGCCGGCCGTCACCCGGCGACGGCCTCCGGATCCCGATCGGACGACGGCCACACGTACGGCAGATCGTCCGGCTCCCCGGGAAAGAGCTCCGCGTAGACACCCGGCTCCTTACGGACGAGCGCCGAGCGGTGACTGCGATGCAGCGCCTCATCCCCCAGCCAGGGCGGCAGCTCCCCCGCCTCGGCCAGCGCCCCCTGCTCGCGCACCGGCGCACCGGGCCGGACGCCGGCAAGGTCGGAGACGAGCGAGGCCGCACAACTGTCCGGATGGCCCCGGTCGCGCCAGACCCGGCAGACCTCGAGGCCGTACCGCACCAGCGCCTCCTCATAGCCCGTCCACATCCGCACCGCCGGATGGCGGCGCCATCCATAGCCCGGCACGATCAGCCCGCGCAGCACCTGAAGCGCCTCCACCCGCTGCTTCCCGAGCCGGCGCCGATCGAGCACGAGCGCCGACTCGCGGAAGTCGGGGTACGGCATAAAGGTCTGCATACGACCGTCCGAAGGACCGGGGACCTCCGCGCCTCGCGGCGCGGCTCACCGCACCGCAGTTCCCCTTCCACGGCCGCCCACACCTCGCGGCGGCGGCCCCGGGCTCAGCCCATCATCCCCGTCCGCGCCTCGCGCCACAGGTCGACGCCGCCCTCCGTGGCGTACTTGTCGATCTCGGCCAGCTCCTCGGCGGTGAAGTCGAGGTTCTCCAGCGCCGCCACATTCTGCTCCAGCTGCTCGGTGCGCGAGGCGCCGATGACCAGCGAGGTGACCCGCGGGTCCCGCAGGGCCCAGGCGAGCGCCATCTGCGCGAGGCTCTGCCCGCGCCGTGCCGCGATGTCGTTCAGGGCCCGCAGCCGCTCCCGCATCTCGTCGGTGAGCCAGGCCGGGTCGAACGACTTCCCCGCCGCCGCGCGCGAGTCCTGCGGTACGCCGTTCAGATAGCGCCCGGTCAGCAGCCCCTGCGCGAGGGCCGTGAACCCGATGATCCCGAAGCCCTCCTCCTGGGCCACGTCCAGCAGGCCGTCCGTCTCGATCCAGCGGTTCAGCATGTTGTACGAGGGCTGGTGGATCAGCAGCGGAGTGCCGAGGTCACGCAGGATGGCCACGGCCTGACGGGTGCGCTCGGCGTCGTAGGAGGAGATGCCGACGTAGAGCGCCTTGCCCTGGCGGACGGCGGTGTCCAGGGCGCCCATGGTCTCCTCGAGCGGCGTGGTGGTGTCCAGCCGGTGCGAGTAGAAGATGTCGACGTACTCCAGTCCCATGCGCGTCAGGGACTGGTCGAGCGAGGCCAGCATGTACTTGCGGGAGCCGCCGCCCTGGCCGTAGGGACCGGGCCACATGTCCCAGCCGGCCTTGGTGGAGATCACCAGTTCGTCCCGGTACGGTGCGAGGTCCTGCTTCATCAGCCGGCCGAAGTTGATCTCCGCCGCACCGTAGGGCGGGCCGTAGTTGTTGGCCAGGTCGTGGTGGGTGATGCCCAGGTCGAAGGCGCGCAGGGCGATCTCGCGCTGTGTCTCGAAGGGCCGGTCGTCGCCGAAGTTGTGCCAGTACCCCAGGGACAGCAGGGGAAGGTCGAGCCCGGAGCGGCCGGTGCGCCGGTAGCGCATGGTGCCGTCGTAGCGCTCGGGATGGGCGATGTGGTTCATCGGGTGATCTCCGGTGGTGCGAGTGTTGGGTCCCGTGGGATGGTGTTGATCCTTGCCCACAGTGCCTCCGCGTGATCCCGAAGTCCAACCGATCCCCAGGTGGGGAAGAACTTCGAGGGAGCCCTCACCGGCGTACCCATCTGACCGATGTGACAAATGAGGCCGTCACCGCTACGGTGGTTCCACGTCGAGGCGAGGGGAACTCCCCAAGTCCGGCCGTGCGTTGGTGGTCCAAGGAAAGACGCCCCGCTTCCTGCGGGGAGATGCAGGTGCAAGGCCTGCCCGGCGCTCTGTCACGAGCCCCGATCCGTCGGGACGGGGCTCTCCGCGTTGCCCGCGGCTCAGCGCCGGGTGGGCACGGCCCAACAGTTGGAGCCTGTCGGCCTGCCCCGGAGCCGGTCGGTCAGCCACTTCACCGCGTCGCTCTGGTCGACCAGGAACGGCGCCAGGTGGTTGGTGGCGAGCTTCTTGCCCAGATTGGGCAGCCATACGGCCTTGTACGTCACGTCGCCGCCCTTGGCGCACCAGTCGGCGGCCAGCCGGCGCGCCTGCTCGTGCGGGACGATGTCGTCCTGGACACCGGTGACCAGCCGGACCGGTCCGGTGGGCTTCATCGTGCCGAGGCGCTGCTTGTCGAGAACGGCCTGGGCGGTGGGTTCTTCGGCGATGATCGCGGCGACGGACTTCCCGCTCGACGTCCACTTGGTGCTCTTGGTGAAGGCGTAGCCGAGGATCGCGTCCCCGACGCAGGTCGTGGAGATGTCCTTCAGCGCGGCGCGTCCGGTGGCGTTGACGTTCTCGTCGACGACTTTGCGCAGCTCGGGCTCGGCCTGCGCGAAGCCGTTGATCGACCAGGCGAGCGCGCCGGCCAGGGCGCTCCCGTCGACGCCCTTCATGACCTCCGTCAGATCGGCCGGTGGCGCCCCGCTGTAGGTGCCCACGAGGGGTACGTCGGGTGCGTAGGTACGGTGGAGTTCGGCCGCCGAGGCGCTGGCCCCGCCGCCCTGGCTGTACCCGTACATGGCCACGCGGGAGGTGTCCGTGACGGACGCTCCCGGCACGGAGCGCGCGACGCGGGCGGCGTCCAGCATGGCGTGCCCCTCGTCGACGCGGTTGACGTAGGTGTGGAGCCGGTCCGTGGAGCCGAGGCCCACGTAGTCGGTGACGACGACCGCTGCCCCCGTGGCGAGCAGCCGGTAGATCGCCAGCGTCTCGTAACCCAAGGAAACCGTACGGCTGTTGAGGGTCAGAGGGTGCTGGAGGGCGAGCGAGGTTGCGCACTGGTCGCCCTGGCCCATGGTTCCGGAACCGACCACCACCAGGGGACGGGGGCCGGCGCCCTTCCAGCGGGCGGAGGGCTCGATGTAGGCGCCGGTGACGGCCACCGGCTGCCCGGCGGAGTCCGTGGAGGTGTACATCAGACGGGTCGCGGTTCCCGGCAGGGTGCGGCCGCCCAGGCCGGGCAGGCTCAGCCCGAGACGCAGTGGCTCGTGTCGGACCAGTACGCCGTTGCCCGTGGGCAGTTCGGCGGGCGGTGTGTAGAAGGCGGGGATGGTGACGCCCCGCGAGACGACGGGGTCGGTCGCGGCGGCGGGCGGCGCGGCCACGCACATACAGGCGGTCGTGGCGACCATGGTGGTCAGCACGCTGCTGATACGGCTCACGGCTCACTCCTCGCTCTGCTCCGGAAGGTGAAACGTGAAACTAACAGCGCTCAATTACCGCTGGTAACCCACGAGTAAGTTACGGCACGGTAACTTTCGCTGGTGCGCGCAGGAGCAAGCCCCGCCGGTCGTCCGGCGGGGCCCGCTGATGGGTGGCCGGTTCGTCAGGCCGTGTGCAGGGTCAGCCCGTAGCGGTTGAGGATCTCGTTGACCGGCTGGAACCAGGTCTCGCCTCCGCCGGAGCAGTTGCCCCAGCCTCCGGAGGTGACGCCCTGGGCCTGGTCGCCGCTGATGAACGAGCCGCCCGAGTCGCCGCCTTCGGCGCAGACGCTCGTCTTCGTCATCTGATGGACCGCGCCCTGGCTGTAGTTGACGGTCTCGTTCTTGGCCAGGACTCTGCCGCAGTGCCAGTGGGTCGTGGACCCGGAGCGGCAGATCGAGGCACCGACCGGCGCCTCCACCGACCCGCGCACCAGCTGATCCGGCACCGTGCCCCAGCCGAGCACCACCGGCACCGTCCACCAGCCGCTGCCCACGTTGACCCAGGCGTAGTCGTTGCCCGGGAACGAGGAGCCCTGGAAGTTCCCGATGTACGAGCCGTCCCAGCCTCTGACCTGCTGTCCGACCCCGCCGCAGTGCCCGGCGGTGACGAAGCCGCCGTGCACCGAGAAGCCTATGGAGCAGCGGACGTTGCCGGTGTAGTAGGGGTCGCCGCCGACGGTCCCGGCGGCGAAGGTCCCGGCCTGGCCCGCCACGGTGCGCACGGTGACGGGGCCGGCCGCGCGGGCCTTGGCCACGAACCTGCGGACATCGTTGTCTGCTCGCTGGGCGTCCACGACGTTTACGACGACCGAGTTGGCTATCGGGTCCACGGACCAGCTGTTGACGCCCGACGGCGCGTCGAGCCGGTCGATACGGGACTTGGCCGCGTCGAGCTCCTTGGCGCTGTGCTCGACGGTGCGGACGGCGGCGCCGGACGCGCGCAGGGCGCGGACCGTCGAGAGGTCGGCGTCGTCGGTGACGGCGACGGTCAGTTTCTCGCTCCTGGCGTCGAACCAGGCACCGCCGTAGGCGGTTCCGGCCGTTCTGCGCGCCTCGGGTGCGAGCTCGGTCGCCGCGCGTTCGGCGGCCAGCCGGCCCTGCGCCTCGGCGAGGGTCAGGCCGAAGTCCCGCTGCATGGCGTCCAGCAGGGCGGTGGAGGCGGGGGCGGAGTCGGCGGCACGGGTGGCGGGGGAGTCGGGTGCGTTCTGCGCCGAGGCGGGCAGGGTGCCGGCCGCGGCCCAGCTGCCGATCATGAACAGGGCGGCCACGCAGGCACGCGTGAGTCCGGTGCGTCTCATGGAAGGTTGCCCTTCGTCGTTCCAGCAAGGTGGGGGTGGAACAACCGCACTGTGAGAGCGCTCTCGAGGCGAGTCGAGCAGAGCTTAGCGAGCCGTTGGTGTCAGGTCTATGCCAATACACGGCTCATTTCGAGCAGCGCGACTCTGCCGTGCCCCGGCCACGTGCCCCGATCAGCGTGCCCGCTTCCCCGCCTGCTCCGCCTCCCGCACGGCTTCCTCCGCTGCCTGCTGGGCCTTGCCCACCGCGTCCGCGGCGGCCCAGTGCCGCTTCTCCGCCTCCTGCTGCTGCCGCTCTGTCCGCTCCAACTCGGCGCGCTCCTCCCGCAGTTGCTGCTCCAGGGCGGACACCCGTTCCTCGGCCTCGTCGCGTCGTTCCCGCGCCTGCCGAAGCGAGGCGTCGGCCTCCTCCTGCTCTGCACGCCGGTCACGCAGCAGCTCCTCGGCCACCCGCGCCGCCTCCCGCGCCCGGGCCAGCCGCTCCTGGCGCTCCTGGCGCTCCTGGCGCTCCGCGCGCCGTTGCGCCAGTTCGTCCTCGGTGCGGGACTCCTTCCCCGCCGGTTCCGCCGCGGCGGCCGTGTCCGCGGGGAAACCCGAGGGCGGGGTGAGCGTGCTCGCCACCCGGCCCGCGGCCCACGCATCGGCCGCTTCCGGATCGGCGAGCACGGCGTGCAGGGTCGTCTCCACGTCCCGCTGGACCGTGTCCGACAACGGATGTCCGGCCTCCCGGGCCAGGTTGGCCGCCTCCCGGGACAGCTCGGAGACGATGCGCCGCCGCTGGGCCGACAACTCCTTCATCCCGCTCGGATCCAGGGTGGCCTGCGCCTCGCGCAACGCCCGTCCCAGCTCCAGGAACTGCTCCGCCTCCTCGGGCCGGGAACGCCGAAGTAGATTCGCCGCCCAGGCCGCGAGGGTGGGGCGGCGGGCGGCGTGGATACGGCGCGCGTCACCGGCCCGCCCTGCCTTCCTCGCGGCCGCGGCCCGTTCCTCACGCCGGGCGACGAACTCGGACGGCGGCAGCGCGTAGAGCTCGTCGAGGACGGCCTCCACGTCGTCGCCCCCGCCGTCCCGTGCATCCTTCTGCGCATCCTTCCGCGGCATGATCCCCAGACTCCACCGAACGGAACGACCGCGCACATCGGAACGCCGCGCGCGCACCGCGAGAACTGTCCGATGCCCTGGCGGAGCGTGCGTGCAGAACCCGGTGGCCCGGCTGCGCCGCGGACCCGGTAACCGGACGGACCGTGCACCAGGTGGCTCGGTGGGCTGTGTTCGGGGCTCGCTGGCGGGTGACCGCAGATCCGGTGGCTAGGTGGGTCGTGCGCCGGGTGGTTCGGTGGGTCGCGCGGCGGCCGGCCCGGGTGGGCTGTCCGGCGAGGGCACGGTTTCCAGGGTCAGGCGGGCGGTCGGTTCGGTGGGCCGGCGGGGCCGTCCCAGTGGCTCGCAGTAGGCGCTCACCCCGAACGGCGGGGGCGCTCCGGTCAGGGCGGCCGGTGGGTCGGCTCCGCTCATGTTGGGGGGCGCGCCGTCGGCCCGGCCGCCCGAAGCGCCGCCCCGTTCGGCCGGGACCGCCGCCCCCGCTGGTCCGGACGGCTGCCCTCGCCGGGCCGCACGGCCGCCCCCGTTGGGCGGGACGGCCGCCCCCGCTGGTCCGGACGGCTGCCCTCGCCGGGCGGGACCGCCGCTCCCGCTGGGCGGGACCCTCCGCCCGCGCCGAGGCGCTGCTCCCGCCTGGCCGGACCGCTGCCCTCGTTGGGCCGGACGGCCGTCCCCGCTGGGCGGACGGCCGCTCCGGCTGACGGGATTCCCGCCGGGCCGAGGGGCTGCTTCCGCCGGGGGACCCCTCGTTGGGCGGGACGGCCGCCCCCGCCGGGCCGGACGGCTGCCCTCGCCGGGCGGGACCGCCGCCCCCGCCGGGCGGCTTCCCGCCGGGCCGACGCACTGCTCCCGCCGGGCCCAGGCACGGCTCCCGTCGGGCCGAGGCGCCGCTCCCGCCGGGGGGACCCCTCGTTGGGCGGGGCGGCTGCCCCTCGTCGGGCTGGCTGGGCCGGACGGCTGCCCTCGTCGGGCGGGACCCGCCCCCGCCGGGCCGGACGACGCCCTTACAGCCGTTCGCCCGCCACCTCGTCCTCGCCCGGGTCCGTTCCCGCGCGGCCCGACCGGGCTTTGCGCCGGCGCAGCCGGTCGAGGCGGGAGATGACGGGGGTGGCGGTCACCCCGTGCAGGACGACGGACGCCAGCACCGTGAAGGTCACCACCGCCCACAACTGGCGGGCCGGGACGTCGAAACCGGGAGAGCCGAGCGCGTGGGCCAGATAGAACAGCGAGCCGATGCCGCGGATCCCGAAGAAGGCGATCACCAGGCGCTCCCGGGGACCGGCGGGCGTACGGAGCTGGGCGACCCACCCGGCCAGCGGCCGGATCACGAACAGCAACAGCAACCCCACCAATGCACCCTGCCAGGTCAGCGGCCCCAGCCCGCCCTGGGCGACGAACACGCCGAGCAGGAACAGCAGGGCGGCGGTCAGCAGCCGCTCCACTTGCTCCACGAAGTCGTGCAGCACCATGTGGAAGCCGTGCGCCCGCTCCGCCGCGCGGATCCGGCAGGCGGTGACGAACACCGCGACGAAACCGTAGCCGTGCAGCAGTTCGGTCACCCCGTAGGCGAGGAACGTGGCGCCGATGGCGACGAAACCCTCCCGGTGCTCGGACAGCCGCATCGCCCGCCACCCCGCACGGAAGAACAGCCAGCCCAGCAGCGCGCCGACCGCGAGCCCGGCGGCCACGCCCACCGCGCACTTGTACAGCAGGTCCACCAGGGCCCAGTGGGCGATCCCGCCGCCCGTCACCCGCCCGCCCGCCGCGGCCGCGAGCGCGACGGCGGCCAGGACGAAGGGAAAGGCCAGCCCGTCGTTCAGCCCGGCCTCGCTGGTCAGCGTGAAGCGCACCTCGTCCTCGTCGTGCTCGGAATCCGTGGGCGCGCCCACCCGCACCTCCGAGGCGAGCACCGGATCGGTCGGCGCCAGCACCGCCGCCACCAGCAGGGCCGAAGCCGGCGCCCAGCCCAGCACACCCCAGGCGAGGAAGCCCACCGCGGCCATCGTCAGCGGCATGGTGACGCCCAGCTGCCGCCAGGTGGCCCGCCAGCTGCGCCAGCCGAAGGGCCGGTTCAGGGCGAGTCCGGCACCCATGAGGGAGGTGACCACACAGATCTCGGTGACATGCTCCACCCAGGCCCGGTCCGACACGGGATCCAGCTCGGGCATCGGCAACTGCAGCAGCTGGAGGATCACTCCGCAGACCAGGAACACCAGGGGCAGCGACAGAGGTACCCCGGCCAACAGGCGTGGCAGCACGGCCGCGAGGAGGGCGCCGGCACCAAGCAGGGTGTAGATCAGGTCAGGGGAAGTCACCGCTCACATGTGCCCGGACCCGGCCGTCGGCAAGCGGCCCGTTCGGCCGAAAAGCTCACTCCTCGGTGAGGGAGGGGGCTCCCGTGGAACGCTGCGGCCGGTGCGGACCGAGTGCGCTCCGAACTGCCCGTCCAAGAGGCGGCCGTGGTGCGGCCGGGGCGGGCCCGGCCGCGTACCGGACGGCCCGGGAGCCCGCCCTGGCCGCACGCCGCTTCGTGCGCGGTCATCCCGCCACCCCGGCCGGCGCGGCCCGGCACACCGTGGCACAGGCGGGCCGGCTGCGCGACCGCTGACCCCCGCGACGTACGCCGACGTCAGTACGCCGGGTTGCTCCCGCCGTCAGATGCCCGCGCCGCCCGGGCCCGGCACCGTGGGTCGCGTGAAACTCAGCCGCCCCGCACGCCGGGCCCACCTTGTCACCCATGTCGTCGCCTCTGCCGGCTGGCTCGGACTCACGGTCGGGCTGCTCGCACTCGGCATCACCGCGAACACCACCGGAGACCCGGCCATGGTGGAGGCGTCCGTGCGGGCCATGAAGCTCTTCGCCGACCGGCTCCTGCTGCCGATCGCCTTCCTGACGCTCCTCAGCGGGCTCATGCTGTCCCTCGGCACGCCCTGGGGTCTGGCCAGGCACCGCTGGGTCTGGACGAAGTTCTGGCTGACCCTGGCCACGACCACCGCCACGGCGTTCGCGCTGCGGCCGGGAGTGAGCGCGGCCGCGGAGGCCGCGTCCGCCGGGCACGCCCTGCCCGACGGCGGCGACGTCCTCATCGGGCCGGTCGTCTCCCTCACCGCCTATGTCTTCATGACGGTGATCTCGGTCGTCAAGCCCTGGGGTCTCACCCGCAGAGGCCGGCGCCTGCGGGCGGCCGCCCGGCGGCCGGCTCCCGACGAGCCCGCCCGCGTCTGAACACGGGCGGGCGCGCGGTCACCTCACAGGGTGCGCTCCAGCCGGTCCGCCATCAGCCGGACGAAGCGCGCCGGGTCCTTCGGCCGGCCGCCCTCCGCCAGCACGGCCAGCGAGTACAGCAGTTCGGCGGTGTCGGTGAGCTCCGAGCGGTCCTCGCGCTCCCCGTACGCCTCGTTGAGGCCCTTCACCAGCGCGTGATCCGGGTTGAGTTCGAGGATCCGCTTGGCGCGCGGCACCTCCTGGCCCATAGCCCGGTACATGTTCTCCAGCGCCGGCGTGAGAGCGTTCGCGTCGGCCACCAGGCACGCCGGGGACACCGTCAGCCGCGTCGACAGACGCACCTCCTTGACGTCCTCCTCCAGGCGCTCCCGCATCCAGCCCAGCAGACCCGCGTACGCCTCGGCCTGCGCCTCCCGGTCCTCCTCGCTCCGGTCGTCCTCACGGGCATCAAGGTCGATCTCGCCCTTGGCGATCGACCGCAGCCGCTTGCCCTCGTACTCGCCCACCGCGTCGACCCACACCTCGTCGACCGGGTCGGTGAGCAGCAGCACCTCGATGCCCCGCTCCCGGAACGCCTCCATGTGCGGGGAGCTGTCGATGCTCTCGCGCGACTCACCGGTGATGTAGTAGATGTCGTCCTGGCCGTCCGGCATCCGCTCCACGTACTGCGCCAGCGTGACCGTCCCGTCGTCCTCGCGCGTGGACGCGAACGACGTCACCGCGAGCAGGGCGTCACGGTTGTCGGCGTCGGTGACCAGCCCCTCCTTCAGCACGGCGCCGAACTCCCGCCAGAACGTGGCGTACCGCTCGGCGTCGTCGGTCATCATGCTCTTCACCGACGCCAGCACCTTCTTGGTCAGCCGGCGCTGCATCATCCGGATGTGCCGGTCCTGCTGGAGGATCTCGCGCGACACGTTCAGCGAGAGGTCCTGCGCGTCGACAACACCCTTGACGAAGCGCAGATACGACGGCAGCAGCGCCTCGCAGTCCTCCATGATGAAGACACGCTTCACATAGAGCTGCAGCCCGTGCCGGTAGTTCTGCTGGAACAGGTCGTGCGGGGCGTGCGACGGGAGGAACAGCAGGGCCTGGTACTCGAAGGTGCCCTCGGCCTGCAACTGGATGGTCTCCAGCGGTGCGCGCCAGTCGTGGCCGATGTGCTTGTACAGCTCGTGGTACTCCTCCTCGGACACCTCGTCGCGGGAACGCGCCCAGAGCGCCTTCATCGAGTTCAGCGTCTCCGGCTCCGCGGCCTCGCCGTCGTCCTTCGTCTCACCGACCAGCCGGATCGGCCAGGTGATGAAGTCCGAGTAGCGCTTGACGATCTCCTTGAGCTTCCACACCGAGGTGTAGTCGTGCAGCTGGTTGTCGGGGTCGGCCGGCTTGAGGTGCAGCGTGACCGAAGTGCCCTGCGGAGCGTCGTCGACCGTTTCCAGGGTGTACGTGCCCTCCCCGCGCGACGTCCAGCGGGTGCCCTGCCGCTCGCCCGCGTGCCGGGTCAGCAGGGTGACCTCGTCCGCGACCATGAAGCCCGAGTAGAAACCGACGCCGAACTGGCCGATCAGCCCCTCGGCCCCGGCCGTGTCCTGGGCCTCCCTCAGCTCGCGCAGGAACTCCGCGGTGCCCGAGTTGGCGATCGTGCCGATGAGCCGGCCCACCTCGTCGTACGACATGCCGATGCCGTTGTCCCGCACGGTGAGGGTCCGGGCGTCCTTGTCGATTTCCAGCTCGATGTGCAGGTCGGAGACGTCGGCGTCGAGCGTGTCGTCCCGCAGCGCGGCCAGACGTAGCTTGTCTAGCGCGTCGGAGGCGTTGGAGACGAGCTCACGGAGGAAGACGTCCTTGTTCGAGTAGACCGAGTGGATCATCAGCTGGAGCAGCTGACGGGCCTCTACCTGAAACTCAAACGTTTCGGTCGGCATGGTTCGCGATTACCTCATTGGTCCGTGAGAGCCGGATACTGACCGGCCCACTCTAGTGAAAATGAGAGAGCGTCACCCATCGGTGGCACCGGAGGCACCTTTCGGACGTGCGCGGACGGCTCCGGTGGCGGCCGCGTCCAGAACGGGCCGAGCTCCCGGCAGACCGTCGTCAGAGCGCGGAGGCTCGGCTCGACGCCGGAGATGAGGAGGCGTTCCACTGGCCGGCGCCGTCTCCCGTACGAAGGCGCTCAAACTGCTCTCCCGTGACTTCACCGTCCAGGCCGCGGCCGCCGACGTACTGAAGAACAACCGCCAGGACCGGCGGCGCACCCGCGACGCGGCCGGAGTGACTTCCGAGCCCGAATGCCCTCACCTCATGCTGGGCACCCGGAATGGGCCGAATTACCGTCGCTGCCCCCGGGCCCCGGCGGTACGGCACACGGCGAGGGCAAGGGGACCAGCGGTGACGGAGCGCATTGGAGCAGAGGAAGAGTTCCATATCGTGGACGTGGAGAGCGGACGGCTCGTGCCACGCGCCGGCACGCTGCTCGACAGGCTCGGCGGACCGGGCTTCCGCCGTGAACTGCAGCAGTCGGCCGTGGAGAGCAACAGCCGGGTCCACGACACGCTGGAGGCCCTCTTCGCGGACCTGTCCCGGACCCGCCGCCGGCTGGACGCGGTCGCCTCCTCCCTCGGCCTGGCCGTCGTCGCCGCCGGCACCGTTCCGCTGGCCCACGTCACCTCCCACCAGGTCACCGCCGACCCCCGCTTCCGGCGCATGGCCGACGACTACCGCCGGGTGGCCGACGAGCAGCTCATCTGCAGCGCCCAGGTGCACGTCGACGTACCCGACCGGGACACCGCCGTACGCGCCATGTGCCTGGTCTCGCCCTGGCTGCCGCCCCTGCTGGCCCTGACGGCCAGTTCCCCCTTCTGGCTCGGAGCCGACACCGGGTACGCCAGCTGGCGCACCATGCTCTGGCAGCGGTGGCCGACCGCGGGCCCCGTCGGCTGCTACCGGAGCGCCGCCGCGTACGACGCCGCCATGGCGGAGCTGATCGACTCCGGCGTCATCACCGACGCCGGGATGCTCTACCACGACGTACGGCCGTCAGCACACCAGCGCACGCTCGAACTGCGTATCTGCGACGCCTGCCCGCGCGCCGAGACCGTGGTGCTGGTCGCCGGACTGTTCCGGGCGCTGGTGCGCGACGCCCTCGACCGCCTGGAGCGCGGGGCGGAGCCGGAATGCGACGGACACCACGAGTGGCTGCGCGCCGCCAGCTGGCGCGCCGCGCGCTCGGGCCTCGAGGGCCGGCTCGTCGACCCGGCCACCCGCCGCGGCACCCCGGCACCCACGGTGCTGCGCGGCATGCTGCACCGGCTGCGCCCCGCCCTGGAGGCACACGGCGACTTCACCACCGTGCGCACGCTTCTCGACGAGGCCCTCGCGACGGGCAGCGCCGCACACCGGCTCCGCCGGTCCGCACGGGACGAGGACCTGCTCGCCGGCATCGACATGCTGGCCGCCGAGACCCGCGGCGACCGCCTCGCCCCCAGCACCGCCCGCCGCCGTCACCGACATCCGTCAGACCCGCCCGGTGCGGCCGAGGCCCCGACCCCGGCCCACGTCCCCTCGGCCACGACACCGGGCACGCCCGGCTGACCCGGACGTCGAACTGGCCGCCGCCTGCCCGCCCGAGCTGAAGCTCACGGACGGCGGCAAGGGCGTCCTCAAGGCCGCCGCCCGCCGGGTCCTGCCGCGCCAGGTCGTCGACCGGCCCAAGGGCTACTTCCCCGTCCCGGCGATCAAGCACATGGCCGGGCCCGTCCTCCAGCGCGTCCGCGAGACCCTGGCCGCCCCAGAGGCCAGGGCCCGCGGCGTCTTCCGCGAGGACCGCGTCGCCGCACTGCTCGACGCACCCAACGCCCACCGCACCAGTCGAGGAGCGAACACCCTGTGGCAGATGGCGCTGCTGGAGACCTGGCTGCAGACACACGGGATCCGCTGACCGGCATGGAGACCCGGACCGACGCCGCCACCCGGGAGCTGCCCTCCCCGGAGCCGCTGCCGCTCGCCGACACCTCCACGCCGTACGACGTGCCGCCCCCGGCCGTCCACAGTGGTCACGCGCATCGCCCCCACCGCCGACCCCGACGCCCCCGTGGTCGCCCTGTCCGGATCACAGCGTTACCCCGGCGTGTGGTGGCTGCCGCACGGACAACCCCTGCGCACCCCCTGGTCCTCAGGCGACGAGGACATCCTCCGGACGGGCCGCACACCCGTGCGACCTATGCCCATGAGCCCCGTGGCCCGCGACGGACTCACCCTCGGCGGCTGGTACTACCGGGCCCCGGGCCGCTCGCCCGGCGAACCGGCACCCTGCGTCCTGCACCTGCACGGCGGCCCCGGGGAACAGGAACGCCCGGTGCTCGAACCGCTCTACCTCGAACTCCTCGGCAGGGGACTGGATGTGTTCGCGCCCGACGTCCGCGGATCGTCCGGGTACGGGCGCACCTTCCGCGACGCGGACCTGGGCAGGGGACGCTTCGGCGCGATCAACGACGTCGCGGACTGCGCCGCGCACGTGATGGTGCGCGGCCTGGCGGACCCGGCGGATCGCCGTGATGGGCCGCTCCTACGGCGGCTATCTGGTGATGGCGTCGCTGGTGTGGCACCTCGACCTGTTCCGCACCGGTGTCGCGGTGTGCGGCATATCGGACTTCGCCACCTTCTTCGCCGGCACCGAACCCTGGATCGCGCAGTCCGCCGCCCACAAGTACGGGCACCCGGAACACGACCGGGAACTGCTGCGGGAACTGTCGCCGATGAGCCGCGTCGACGCGCTGCGGGCCCCGATCCTCGCCGTGCACGGGGAGCACGACACCAACGTGCCCCGGGCGAGTCCGAGCAGTTCGTCCGGGCCGCCGGGGAACGCGGGGTGGAGGCCGAACTGCTGCTGCTGCGCCACGAGGGCCACGACTTCCGCCGCGCCGACAACCGCCGTCTGTTCCGCCGGACCGCTGCCGACTGGATGGAGCGGCACCTGGCCGGCTGAGGTGTCGGAGGTACCTGTCACACTTCAGTGGCGTGCGGGGGAGCGATGCGGGTAGTCGCGCGGTGTGATCGGTGAGTGAAGGCGGACCGGATGGAACCAGGAGCTGTCGGCGAAGGGGACGCGGTGCCAGGGGCACTGGGGCGGCGGGCGTCCTACGCCCTGGACGACGAGGGTGCCTGGATCGCGCAGGCACGCCACCTCGCGGCCGCGTTCCTGAGCCGGGTGCGGGCGGAGGACGGCCTGCCGGTGTCCACGCGCGCCGTGGAGGTCACCCAGCTCGTGGTCAGCGAACTGGTCACCAACGCCCGGAAGTACGCGCCGGGCCCCGTCGGGCTGGACCTGCGGCTCGCCGACGACGCCGTCGAGGTCATCGTCCACGACGGCAACCCCGCGGCGCCGATGCCCCGGGACGCGGATCCCGGCCGGGTCGGCCAGCACGGACTCGAGATTGTCATGGCCGTCGCCCAGGCCCTGGACGTACGGCAGGAGCCGGCCGGCAAGAGCATCACGGCCCGCATCTCCCTCTTCGCCTGAGCCCCGCGGCGCGGCTGACCGCCCTCACCGCCCGCCCCGCCGCCGTCCCGCAGCAGCTGTTCCGTCCGGATGACCTTGTCGCACCCCCGGGCGGAGGCAGCCAGGGAAACCGGCCACGACACTTGGCGTCCTCAGCCGTACCGCTCGAGAAGGGTCCCGACGTACTCCTCCAGTCGGCCCGCGAGGACCGGGGCCGTGAGATCGGTGCGGCCCAGCTCCCGCCAGGGGACGGCGAACTTCTCCGCGTCCGGGGCGTAGGCCAGGGCATCGAGCAGCCGCCAGTAGAGGTGCGCTGCGGGATCCTCGGCCGTGCTCCCGCCCGCCGCGACATAACGGTCGGCGAAGGCCATCCCCTCGGCGACCCCGTGCAGCAGCGCGAGGGCCGTGGCGCAGTGGGCCACGTCCAGATCAGCGGGCCCCCAGGAGGTCTCCACCCAGTCGACGACCCCGCTGATCCGGAGCCCGGTGCCGCCGTCCGTGCCATCGTCGGCGAAGAGCACGTTGCCGGGGTGGAAGTCCCGGTGCAGGAAGCACGCCCGGTGGTCCGGCGGCTCCCGGCGGATGACGTCGACGGCGTGCCGCCACAGTTCCGGCCGCCGGGTGTCCTCGGGCGGGCGCACCCGCTCGGGAGCGGTCCACGCCTGGTAGGCGCGGGGCCGGGTCCGCGCGGTGACCTCGACGCGGTGGACCCGCAGCAGCTGGCGGGCGAGCAGTTCGGCACGTTCCCCGGCGCCCTCGTCATCCACCCGGACCGTCCCGGACAGCAGGGACATCAGCAGGGAGGGGTGGTCGCAGTGCCGCGCCGTCGCGTCCACCGCGACAAGCGCGGCGGCGGGCACATCGGTCCCCCCGAGCAGGGACAGCACCGCCGCCTCCCGGCCCAGCAGCCCCTCCGCATGCCGCACGAAGAACGGCTCGACGAACGAGCGCAGCACCAGCGAACGCCGCTTCCCGGGCCCGCGGATATCCAGCCGGCGTATCTGCGAAGTCCAGCCCCCGCGCAGCGGCACCACCTCCTCGATGCGCTCGCCCGCCGACAGTTGCTTCTCCACCCAGGTCCGCGTGTCGCTCAGCATGCGGGCAGATTAGCCAGCCCGCCGTCCGCCGGTGCGGGCGCGGCCGGAACAATGGTGTGCGCGGCGGGGTTCTCACTGAAGAACGTCGCAGGACATCTGGGAGAAGGGCGAGACGAGATGACGAGGACCGAGGAGAGGGCGCTGCTCGCGGGCGGCTGTTTCTGGGGCATGCAGGAGCTCATCCGCACGTTCCCGGGCGTGCTGACGACGCGGGTCGGGTACAGCGGCGGTGACGTGCCCAACGCCACCTACCGCAACCACGGCACCCACGCCGAGTCGATCGAGATCACCTACGACCCGGCCGTCACCGACTACCGCACGATCCTGGAGTACTTCTTCCAGATCCACGACCCGACCACGAGGAACCGGCAGGGCAACGACATCGGCATGAGCTACCGCTCCGCGATCTTTTACCTCGACGACGAGCAGAAGCGCATCGCCGAGGACACGATCGCCGATGTCAACGCGTCCGGGCTGTGGCCGGGCGAGGTGGTGACCGAGGTCGCGCCGGCCGGGCCCTTCTGGGAGGCGGAGCCGGAGCACCAGGACTACCTCCAGCGCTACCCGGACGGCTACACCTGCCACTTCGTCCGCCCCGGCTGGCGGCTGCCCAAGCGCGCCCAGGCCTGACAACCGCCCGCGATAACCTGGCCGGATGGACGGGGAGCGGAGCGTCGGTGAGTGAGCGTCGGGAACGCGACTGGACGGACATGACGCCCGGGGACTTCGACTGCGAGGCCCCGCTGTGCCTCAACGTGGGCACCGGTCCCGTCGTGGTGCCGGCCGAGCCGGACGAGTACGGCACCGAGCCGCTGTTCGGCGAGGAGACCCCGGCACGTCGCCCCGGCCCGCGCCGCGCCCCGCGCCGGAACGCCCCTGCCGAGCAGGGGCAGTTGTTCTGACTCCGGCGCGGGACGGATGCCGTCACCCTCAGGGGAAGCGATCGGGGTCGTGCGCACCGTCGGCCGCGACCCGATCACCCCTCGTTGAAGGGTTCAGCCGAGGGCCTTGACCGCCTGGTAGTACGTCCACGCGGTGCTGTTGCAGGCGGTCTTCGTGGCCCCGCCGTAGCCGGCGCAGACGCGTTTGAGGTCTTCGTAGAAGGCGCTGTCGAGCCGTCCCTTGTTGGCGCTGAAGGAGCCCGCGGCCTTGTAGTTGCGGTAGCCGAAGTCATGGCGGGCGCAAGCGGTCGAGAACGGGAAACCGAACGGGTTGTCGGGGGACGAGGAGCAGTAGTCGGTGGACCAGTCGAACTGGTAGGCGGCCCAGGCCGATTGGTTGGCCCGGGCGGCGACCCAGGAGTTGTGGCTCGACGAGCTGGTCTGCGTCCAGCTCGCCAGGACCTGGGGCTTGTCGGCGGGTACGGCGTCGGCGGCGGTGGCGGTACCCAGGACACTGACGAGGGCCAGAGTCGGGGCGGCGAGTGCGGTGGCGAGTCTTCGGTGCATCCCACACCTCCACGAGACTGCGGCCCGACCACCGGGCCGCAGGTTCATGACAAGTACATGCCCATCGGCGTGGGTGGTTTACACCGCAACTACCGCGCTCAACCCGGCCCGGAGCCGCCGGTTGAGGGATGAAATCCTTTTCAGGCGCAAGGTAGAGTGGAGTCCTACACGGTGAAAGGTGCGTACACAGGTGGTGACGATCCATGACGTGGCGCGAGCCGCGGGAGTATCCCCGGCCACGGTCTCGCGCGTCTTCAACGGCGGCAATGTCACACCGGCACGCGTCCAGTCCGTACAGGAGGCGGCCGCGGCGCTCGGCTTCGCGCCCAACCGGGTCGCCCGGTCGCTGCGCAAGCAGCGGTCCAGCGTGATCGCCCTGATCATCCCGGACATCGAGAACCCGTTCTTCACCTCCCTCGCCCGGGGGGTTGAGGACGCCGCCCAGCGCACCAGCCTGTCGGTCGTCCTGTGCAACTCGGACGAGGACACCGACAAGGAGCGGCGCTACCTCGAGGTCGCCCTCGGTGAGCAGATGGCCGGCGTGATCGTGGCGGCGGCCTCCCGGGAGGAGACGGACCTCGGACCGCTGACCGCACGGAAGGTGCCCGTGGTCGCGGTCGACCGGCGGCCCCGCGACGCCGAGGTGGACGCCGTGAGCGTGGACGACCGGCACGGCGGCGAGGTGGCCACGCGCCATCTGCTCCAGGCCGGCTACCGCAGGATCGCCTGCATCACCGGCCCCGCCGGCGCCTCGACCTCCGAAGAGCGTCTGGCGGGCTACCGCGCCGCGCTGAACTCCGCACCCGATGACACCGTCGCGTCCGGGGAGACGTATGTCCGGCACGCCGACTTCCGGGTCGACGGCGGCCGCACCGCGATGCGCGAACTGCTGGCCCTGCCCGAACCGCCGGACGCGGTGTTCGTCGCCAACAACCTCATGACCATCGGTGTCCTGGACGCTCTCGGGGAGGTCGGCCGCACGCCGCCGGACGTCGGCGTCCTGTCCTTCGGCGACGTCCCCTGGGCCTCCCTGGTCCGGCCCTCCCTGACCGCCGTAGAACTGCCCTCCTACGAACTCGGCCGCACCGCCGCCGAACTGCTTCTCCAGCGCATGGAGGGCAACAACACCTCCCCGCTCCAGACGGTGGTGCTGCGCACCACCCTGCAGATCCGGGAGAGCACGGCCGGCCCGCGCGGAGTCTGACCCCTGCACAAACGGCGCCGCCCCGGTCCTTGACCGGGGCGGCGCTCACGTGTACTACCGGGACTACTTCAGCCCGGACGTCTTGACGGACTCCACGATCTGCCGCTGGAAGATGAAGAACAGGATCAGCATCGGGAGCGCGGCGATCGTCGCCGCCGCCAGGATGTAGTTCCAGTTGGAGCTGTACTGCGACTGGAACGAGGCGATGCCGAGCTGGACCACCGTCAGGTCCTGGTCGCTGGTGACGACCAGGGGCCAGACGAAGGCGTTCCAGTTGGCCAGGAAGAAGAAGATGGCCAGTGCCGAGAGGATCGGCCGGGACATCGGCAGCACGATGCTCCAGTACACCTGCCAGTGACCGCAGCCGTCGATCACCGCGGCCTCCTCGAGTTCCTTCGGCAGCCCCAGATAGAACTGGCGCAGCAGGAAGATGCCGAAGGCGTTGAAGATCGACGGGATGATCAGACCGGCGTAGCTGTCCAGCATGCCGAGCTCGCGCACGACCAGGAACAGCGGGATCAGCACCACGGGCGCCGTCACCAGGAGGGTCGCGAAGATCGCGCCGAACAGCTTGTCGCGGCCCGGGAAGCGGAGCCGGGCCAGCGCGTATGCGGCCATCGAGTGGAAGAACAGCGCCACCACGGTGATCACCGCGGAGATGAAGAAGCTGTTCCACAGATAACGGGCGAACGGCACCTCCGTGAAGACGTACACGAAGTTGTCGAAGGTGAAGTCCGTGGGGATCAGCTTGCCGTCGGTGACGGTCTCCCGCGTCTTGAAGGACGACGTGAGCATCCACAGCACGGGCAGGACGCTGATCAGTGTCACGACGACGGCGAGAACCGTCAGTCCCGTGCGGGAGGAGAACGGACCGCGCCGGCCGGCCGGTGTGGTGGTGACCTGAGTCGCCATGGTGTCACTCGCCATCGTCGAACCTCCCGCCCCTGGTGAACTTGAAGATGACCGCGGAGACGACGACCATGATCAGCACCAGGAATCCGCCGGCCGCCGGGCCGAACACCGTCTACACCGTGGCCAGCGGCGACCTCCGCCCCGCCGCCAACACCACCTGCTGGCCAACCCAGGAGAAGCTGGAGAACGACCTCGCGGCCGCCCTCGCCGACCTCGGCTGGACGGTCCGCCGCGGCCACCCCGTCGACGAGTCCAAGGGCCACGGCTTCATCGACAGCCAGCGCGCCGGCATCGAGGTCTTCAAGACCCTGCCCAGGAACGCCCCGCTGATCGTCGTGGAGGCCGTCTGGCAGTACAGCCACCACGTCCTCGCCGGCCTGCGCGACCACGAGGGCCCGATCCTGGTCGTCGCCAACTGGAGCGGCGAATTCCCGGGCCTGGTCGGCCTGCTGAACCTGGCCGGCAGCCTCACCAAGGCCGGCCGCGACTACTCGGTCCTGTGGAGCCCCGACTTCACCGACACCTGGGCCCGCGACGGACTGCGCACCTGGCTGGAGACGGGCGAACTCACCCACGACAGCAGCCACGTACGCCCCCTCCCGCCGCTGCCGAAGGACGCGGAGACCGAACTCGGCACCGCCCTCGCCCGGCAACTCCGCGAGGAGAAGGCGATCATCGGCGTCTTCGACGAGGGCTGCATGGGCATGTACAACGCCATCATCGACGACGAACTCCTCAACCCCCTCGGCATCTACAAGGAACGCCTCTCGCAGAGCGCCCTCGTCGCCGAGATGAACAAGGTCTCCGACGACGAGGCCCAAGCCGTCCGCGCCTGGCTGGACGACGTCGGTATGACGTTCCACACCGGCACCGACGAGGCCACCGAACTCACCGACGCCCAGCTGCTCAGCCAGTTCAAGATGTACATAGCCGCGCTGCGCATCTCCGACGACTTCGGGCTCGACGCGGTCGGCATCCAGTACCAGCAGGGTCTGACGGACACCGTCCCGGCCAGCGATCTCGCCGAGGGCCTGCTGAACAACGCGCAGCGTCCGCCCGTACGCAGCCGCGACGGCGCCCGGGAGTTGTACCCGGGCGCGCCCCTGCCGCACTTCAACGAGGTCGACGAGGGCGTCGCCGTCGACTCCCTCGTCACCAACCGGATCTGGACGGCGATGGGCCTGGACCCGGCCACCACGCTGCACGACATCCGCTGGGGCGAGGAGTACGAGGGCCGGTTCGTCTGGGTCTTCGAGATCTCCGGCTCGGTGCCCGCCTCCCACAACGGCGGCTACGACAAGTCGTACAGCATGCGCCAGCCCCCGATGTTCTTCCCCCTCGGCGGCGGCACCCTCAGCGGTGTCTCCAAGCCCGGCGAAATCGTCTGGTCGCGCGTGTTCCTGATGGACGGCCGGCTCCACGTCGACCTCGGCCGGGCGAGCGCCGTCGAGCTGCCGGAGGAGGAGACGCGGCGCAGGCTCGACGCCACCAACCACCAGTGGCCGATCATGCACGCGGTCCTGCACGGCGTCACCCGCGACCAGTTCATGGCCCGCCACCGCGCCAACCACCTCAACGTCGCCTACGCCCCCGACGCGGAAACCGCCGACAAGGCACTGCGCGCCAAGGCCGCGCTCTTCGCCGAACTGGGCGTCGAGGCCCACCTGTGCGGAGACGTGCCGCTGTAATACACGTCCGCCCGCCGCCCGTAACCGCGGCGGGCGGACCACCGAACGAATCCCCACGAGCGCATCCGCCGGTCCCGAGCAAATACGCCCCATCCGAAGCGAGTTGATGTGCGAGACTGATGATCAACAGCGACCGTGAACCAGCCGTGGGACGGAGCCCCTCATGTCGGTGAACACCCCCGAACCTCCGCAGATCGACACCAGCAAGGCGCATCCGGCACGGGTCTACGACTGGTTGCTGGGCGGCAAGGACAACTATCCGGTGGACGAGGCGGTGGGGGAGAAGCTGCCGCGCGAGGCGCACATCGGGGCCCGGCAGAACCGTCAGTTCATGAACCGGGCCGCGGCCTGGCTCGCGGGCCAGGGCATCGACCAGTTCCTCGACATAGGCACGGGCATCCCCACCGAGCCGAACCTGCACCAGATCGTCCAGGGCGTGGTCCCCCACGCGAAGGTCGTCTACACGGACAACGACCCGATCGTGCTGCGGCACGCCGAGGCGCTGCTGGTCAGCAGCCCGGAAGGCGTCACCGACTACATCCAGGCCGATGTCCGCCGCCCCGGGGAGATCATCGAGCACGCGCGCAGGGTGCTCGACTTCGACCGCCCGATCGCCCTGTCCCTGATCGCGCTCATGCACTTCATCCCTGACGACCAGGATGCCCACGGCATCGTCGGCGAGCTGCTCTCCGCGCTCCCGTCCGGAAGCTACCTGGTGCTGTCGCACGCCTCGTCCGACCGTCTGCCGGAGCTGGCCGAGCAGGTCACCGCCGAGTACGCCAGGGCGGGCATCCGCCTGGGTTTCCGCACCCGCGAGGGCGTCGCCCGCTTCTTCGAGGGCCTGGACCTGGTCGAGCCCGGTCTGGTGACGGCAACGGAGTGGTTCCGGTCGACTCCCGCGCCGGAGCCCGAGGAGAGCGCCATCTACGCCGGGGTGGCCCGTCTGGGCTGACAACGCCCGCGCCACCACCCCCACCGAACGGCCGACCCAACGGGCGCCCGCGGTCCTGGGACGCAGCCCCCTGCTCCCGACCGCGGGCGCGGCGCAGCCCACACACGACCACCTGTACGGGCCCGATCGCGCCGTGCTACTGTCGATCTCGGTTGTAGCCGTGGTAATCGAAAAAGCCGCAGGGTCGGCAGAACCGCCCCTACGCCATACCGACGTCTACGTCGCAACTGGGGTCGGCACCAGACGGTGCGGGCTCCGGTTCGTTGTTTTCTCAGGGGTCTCGTCTCATGAACCGGGTGAACCGGGCGGCACAGCCGACGTGACCACTTCATTTTCCGGCTCGTTCTTGCAATTCCCTGCGTTGTACCACTGCGGCGGACATTCCTTGATACGTGCCACATCAAGGAAGGTTCCACTTGACACAGGCACGCGCCAACAATCGAACGGCCCGCGTCCGCTCCGGCGCTCAGGGAATCGCTAAGGGCGGTGGCCGCAGGGGCGCCCCAGCCGATCGCGTCGGTGCGCCGCGGCGTTCCAAGGGCTCCGCGAGCCGCCGCACCCCGGTGACGGGGGAGTTCGCCCTCCCGGTGACCACCACCCCCGCGCTTCCCGTCGTGGAGGCCTTCGACGAACTCGCCCTGCCGGGGGAGATCCTGGCCACCCTCGGCCGGGAAGGCGTCACCGTACCGTTCCCCATCCAGGCGGCCACCCTGCCGAACTCCCTGGCCGGCCGTGATGTGCTCGGCCGGGGCCGTACCGGTTCGGGCAAGACCCTCGCCTTCGGCCTGGCGCTGCTGGCCCGCACCGCGGGCCGTCGCGCCGAGCCCCGGCGTCCGCTCGCCCTCGTTCTCGTTCCCACCCGCGAGCTGGCAGGCCAGGTCACCGACGCGCTGACGCCGTACGCCCGCTCGGTGCGGCTGCGGCTGGCGACCGTGGTCGGCGGGCTGTCCATCGGCAAGCAGGCCAGTGCCCTGCGGGCCGGCGCGGAGGTCGTCGTCGCGACGCCCGGGCGGCTCAAGGATCTCATCGACCGTGGGGACTGCGTCCTGGACGAGGTCACCGTGACCGTCCTCGACGAGGCCGACCAGATGGCCGACATGGGCTTCCTGCCGCAGGTCACCAAGCTGCTGGACCAGGTGCGGGCCGACGGACAGCGGCTGCTTTTCTCGGCCACGCTCGACCGAAACGTCGACCAGCTCGTACGGCGCTACCTCACCGACCCCGTGGTCCACTCCGTCGACCCGTCCGCCGGCGCGGTCACGACGATGGAACACCACGTGCTCCACATCGACGACACGGACAAGCGTCGTACGACGACCGAGATCGCGGCGCGGGACGGCCGGGTGATCATGTTCCTGGACACCAAGCACGCGGTGGACCGGCTGACCAAGCACCTGCTGAACAACGGCGTGCGCGCGGCGGCCCTGCACGGCGGCAAGTCGCAGCCCCAGCGCACCCGGACCCTCACCCAGTTCAAGGACGGGGCGGTGACGGTGCTGGTCGCGACGAACGTCGCGGCGCGGGGCATCCACGTCGACAATCTCGACCTGGTCGTCAACGTCGATCCGCCCAGCGACCCCAAGGACTATCTGCACCGCGGCGGACGCACCGCCCGCGCCGGCGAGTCCGGCAGCGTCATCACCCTGGTGACCCGCGACCAGCGGCGCGACATCAGCCGGCTGATGGCACAGGCGGGCATCACCCCGCGCATCACCGAGGTGCGGTCGGGTGACGCGGAGCTGAGCCGCATCACGGGCGCCCAGGCCCCCTCGGGCGTTCCGGTGGTCATCGCGGCGCCGGTCGTGGAACGCCCCCGTCGTGCCGCCTCCTCGTCCCGTGGCCGGGGCCGCAACTCCCGGGGCCGCGCGAAGCAGGGGCGCGACGCGCAGACCTCCACCGCGGAGGGCGGTACCGCACAGCGCGGCCGCACCTCCGGGGAGCGGCCCGCACAGGACCGCTCCCCGGAGGTGCGGCGCTCCGGTGAGGCACCGCGCCGCAGGCCTCGGTCGAAGCCCGCGACGGACCGCGCCGCCTAGGCACGGCATCGCGGCTCCTCACCGCCCGCACAGCGGCGTGACGGGAACGAGCAGGACGCAGGACGTGGACCCTTCGGCAACCGCCGAAGGGTCCACGGGCTAGCGTCCTCCCATGAACGTTTCCCCTGCTCCCGGCCGCCCTTCCGCGTCCCCGGGCGGCGATGACGCGACCGGAGCCGCGGCATGACGCCGGTGGAGATGCTCGGCGTCTTCGCGGCGGGCGTCGGCGCGGGTGCCATCAACGCGGTCGTCGGTTCGGGAACCCTGGTCACCTTCCCCGTCCTGCTCGCGACCGGCCTGTCACCCCTCACCGCGACGGTCTCCAACGCCCTCGGCCTGATCCCCGGCGCCATCAGCGGAGCCATCGGCTACCGGCGCGAGCTGGCCGGCCAGGCCCGCCGCGTTCGCCGGCTCGGCGTCGGCTCGGCCCTGGGCGGGATCGCCGGCGCCACGCTTCTGCTGACCCTGCCCGTAGAGGCGTTCGAAACCATCGTGCCGATCCTGGTGGGGCTCGCCTTGGTCCTCGTCGCACTGCAGCCCTTGATCAGCAGGAAGATGCGCGACCGTCGCCGGCCGCAGGGACGCCCCGCCCGGCGGGACGGCGGATGGCCGCTGTTCACCGGCCTCACCCTGGCCAGTGTCTACGGCGGCTACTTCGCCGCCGCCCAGGGCATCATCTACATGTCGCTGATGGGCCTGGTCCTCGACGAGCCCCTGCAACGCCTCAACGCCGTCAAGAACGTGCTCGTCGCGATCGTCAACACGGTCGCCGCGACCTTCTTCCTCTTCGTCGCCGAATTCGACTGGACGGCCGTCGCGCTCATCGCGGCGGGCTCCGCCCTGGGCGGCCAGCTCGGGGCCATGACGGGCCGCAGGTTCAGCCCCGTGGTGCTGCGTTCCCTCATCGTGGTAATCGGATCCGTCGCCCTCGTCCAGTTGCTGCTCCGCTGACCGGGCCGGTCGTAGGCGCCGCCCGGGATGCTTGTCGTGCACCTTGCAGTGCAAGGCCGGTTCTGGTTCCTTCAAGTTAGGAAACTTTCCTAATCAGGTTCCCGGGACGGAGCCCCCCATGACACCGGCACGTCTCCAGCTACGCCCAGCCGCGGCCGCCGCAGCCGCCGCGGCCCTCGCCAGTGCCCTCCTCCTCACCCTGACCACCGCCCCCGCGGCACCCGCCGCGCCCGCCCCGCCCGCACCCGACGGCGCGGACGCCGTCACCGCGCGGACCCGAGCGGCGGACGCCCGGCTCACGGCACAGATCACCCGTACGACGGCGTGGCACACGGGATACCTCGTCGACGTATCGATCACCAACGGCGGCGACATCCCGGCGGACGGCTGGACCGTCGAGTTCGACCTGCCCGCCGGAACGACGGTCCGCAGCCACTGGTCCGCCACCAAGACTCAGCAGGGACAGCACTTCCGCTTCACCAACGTCTCCTACAACGCCACCGTCGCCCCCGGCGGTCGGCAGGGCTTCGGCTTCATCGCCGTCGGCACCGGACTGCCCAAGAACTGCACCATCAACGGCCTGCCCTGCGAAGGAGGCCCCACCGCACCGACCGACCCGCCCACCGACCCATCGGCGTCCGGCACCCCGGTGGACGTCAACGGACAGCTCGAGGTGTGCGGCACCAAGCTCTGCAACGAGCACGGCAACCCGGTGCAGCTGCGCGGCATGAGCACCCACGGCACCCAGTGGTACCCCCAGTGCCTGACCGACGGATCGCTCGACGCCCTGGCCGAGGACTGGAGGGCGGACGTCCTGCGCGTCTCCACCTATGTGCAGGAGGGCGGCTACGAGACCGATCCCGCGCACTTCACCGCCCTGGCCGACTCCCTGATCGAGCAGGCGAGCGAGCGTGGCATGTACGTGATCGTGGACTGGCACATCCTCGACCCCGGCGACCCGATGGCCAACCTGCACCATGCGCGGAAGTTCTTCACCGACATCGCCCAGCGCAACAAGGGCCGCGAGAACATCCTCTACGAGATCGCGAACGAGCCCAACGGCGTGAGCTGGTCGCGGATCAAGAGCTACGCGGAGCGGATCATCCCGGTGATCCGCGACATCGACGCCGACGCCCCCGTCCTGGTCGGCACCCGCGCCTGGTCCTCGCTCGGCGTCTCGGCGGGGGCCGACGAGTCGGAGGTCGTGAACAACCCGGTCAACGCCTCCAACATCATGTACACCTTCCACTTCTACGCCGGCTCGCACCGGGGCGCGTACCTGGCGGCCCTCGCGCGCGCCGCGGACCGCATCCCCCTGTTCGTCACCGAGTTCGGCACGCAGAACTACGCCGGTGAAGGCGCCAACGACTTCGGCATGTCCCAGCGCTACCTGGACCTGATGGCGGACAAGAAGATCAGCTGGGTCAACTGGAACTTCTCCGACGACCACCGTTCCGGCGCCGTCTTCCACCCCGGCACCTGCGCGGACAACGGCCCCTGGATCGGCACGTCCTCGCTGAAGCCCGCCGGCGTCTGGATCCGCGACCGCATCAGGACCCCGGACAGCTTCGCCACCGACTGAGGCGTCACGCGGCGCACGCCCCGCCCGCCGGCGGACCCGCTCGTGCTCCTCAGGGCAGGATCGAGTCGACGTAGCCTCCGTCCACCCGCAGCGCCCCTCCGGTCGTGGCGGAGGCCTGGTCGGAACTGAGGTAGACGACCATGTTGGCGATCTCCTCCGGCTCGATCAGCCGCTGCAGCAGCGACTGCGGGCGGTGCTCGCGCATGAAGACGCGCTGCGCCTCGTCCCAGGGGAGGTCCCGGTCCACCAGTTCGTAGACGAAGTCCTCCACCCCGCGGGTGTGGGTGGGCCCGGCGACGACCGAGTTCACCGTCACCCCCGTGCCGGCGGCCTGCTTGGCGAACCCCCGGCTCACGGCGAGCAGCGCGGTCTTGGACATCCCGTAGTGGATCATCTCGGCGGGCGTGACGATCGCCGAGTCGCTGGCGATGTACTGCACGCGCCCCCAGCCGCGCTCGGTCATCCCCGGCAGGAACAGCCGCGTCAGCCGGACGGCGGCCAGGACGTTGACCTCGAAGTAGCGGCGCCACTCCGCATCGGTGATCTCCAGCGGGTCGGCGGCGCCGAAGATACCGAGGTTGTTGACGAGGATGTCAACCCGCGACAGCGTCTCGGCGACCTTCTCCGCGCCGGCCTCGGTGGTCACGTCCGCGGCGACCGGCACCACATCGGCGCCGGGCACCTCCCGCTCGACGGCGGCGCCGGCCTCCCGTACACGGTCGGCGGAGCGCCCGTTCACGGCGACCCGGGCGCCCGACCGCGCGAGCCCGGTCACGATCGCCGCACCGATGCCCTGGGTGGAACCGGTGACCAGCGCTGTACGGCCCTTCAGATCGATCTGCACGTCGTGCGTCCCCTCTGCCTGGATGCGTCGGGCCGCGCGCCCGCGAACCGGTTGCCCGCGGCACGGTACCCGTCCGGGCCCGCCGTTGCCCTGGAATTTACTGGTCGAAACACCGCAAATCCCCCGGGAGGCATACGATTCTGCTAGGACACGGCTCCGCGGGGCAGACGGCACCCTGACGGCAGAGCGCAGCGCACATCGAGACGGGAGACCACGTGACGGCCGAGCACTCGGACACGCCGCGAGGCGGTATGGAAGCCGACGCGGCGCCATCGGACACGACCGGAAACGATCTGCTCCATGGCCTGGAGGTGGACGACCGGCGTCCGGAGCGGCCCGTGCTCCTCGACGGGGACGGCAACCCGATCGAGACCTGGCGGGAGAACCACCCCTACGACCGGAAGATCCGCCGGGGGGAGTACGAGCGGACCAAGCGTGTCCTGCAGATCGAGCTGCTGAAGATGCAGCGGTGGGTGAAGGACACCGGTCAGCGGATCGTGGTCGTCTGCGAGGGGAGGGACGCGGCGGGCAAGGGTGGCACCATCCAGCGGTTCACGGAACGGCTGAACCCCCGCGGCGCCCGCGTCGTGGCCCTGGAGAAGCCGACCGAGCGCGAGGCCGGGCAGTGGTACTTCCAGCGCTACGTCGGCCATCTGCCCGGCCGCGGCGAGATCGTCTTCTTCGACCGCTCCTGGTACAACCGCGCCGGAGTCGAGCGGGTCATGGGTTTCTGCACCGATGAGGAGTATCACAAGTTCCTCGAACAGACGCCGATGTTCGAACGGCTGCTCACCGACGACGGCATCGTGCTGGTGAAGTTCTGGTTTTCCGTCTCCCGGGCCGAGCAGCGGACCCGGTTCGCGATCCGCCAGGTCGATCCGGTGCGGCGCTGGAAACTGTCGCCGATGGACCTCGCCTCCCTCGACCTCTGGGACGACTACACCCAGGCCAAGGTCGAGATGTTCCGGGCCACGGACACGCCCCACGCGCCGTGGACGGTCGTGAAGAACAACGACAAGCGCCGGGGCCGGCTGGAGGCCATGCGCAGCCTCCTCGACCGCTGCGACTACCCGGCCAAGGACCACGGGGCGCTGGGCAAGCCGGACCCGCTGATCGTCGGCGCGGCGGACACTCTGCTGGAGCCCGGGGAGGAACCCGAGGTCCTCTCACCGACCCCCCTGGCAGGCCCCGGCCACGGACCCGGCAGCCACCCGGGAAACTGACCCGGCCACCGCACCGGCAGTGACACCTCGCCGAAACCCCACACCTCCGCGCGGGGAGGTGTGCGGCGCAACGAGGCCTGACAGCCGCTGAGTTGAGTGAATCCGGAACCAGAAGCTCCCAAACCATTGACAGGTCCATACCAGGACGGGACGCTCTGAGAGCGCTCTCAGAACACTTCCCGGCCACTGTTGAACGGAGAAGGAGCATGCTGCGCACACTCAAACGCCGGTGCCTGGCGGCGGGGCTGAGCATCGCCACGGTGCTCGGCGGCTCGCTGCTCGCCGCCGGAGTGCCGTCCCCCGCCCAGGCCGCGGTCCCCGACACCATCCCCATGACGATCACCAACAACTCGGGCCGCGGCGACCAGGTGTACGTCTACAACCTCGGCACCCAGCTGTCGACCGGCCGGCAGGGCTGGGCCGACGCGAACGGCACGTTCCACCCCTGGCCCGCGGGCGGCAACCCGCCCACGCCCGCCCCCGACGCCTCGATACCGGGCCCGGCCGCGGGGCAGACCATGACCATCCGCGTCCCGAAGTCCTCCGGCCGCATCTACTTCTCCTATGGGCAGAAGATGGTGTTCAAGCTGACCACCGGCGGACTGGTGCAGCCCGCCGTGCAGAACCCGACGGACCCCAACCGGAACATCCTGTTCAACTGGTCGGAGTACACGCTCAACAACGACGGCCTGTGGCTCAACAGCACCCAGGTCGACATGTTCTCGGCGCCCTACTCGGTGGGAGTGCAGCGGGGCGACGGCAGCACGGCGACCGCCGGGCGGCTCAAGCCCGGTGGCTACAACGGGGTGTTCAACGCCCTGAGGGCACAGCCGGGAGGCTGGGCCAACCTGATCCAGACCCGGTCCGACGGCACCGTGCTGCGCGCTCTGTCCCCGCTGTACGGGGTGGAGACGGGCGCCCTGCCGGCGTCGATCCTCGACGACTACGTCAACCGTGTCTGGCAGAAGTACTCCGGCTCCACAATCACCGTCACGCCCTTCGGTGACCGGCCCGACGTCAAGTACTTCGGACGGGTCTCCGGCGGCGTCATGAACTTCACCAACGGCTCGGGCGCCGTCGTCACCAGCTTCCAGAAACCGGACGCCTCCTCCATCTTCGGCTGCCACCGCAAGCTCGACGCGCCGAACGACCAGGTGCGCGGACCGATCTCGCGCACCCTGTGCGCGGCATTCCACCGCACGACGCTCCTCACCAACCCCAACCAGCCCGACTCCAGCGCGGCCGGCTTCTACCAGGACCCCGTCACCAACCACTACTCGCGGATCATCCACGCGCACATGGCGGACGGGAAGGCTTACGGCTTCGCCTTCGACGACGTCGGTCACCACGAGTCGCTCGTCCACGACGGCAACCCGCGCCAGGCGTCCCTGACGCTCGACCCGTTCAACTGACCGCACCCGTACGGCGGAGGACACGGCACCGGTGGCGGCCACGCGGCACGGGCGCCGCCACCGGTGACGGCCCCGGATCCCGGTGATCACATGGCCGGGGCGCGCCCCTTAAGGTGCCTGCATGTCTGCCACGCTGAATACGGGACGAACCCGTGCCGCACTGCGCACTTCGGCGCGCGTCTCCGTCGAACTGCTGCTGGTCCTGGTGGCTGCCGTGGTCGTGGTGTGGGCACTGGGCCGGATGTGGTCGGTGGTCTGGCCCCTCGTGGTCGGTCTGCTCCTCACCACGCTCACGTGGCCCCCGGCCCGCTTGCTGCGCCGGCGCGGCATGCCGCCGGCGCTCGCCGCCTCCCTGGTGACCGTGCTGTTCCTGCTGGTGGCCGCGGGCACCGTGGCACTGATCGCGGTGCCGGTCGCGGCGGAGTCCCGCGAGCTGGGCGACGGCGTCGTCGCAGGCGTCGAGAGGCTGCGCGACTGGGCCGCCGGACCGCCGCTGAACATCGACGACGCACAGATCGAGGAGGCCCTGGACGCCGCGACCGCCCGTCTGAAGGACAGCGCCGGGTCCATCGCCACCACCGCCGTCACGGGCGTGAGCACCGTCGTCAACGGTGTGGTCACAGCCGTCCTGGCGCTCTTCCTGATGTTCTTCTTCCTCAAGGACGGCCCGCGCTTCCTGCCCTGGCTGAGCCGCCAGCTCCCCGGCCGGCTCGCCACCGACGTTCCCGTCGTGGCCGAGCGGTGCTGGCTCACCTTGGGCTCGTTCGTGCGGTCGCAGGCGCTCGTCGGCCTGATCGACGCCGTACTGATCGGCCTGGGCCTGTGGATCCTCGGCGTCCCGCTGGTGCTCCCGCTGGCGGTGCTGACCTTCGTGTCCGCGTTCGTGCCCATCATCGGCGCCGTGTTCGCCGGACTGGTCGCGGTACTGATCGCGCTGGTCTCCAACGGGCTGACGGACGCGCTGCTCGTGCTGGCGATCATCGTCGTGGTGCAGCAGCTCGAGGGCAACGTGTTCCAGCCCATGATCCAGAGCCGCGGGCTCGGCTTGCACGCGGCGGTCGTGCTGCTGGCGGTCACCCTGGGCGGCAGCCTGGCCGGCATCGTCGGCAGCCTGCTCGCCGTACCCGTCGCCGCCCTGATCGCGGTGGTCTGGAACTATCTGCGCGAGCAGCTCACCGACCCGCCACGGGAACCCGAGGCCGGGGGCACCCCCACCTGACCGCACACCGCGCCCACGGTTCCGCACCGAGAGGAAGCCACCCATGACCTACGACCTCGCCGCCCTGCGCGCCCAGGTGCCCGCCCTGGCCGCCGGAACCGCCCACTTCGACGGCCCCGGCGGCACCCAGACCCCGCTGCCCGTCATCGAGGCGATCGCCGCCGCGCTGTCCCGTCCGCTGTCGAACCGGGGCGACGCACTGCCCGGTGAACGCAACGCCGACGCGCTCGTCGTCGAGGCGCGCCGCGCCATGGCGGACCTCCTGGGCGCCCGCCCGGAGGGCATCGTCTTCGGCCGCAGCGCCACCCAGCTCACCTACGACTTCGCCCGCACCCTCGCCGTCGGCTGGTCACCCGGCGACGAAGTGGTCGTCACGCGGCTGGACCACGACGCCAACATCCGCCCCTGGGTGCAGGCGGCCGAACGGGCCGGCGCCACCGTCCGCCGCGCGGACTTCGACCCGGACACCGGTGAACTCACCGCCGAACACATCCGGGCGCAGCTGTCCGGACGCACCCGGCTCGTCGCGGTCACCGCCGCGTCGAACCTGATCGGCACCATCCCCCCGGTGGCCGAGATCGCGCGGATCGTGCACGAGGCCGGCGCCCTGCTGTACGTCGACGGCGTGCACCGCACAGCGCACACCCCGGTCGATGTCGAGGCGCTCGGCGCGGACTTCTTCGTCTGCTCCCCGTACAAGTTCCTCGGCCCGCACCACGGGGTGCTGGCCGCCCGCCCGGAGCTCCTGGAGACCCTGCGCCCGGACAAGCTCCTGCCCTCCACGGACGCCGTTCCCGAGCGGTTCGAGCTCGGCACGCTGCCCTACGAACTCCTCGCGGGCACCCGCGCGGCCGTCGACTTCCTGGCCGGACTAGCCGAACCGGAGGGACCGGCGGGACCGGCCGGGCAGCAGGACGGCGGCGACCGCAGGGCACGGCTCGGCACGGCGTTTGAGCTGATCGAGGAGCACGAGGCCTCGCTCCAGGCCCGGCTGGAGAAGGGCCTGGCGGCCCTCGACGGGGTCACCGTCCACTCCCGCGCCGCCCGCCGCACCCCGACCCTGCTGGTCACCTTCGAGGGCCACCGCACCCAGGACGCCGGCCGCTTCCTCGCCGGCCGGGGCGTCCACGCGCCCTCCGGCAGCTTCTACGCCCTGGAGGCGTCCCGCCACCTCGGTCTCGGGGACACCGGCGGACTCCGCGTCGGCCTGGCCCCGTACAGCGACGACCGGGACGTCGACCGCCTCCTGGCGGGCCTGGCGGAGTTCCTGGAGCGAACGGCCCGGGCCGACGGGTGACGACGGCTGCCCTGACGCCCACGCGGCGTGGCATCGTGGGCGTATGACCATCGACGTCCGCCCCGCCTCCGTCTTCGAGGACGTTCGCGCCGTGCTCGGCCCGAAGTCGCCCGGGGCGAACGTCTGCTGGTGCCTGAGCTACCGTCTCCCGTCGAAGCTCAACAGGGAACTGCGCGGACCGGCCAGGGGCGAGTACGTGGCCGAGCTGTGCCGTTCCGGTACACCCATCGGGGTCCTCGCCTACGACGGCGACGAGCCGGTCGGCTGGGCCGCGGTCGCACCCCGCGCGGACACCTCCTTCGCGCGCAACCGCAAGATCCCGCACATCGACGACCTGCCGGTCTGGTCGCTGTGGTGCATCCGTGTGCGCCCCGGTCACCGCAAGCAGGGCATCTCGCACGCCCTCATCGCCGGCGCCGTCGAGTTCGCCCGCGCCCACGGTGCCCCGGCGGTCGAGGGGTACCCCCTCGACAACGGGGACGCACGCGTCGACCTGACGATGGCGTACGCCGGGCTGCGGAAGAACTTCGAGCGGGCCGGTTTCACCCATGCCGCCGACACGACCTCGGTACTGGCCGGCCACCCCCGCGTCCTGATGCGGCGCGACCTGCGCTGACCGGGCACGCGGGAGCGGGGGCGTCAGGAGTACAGCGCCTCGATCTCCGCCGCGTACTTGTCCTGCGCGGCCCGCCGTTTGACCTTGAGCGAAGGGGTGAGCAGCCCGTTCTCCTCGGTGAACTCGCCGTCGATCAGGGTGAAGGCGCGAATGGACTCCGCGCGGGAGACGGCCTTGTTGGCGTAGTCCACGGCCTTCTGCACGTCGGCGCGCATCCTGGGGTCGCGCACGACCTCGGACATCGGGGTGGCGGCGGGCAGCTTGCGCACCGCCAGCCAGTGGGCGACCGTCTCGGGGTCGAGGGTGATCAGCGCGGCCACGAAGGGCCGGTTGTCGCCGACGACCAGGCACTGGCCGACGGGCGGACGGCTGCGCAGCCGGTCCTCCAGGACGGCCGGGGAGACGTTCTTGCCGCCCGAGGTGACGATGATGTCCTTCTTACGGCCGGTGATGGTGAGATAGCCGTCCTCGTCGAGGGAGCCGAGGTCGCCGGTGGTGAACCAGCCGTCGTCGAGCACCTCGTACGTGGCGGCCGGGTTGTTGTGGTACGCCCCGAAGACGATGCCGCCCTTGACGCACACCTCCCCGTCGTCGGCGATCCGCACCGAGGTGCCGGGCACCGGCGGCCCGACGGTGCCGGGGCGCGGGCCCAGCGGCGGGACGATGGTGGCGGCGGCGGTGGTCTCGGTCAGGCCGTAGCCCTCGTAGATCATGATTCCGGCCGCGTAGAAGAAGAGACTGAGGTCCCGCTCCAGCGGGGAGCCGCCGCTGATGGCGTACCGCACGCGCCCGCCGAGTTCCTTGCGGACCCGGCGGTAGACCAGCAGGTCGTAAAGCGCCCAGGCGGCGTACAGCCCCGGGCCGGGTCCTTTGCCGCGGCCCAGGAAGCGGTTCAGATGGGCCTCGCCGAAACGGACCGCGACGCGGTGGGCGCGTTCGAAGGAGGCACCGCGCCCGATCTTCTCGGCGGTGGCCCGGCCGGTGTCGTGGATCTTCTCGAACAGATAGGGAACGCCCACCAGGAACGTGGGACTGAACGCCTTGAGCTTGGGCCGCAGTTCGTCGGGTGCGATGCTCGGGCAGTGGCCGATCTCGATGCGGGCCATCAGACAGGAGATCTGCAGGGTGCGGCCGAGGATGTGGGCCAGCGGGAGGAACAGCAGGGTGGAGGCGACCTGGTCCGTCACCTCCTTGAAGATCGGGTGCAGCAGCTCGACGGTGTTGGCGGCCTCGGCGTACAGGTTGGCGTGGGTGAGGACGCAGCCCTTCGGCCGCCCGGTGGTGCCGGAGGTGTAGCAGAGGGTCGCGACGGCGTCGGGGGTCAGGGCGGTACGGCGCTTGGTGACCTCCTCGTCCGGGACGCCCTCGCCGAGAGCCGTGAGGTCGGCGAGGGCGCCCGCGTCCAGTTCCCACAGCCGCGGGGGCGCGGCATGATCGGCGGTGCCCGCCCGGACGGTGGCGGTGTTCTCCGCGGTCTCCGTGACGACGTACCGGGCGTACGAGTCACGGACGATCCACTCCACCTGGTCGGCGGAGGAGGTGGCGTACACCGGCACGCTCTGACCGCCGGCGGACCAGATCGCGAAGTCCAGGACCGACCACTCGTAACGGGTGCGGGACATCACCGCGACCCGGTCGCCCGGCTCGAGACCGGCGGCGATCAGCCCCTTGGCGACGGCGGTGACCTCATCGGCGAAGACCGCCGCCGTGACCGGGTGCCAGGTGCCGTGCTGTTCGCGGCGCACGACCACCGCGTCGGGCGCCTCGGCCGCGTTGGTGAACGGGATGTCGGCGGTGCTGCCGGTGGTCGGCCGCGCGGCAAGGGCCGCCGTACGGGCCTCACGGACGACGCCGCGTTCGTCCCTGACGGTCTCGACTCTGGTCCGCTCGGCCAGATCGGTGCGTCGTTTCGCCCGTTTCAGATCCTTGCGTACGCCCATGACGGCTCCCGGTCGCGGCTGATGCTCTCGTGCTGGTTGCTGCCGTACTTACTTACTCGAGAGTCAACTTACCCGTGCGTAAGGATCAGTCAATGGGGTGGTTCCGCCGGATCGAGAACAGACACAGCGGCAAGGTGCTCGCGGTCGACAACATGTGCACCGAGAACAGCGCACGCGTGGTCCAGTACGACAACACCGGCACGGGCGACCACGCCTGGCAGTTGCTGGACCGGGGCGAGGGCTGGTACCTGATCCGCAATGGCCACAGCGGCAAGGTGCTGGGCGTCGACCAGATGTCCACCGCGAACAGTGCGCGTGTCGTGCAGTACGAGGACAACGGCACCGCTGACCACCTCTGGACGCTGGTGGACAACGGGGACGGCTGGCATCGCATCCGGAACAAGCACAGCGGCAAGGTGCTCGGCGTCGACGGCATGTCCACATCCAACAGCGCCCAGGTTGTCCAGTTCGACGACAACGGCACGGCCGACCATCTGTGGCGCTTCGTGTGACGCGGTAACAGCAGGGGAAGCGTTATGGCGAAAGGCCCCCCACCATGTCGAGGTGAGGGGCCCGGTGGCCTGGGGACCGGCGTGCGCGGTTCAGACGCCCGCGACCGACTGGATCCAGGAGCGGTACGCCGTCACGTTGGTGTACGCCGTGGTCGTCTGGCGGTCGCTGGTGGAGGCGACACCGACCTGGACGCCGTTGGCCATCATCGGACCGCCCGAGTCACCGCCCGCGGTGATGCCGTCGCCGCGCCGGGCGCAGATGGCCGAACCGCCGTAGGCGTCGCCGCACCCGCCTGTCACCGTGACGTTGGCGACCTTCAGATAACGGGACTGGCAGTTGGCCTCGGACCCGCACTGCGAGGTGGCGCCCCAGCCGTACACCTGCACGCTCTGGCCGACCCACACCGAGCCGGGCTGGCCGAGCCGGGCGTAGGTCGCCGACACGGACCGGTCGAGACGGACGAGCGCCAGGTCCGCGCCGTGGGTGTAGGTCTGCACGCCGTTGGCGACGGTGCCGCCGCTGTGCTGGTCCAGGCTGCCGATGCGGAACGACAGTCCGCCGCCGGTGACACAGTGCTTGGCCGTGAGGATCCAGGTCGGGGCGATGATGGTCGCCGAACAGGTCTCTCTGCCGTTGGAGAACAACCGGGCTGCCCACGGGCCGCTGTTGGCGTACCCGCCGCCGATGATGGGCTGGGGAGCCTTGGTGACGGGAGGCGCCGGGGCCTCGGCCGCGGCGGCGTTGGGGGCGAGAAGCGCGAGGACGGTCACCGCTGCCGCGGTGAGAGCGGGGAAGAGCCGTGATATGCGCAAGGTTCCTCGATTCCTCGGACACGCCCAAGGGGCGTGCGGGTGTGGGGGTTGACGGCCCCATGGGCCGCGCCCTGACGAACTCACCTGTGTGACAGGTGAGTTCGGGGTGGGCTCGGCCCAGAATCCCGGAGAATCGTTGAACGGCGGTACTCACATCTGGCGATAGCGCGGAGCTATCCCCGACGGTGGGGCGGAGGCGGTCCCGGTGTCACCTGGCGAAGACCCCCCTCGTCACAGCCCCCGCGTCAGAGCCGTACGACGATCAGGGCGATGTCGTCGGTCCCGCCGTCGGCCACACCGAGACGGGTGAGCAGGGTGTCGGCCAAGTCGTCGGGGCCCATCCGGGCGTGCTCGGACACGGCATCGGTGAGCCGGCGCAGTCCCGTGTCGATGCTCTCGCCACGGCGTTCGACCAGACCGTCGGTGTACAGCACGAGGGTGTCGCCCGGCGTGAACGGCACCGTCGCCTGGGGCCGCGGCCCCTGGTCGGTCAGGACGCCCAGCGGCGGATCGGTCGCCTGGTCGAGCAGTACGGCACTGCCGTCGGTGCTGACAAGGACGGGCGGGAGATGGCCGGCGCAGGTGTAGGTGATCCGGCGGCTGCGGCGGTCGACCACGGCCTTGGCCGCCGTCGTCGCCAGCGCACCCTCGAACGTACGGGCGTACCCGCTGAGGACGTCCATGGCCTTGCCGGGTTCCGGGATGGCGTGGACGGCCGCGGACAGGGCGCTGTGGAGCATCCCCATCACGGCGGCGGCCTCCAGACCGTGGCCCACCACGTCGCCGACCGCGATGGTGAACTTCTCGTCGGCGAGATCGACCACGTCGTACCAATCGCCGCAGACGTTGAGCGACCGGGTGGCGGGCATGTAGCGCACGGCGATCTCGGGATGACCGGCAAGGTCGGGCGAGTGCAGCATGGCGTCCTGCAGGGTCAGCGCGGTACGGCGTTCCCACGCATGCGCGCCGCGCAACTCCTCGTTGAGCACCTGGAGGTCCTGCGCCCGGGTGAACAGCTCGGCCTCCAGTCCCGGTTCGCCGCGCAACGGACGGGACTGCATGAACTCCGTCAGATCCTCCACCCGGTGGATGATCCACCGGACCTCGCCGTCGGGTCCCAGGACGGGCGTGTTCACGGGGGACCACCACCTCGTCTCGAACGCTTCGGGGCGCCCGGCGACGGCAAGGTCGTACCTCTGCACGGCCATCGTGTCCGGCTCCTTGGAGCTCAGCACGCGGTCGAGCGAGGCAGCCAGGTTGCGGACGCCGTTGGCGGACGCGTCCGAGGGATTGTCCGGGTGGGCCTCGAAGACGTACCGGCCCACGAGCTCGTCCCTCGTCCGTCCGGTGACCTCCAGGTACGCGTCGTTGGCCTCGACGATCACCAGATCCGGCGCCAGCACCAGACAGGGGGTGGGCGTCGCGGCGAACAACGCCCGGTAGTCGACCCGCGGTGTGCTCACGTGCGCTCCCCAGTCCGTCCGCAGACCCTCCTGCTCCCAGTATTCGACCACGCGGCGGGTCCCGGGCCGACCGCTCAGCCCAGCCTGTTGCGCAGGCGTACGACGGCGGCCTGGAGGGCGTCGAAAGCCTGCTGCTCCCCGCGCGGGGTTGCCCGCACCGTCGGGAAGAGGCTGTCGCGCGCCGCCCGGGCCCGGGCGTAGGCGTCGAAGCGGACGACCACCTCGTCGATCAGCTCCTGTATCGGGGGAGAGGGCTCATGGGACTCGTGCAGGTGCGGCATGGGCGGGTATCCGGGGACGGACGGCGGGGCGGTGTGCGCCGCTAAGACACACGACGCGGCCTTTTCGTCGTGCGTCCACCAGTCCTCCGGACGGACGAACCGGACGCCGCCCGGAATTCCCGGCACACAGACGCGACCATAGGCAGTTCCACCGGGCCACGCCGGTCCGCAGGTCGGCAGCCTTGTGCCCCACCACGTTGCCGGAACCAGGCAGGACGGTACGTGCACCGCCCTGCCGCGCCGCCGCGCCGCCGCCCTGCCGCGCCGCCGCCCTGCCGCGCCGCCGCGCCGCCGAGCGGCCCGCGGTCTCCGGCCCGAGGTCCGCCCGCACGGTGACCGGGCGGGCTGGGTGATGGATCGTGCGGAGAGACGAGGCAGCACCGGCGCGGGTTGCAAAGAGAAGGTAAATACGAGGGCGGGCTCAGTCCAGGAGGGCGGTCGCCTCCACCTCGACCAGGACATCGGGCTCGAAGAGGTGGTCGACCCCGATCAGCGAGGAGGGCGGAAGGGGCATCGGCAGCCCGGTCTCCTCCGCGACCTGTTCGACCCCGGTCATGAACGCGCCGATCTTCTCGGGCGTCCAGTCCGTGACGTAGAACGTCAGCCGCAGCACGTCGTCGAACGACGCACCCGCGCCGGCCAGGCCCCGCGCGGTGTTCCGCAGCGCGTGGGCGACCTGCCCGGCGAGGTCGCCCGGGGCGACGGGAGCTCCGTCCGCCGACCGGGCGACCTGGCCGCTGACATGCACGTGACGCGTGCCGGTGCCGACGGCGACATGCGCGTACGGGGTGGGCTGCGGCATGCCCTCGGGCGTGAAACGACGAACGGACATCGGGGTCTCCTCACTCGGGCCAACCAGGTATACCTTTGCTACCTGGTGGACGAAGGACACTTCAAGGAGACCACGTATCGTGCCGGATACCGCGGACAGCCACGACGGCCAACTCAGGATCGAGCACCCGCACCGGGAATTCCTCGACCAGGTGCTGGACAAGTGGTCGCTGAGCGTTCTCAACGAACTTTGCGAACGGCCCTGCCGGTTCAACGACCTGCGCCGCGCCATCCCCGCGGTGACCCAGAAGTCCCTCACGGCGACACTGCGCCGGCTGGAGCGCAACGGCATCGTCGAGCGCGTGCTCCTGAGCTCCCGCCCCGTCGCCGTCGAGTACCGCATCACACCTCTGGGCAAGACCATGCGGCACCCGATCGAGGTGCTCCTGGAGTGGGTCACGGCGCACATGCCCGAGGTCGAGCGCGCGCGTCGCGCCTTCGATGCCGAATGAGCGCCCGGAACCCGCGGGCCGGTCAGGCCGCGGCGCCGGCCGCCGATTACTCGCCGGTCGCTTCCTCAAGGTCCCGCAGGAGTCTCAACTCGCCCGGTGTGAACGGGCGGCCGTCGGGCTCCGGGCGCAGCGGCCCGACGAGTGCGGTCAGCACCATACCGGGCCTGACCAGGGAGGTGGGCGCCGCCTGCAGAGCCAGTACGTCGGTCAGGGCGGTGGCGGCGTGGAAAGAGCCGGTCGCGGTGCGCGACAGCCGGCTGACATAGCGGTGCAGCAGACGGTCGGCGTCGGTCGGGGTCCTGCCCTTGGTCGTTACGTAGTGGATGTCCGTCCCACGGCGAGCGTCCACGCTGTGTCAAGCACGCCGCGCGAATCCGGGAGCCGGGACACGGGGGCGCGGTAGAAGCGACTGGCGTAGGCGAGACACCGCAGTGGCTCGCGCGGCTGGGGATCACCTCGGTGCGCTGCCTCTCCCGGGCGACGAGGATCATCGCCGCCTCCGCCGTGACGGCCGCCCGGGCCTCGTCGTCCCCGCTGCGCAGCGCGGCGCGCAGGGCCGCCTCCCGTACGTCCGGGTCGCAGTAGGGGGTCAGCGCCAGGATGGCGTCGTACAGGACCGTCTTCCGTCCGGCAGCAGCACCGCCGGGGGAGTCCGCCACCAGGGCAGGGGAGCGCGGACGGCGCTGGGTGCGGGGATGTCCTTCAACGCCTTCCAGATCGAGGCGACGCAGCGTCTCGGGGAGAGGCGTGGGTGACTCCACCGACGTACTCCAGGCGTTGAGGACCGACAGACGCCGTGCGCCTCGCAGCCTACGCATCTGGGGCGGCACTTCTCGACCATCGTTGTTGGCCGGAAACGATCATTGACGTGCCGAGTGAGGCGGAGCCGGGGGAGGGGGAGCCGGGGGCGGGGGACAGGGCGGCATCGGCGGTATTCGGCGGGCAGCCGGTGCGACGGGTGGCGGCGGCGGTGGCTCCGCGGGGGGTCGGCGCGGCGGCCGGGGAGCACCTGACGGTGCGGGCGGCGGAGGGCCCGGTGGCGGCGGCGGAGGCGGCTCGATCTCCGGCAGCACCGGGCCACCCGCGCGCAGCCGGGCAATGGTCAGCCGGTTGCGGTCACGTGCCTGAGGGCCGTCGTCGCGCTCGTAGACCAGCGAGAATCCCGTGGGCCAGTGCCTGATTGTCTCGACGTACCGGTATCCGAGCGCGTGGGCCACCTCGTCGGCCAGGCGCTGCACGGACGCGCTGTACCGGCCCGGCCGGAGCACGACGCGGGCCCGGCCGTCGAAGCATGCGCGTATCTCGTCGTCGTCCACTCGCCCCGCCCCCGAGGAGGATCACCGGCCGGCCTGGTTTCCGCCGACGATCCTCGCACAAGCGCCCCGATTCCCTCCCCTCAAGCCGCCGTCCTGCCGTCGACGGACACCCCCAGCCCGTCGGCCACGGTGGTCAGGGCCGATCCCAGCGGGAGCGCGACCCGGGTGAGGGCGTGCCGGTCGCCACGAGTGGGGGCCAGGTTGACGATCAGCACCGGAGTGCCGGCCTCAGCGGTCTGGCGGACAAAGCGCAGTCCCGACATCACCGTCAGCGAGGAGCCCAGGACCAGCAGCGAGGACGCCGCACGGACCAGGGTGCGGCAGTGCTCCACCCGCTGGGGCGGAACGTTCTCCCCGAAGAACACCACGTCGGGTTTGAGGATGCCCCCGCACAGCGTGCAGGGCAGCACGCGGAAGCCGGCCACCTGCTCGTCGGTGAGATCGGCGTCGCCGTCCGGGTTGACGCCCGCGGCCACGGGATCGAAGCCGGGGTTGGCCTCCTCCAGCCGGGCCGCGAGTTCGCCGCGCGGGCTGAACGTGCCGCAGGAGAGGCAGACCACCCGGTCCAGCCCGCCGTGGAGCTCCACGACGCCCTCGCTGCCGGCGGCCCGGTGCAGACCGTCGACGTTCTGGGTGATCACCCCCGAGAGCAGACCGTGCCGTCCGAACGCCGCCACGGCCCGGTGCCCGGCGTTGGGCAGGGCGCGGCCGAAGGTGCGCCAGCCCAGATGACTGCGCGCCCAGTACCGGCGCCGGGCTCCGACGCTCGCGGTGAACTCCTGGTACGTCATCGGGGTGTGCCGGCTGAGGCTCCCGCCCTCGCCGCGGTAGTCGGGGATGCCCGACTCCGTGGAGATGCCCGCCCCGCTGAGCACCAGCACGCCCCCGGCGCGCAGCGCATCGGCGACCGGCGCCGTGTCGGTGGTAGCGGGCGGCAGGTCCCCGACAGGGGTCCAGCTCAAGGTGGGGCGCATGCGCATAGCGCAAGGGTACGAAACCGGTCGGGGGCCGGTGCGGGACCGGCCACGGCCCCGGGAACGAACCGCTCGCTCCCGGAACCGGCCCCGTCCGGTGCTCAGCCGCCCACGTTGACGTCGATGCAGGCGTAGAATGCGTTGGTGGTGTCCGCGACGTTCCACACGGCGAGGACCTTCTGCCGTCCGGTGAGACCTCCGAAGTCGACCCGGTGGTTCACCACCTCGCCGGGCTTGGCCCCGCCGTCGTCGAACCGCGCGATCCGCTGACCGCCGACGTAGTACTCCCAGGCGCTCGTCGCGTGCCGGGCGGTGAGCCGCCAGGAGAAGGTCGCGTTCTTCGGAACCGGGGTGACGGTCCAGCCCTTGCTGTCGTCGTTCAGTTCGGCGAAACGGCTGTTGCCGCCGCTGCAGCTGGTCAGGCCCTTGGGCCCTTCGACGCTCTGCGGTTCGTAGGTGATGTCCCCGCAGGGCACGGTGCCCGCGGCGCACTGCGCCTGGCGGCTGGGCGGATCGGAGATGTAGCCGTGTGCGCTCGCCGACGAGGCAGGGAGGCCGACGGCGACGACGGGGGCGAGAGCCGCGCCGATCAGCGCGGCCTTCTTCTTGCTGGTACGCATGGGGAACTCCTTCACATCGGATCGTCCCCGGGGCGCATGTGGTCATCAGTGGGGGAGACCGCAGGCGACGGGGCGACCGCTCGTGGGTGGGGGCCAGGAGGCGCGAAGGTGGCGCGCACTCACCGTCCTCGCGGGGAAACGGTCGGGGCCCGCGAAGGATCAACTCCCGAAGCGGAGCGGCGAGTTCTGTTGGCCTAGACCATACAAGCGACGACCATGAACGTGTCAAGGCTGAGTCCGAGGGGCCTGCGAGGATGCACGGATGACCTCAACAACGCGCCCGCCCGCCGCTCCTGACTGCCCGTCACCCCGTTCGTGCCTGCTGGAGACGATCAGAGCCATCGAGCCGTGGGACGCCCTGGAACGCACCCATGTGGAGACCGCCACCCAGTGGGTCACCGGCGGGGCACCGCTCTACCGCGTGCGCAAGCCGGACGTACCGGCGACGCATCTGGTGAGCTACTTCGTCGTCCTCGACCACGGGCGCGGACAGTTGCTCCTGGTCGCGCACCGCAAGGCGGGCCTCTGGCTGCCACCCGGCGGACATGTCGAGCCGGACGAGCACCCTTGGGCGGCCGTGGTCCGCGAATGCCGTGAGGAACTCGACCTCGAAGCCGTGGCGTCACCGATCACCGGCGAACACCCGTTCTTCCTCACCGTCACCCGGACCCGGGGAGAGGGCCCGCACACCGACGTCTCGCTCTGGTACCTCCTCGACGCCGACGCGCGCACCGTCACCTCCTACGACGAACGTGAGTTCGCCGCCATCCGCTGGCTCACCGCCGAGGAGGTGCTCGAGGAGCCCGCCGAGTCGCTCGACCCCCATATGCACCGCTTCACCCAAAAGCTGCAACACACCCGGACCGGCGGGCAGCGATGAGCGGACCGGGCGATATCAGAAGCGCACCGGGTGACGGCGGTGTCACCCCCTCCCCGACGTCAGGACCTACGCACTCCCTCACGGGGAAACACATGCTGCCGTCAACGACTGTCACTTAACCTCATGCCGAGAGACGTCATCCGCCACAGGTATCGACAACGGGGAGGCGACGGTGTTCGGAAGGGGCCCTCGGTTGCTCGCGGGCGCGGTGATCGTGACCTGCATGATGGTCCTCGGCCCCAGTGCACCGGGCGGCGTCCCCCTCGCCAGGCCACTGCCCGCCGACGCCGTCAGGGACGTCGTACCCAACCGGGTCATGACCTGGAACATCTGCAACCCCTGCGGGACCAGCAACGCCGACCGGGCAGCCGAGATCGCCTCCTACGCGCCCCAGGTCATCGGCCTGCAGGAAGCCTGCGCGCGTGATGTCGCGCGGATCCGGAACCATCTGGAGAACCTCTACGGGCTGGTCTACCACGTCCAGTACGGGACGGTGCTCAAGAACTGGGGCCGCTGCGGGGGACTGCCGTGGAACCCCGGAGGGTACGGCCAGGCGATCCTGTCGGCCGCGCCGATGAAGGACCGCGTCAACGTCGAGTACCGGGACGGGGGCTCCGAGGACCGCGGATACATGGCGGTCACCACCACCGTGGACGGCCAGGAGATCCGGGTGTTCAACACGCACCTGGCGCAACGCCGCCAGGAGACATACCGCACGGACCAGATCGCCGCACTCGCCGAGGAGGTCGCCCGGCACGACCGTGCCATCGTTCTCGGCGACTTCAACGCCGTGCCGGATTCCCCCGAGCTCACCCCGATGTGGGCACTGGCCGGCGACACGGACCCCGAGTGCCGCCCCTCACCCACCGGCACCTGCCTGCCCACCACCGACTGGCAGAGCAAGTTCGACTACGTCTTCCTGCGGGGCATCAGCCCGCTGAAGCACCACGTGCAGCCCACGCCCTACTCGGACCACCATCCGCTGCACACGGACCTCGACCTGGCCCCGGCGCCGGAACGGCAGCAGGAAGCGGCGACGGACGTCGGTCACGAGGGGTGAATTGAGGTTCACCGGGCCGGACGCCGGCCAGGAAACGGCCTACGACGTCCGCTGACGCCGGTGCGGCATGGATCAGGACTGCGGACGCTTCCCGTGGTTCGCCCCGTGCTTGCGGCGCGCCTTCTTCTTCCGGCGCCTCTTCGAGGACATCCGCGTCTCCTCTGTCTCGGCTCTGTCTCGGCGATGGAACCACGGCCCATTGTTCCCCCGTGCCGCGCACGTCGCGACTCGCAGGCAGCCCGGCGGTGGAGTCACCGCAGGTCCGGCAGCTTCATCCACTCGTCCCAGGTCACGTCCCGGCCGATGAAGCGCGGGCGCTCGAAGGGCCAGTCCTCGGCGATCCAGCGCGGAACGAAAGCGTCCAGCGCCCGCTCGAGCGCGCCGCCCACCTCCTCGTCGACCACCCACCATGAGATCTCGGCGTCGGCCCCCTGCTTCTCCGGGGGGTCGATATAGACACATCCGCGCAGGGCGGTGCGGTCCGCGTTCTCGACGGTGTAGTTGAACGACTGGTGGGCCTCGATCTCCGCGGCATGCCGCTCGAGATCGGCCAGATTCGCGTCGTACGACATCGTCGCCGACGGCCAGCCCCACGCGGGGCCGAAGATCGAGAACAGCCGCTCCCGCGAACCCATCACCGCCGGGTAGTCCAGCGGTGCGTCCGCACCGCTGATCGGGCGCAGCCGGTGGCCTCCGCCGCCGGGTACGCCGACGTGGAGGGGATGGACGAAGTCACGGGGCAGCCAGGTCATGAGCGCGAGCCAACCATGGCGGCAGAACGCTGCGCAAAGGCATTTGCCGCGGCCTCATCGGGCCCGGTGGAGCCGGTCGTGCTCATCGGCCGCCGCTTCCGGGCCGGACGCGGCCGGGGGCAGGGGCGGCAGGCTCGCGGAGATGCCCGGCAGCAGCACGGGCTCCAGCCGGACCCGGTCCTGCCTGCCCAGGTAGCGCTCCAGCCCCGGCGGCCGGTAACCGGTGTCCCGGTCACGGCGTTCCTTGGCGGGCACGGCCAAATACTCGTTCCCGTCGGGTTCACCCTTGTCGTTCACCGCCTCCCCGAGAGGCCGGTGCAGCGGCGGGGACAGCCGGTACATGCCCTTCCGCGAGGCATGGACCGGGCCCGAACCGTCCGGCCGCACGCGGAAGTCGACACGTTCCTGAGGCATCATCACCCGGGGCCCCTCCGGGCCGAGCACACCGGCGTCGAACTTCAGCCCGTGCCGGCGGGCCTGGTCGACCATCCACAGCAGCGTGATGTCGGACAGCCCCGTCTGCGCATAGCCACCCCCCACATCGCAGTGCACCCCGGCGAACCACACCTGCTTCAGCTCCTGGCCCTGCGTGTCGGCGCCCGGCTGCTGGTGCCACAGCGCCGGTCGGAACGCCGAACGCTGCTCGTCCACGGCCAGGGCGTGGAAGGCCGCGCTCACCCAACTGCTCAGCTCGGTGTCGTGGAACGCCCAGCGGCGGTTGAACCGCCGCGCCGCCGGCTGCAGCCGGACCGCGCCCGGAACGGGGATGCCCAGGGCACCGACGGTGTCCCACACCCCGATGAACCCGATCTCCGATTCGCGTGCGTAGGAGCGGCGGAACAACGTGGCGGCCGCGCCGTTCGGCTGCTCCATCCGGTCACGGTAGAGAGCCCACGCCTCCGGGATCCGGTCGGCGTGGTCCCTGCGCAGAATGCCGCTGTTGCGCACCAGCCCGGCCAGGCTTCGGGCGGTGTACGCACCGCGGCTGAAACCGAAGAGGAACAGGTCGTCGTCGGGCTCGTACGTCTCGACGAGGAACCGGTAGGCGTCCAGGACGTTCCGGGACAGCCCCACCCCGAACGCCCCGCCGCGCAGACGTTCCCACCGGTGGGTACCGACACCGCTGTGGTAGTAGACGCGCTGTTCCTTCCCGGCGACGGTTCCCGGACGCACGGACAGGGCGATCTTCGCGACGTTGGTCTTGCTCGGCTGGTCCGCGAAGTTCCAGGTACCGTCGCAGCAGACGACCAGACGCTTGGCCATGACCCATCCCTCCTGGCGAGAACGGAGTCGGCTCACAGCACCACTTCCAGCGTCGCACCCGCCGGCACGCCGCGCCAACGGGGTGTCGACGATCTTCCTGTTCACCATCGCGGCGGTGCTCGTCCTGACGAGGTCGGCCGTGTGCGTCCGATCCACGACCGCGTGAGAGGGTGCCGGAACGCCTCCGGACGGACCCGGCAGGGGGGCCTGGCGTCCGGGGCGCGCGGCCCTCCGGTAACCCGCACCGCGTGACGTGGATCACCGGAACGCCTCCGGTGTCACGGAGAGAACGAAGTGTGAGGGACTCAGACAACGAGCTACGGCGCCGTGTGCGCGAAGGCGACCGCGAGGCGTTCGCCCAGCTGTACGAGGATTTCGCCGGCTCCGTGTACAACCACGGCCTGCGGCTGACCGGTGACTGGTCGACGGCCGAGGACATCATCGGGCCTCCTTCGTGGATACCCCGGCCTTCAGGCCGGGGTGGGGGTACCTCCCGCTTGCGGGGGAGAAACGAAGCTCCCGCGGAGCGGGGCAGGGAAAGGCGAATCGCCGCCAGGGCGACTCGGCATCTGCGGCCACCGGCCGACACCCGGCGCTCACACGGAATCTGATACTGTGTGAGGCGTGACGCAGCAGGTCAAGCGGGCTTTCAAGTACCGCTTCTACCCCACGGACGAGCAGGCAGCCGAGCTGTCCCGCACGTTCGGCTGCGTCCGCCTCGTCTACAACAAGGCGCTGGAGGAGCG